>JBOHQX010000272.1:0-20042 GCA_050732395.1 bacterium
CCCCCGGTGATCGGGGTTGGTTCGGCAAGCAACACCACCGTGTCATCCCGTAGGGATCTTGTTAAGTTTCTGGCACGGTGCTTGTGCTGAAAAAGATGCCTCCTGCATGACATGTTGCTTGGAAGGCCGTCGAGATAAAGATTGGCAAAATATTGCGAAGTGAGGGCGCCAATGGGCAAACCACAGCCGGGCGTGGTGTGATAGCTATCGATGATGCGGTCGCACAGGGCCAGCACGCCCCGATCTTTGAGTTTGCGGCGCACAAGTCCTTTCAGAATCTCATGATCGATACTATCGAAATAGCGCCGGATGTCGATCTGCACATACCAGGAAAAGCGGCGTAGATGTTGCTGGGCGCGAAGAACGGCGCGCACTGGTCCCTTACCTTTCCGGCATGCATAGCTGTCGTAAACGGCGGCGCGATCGAGGATGGGTCCAAGGTGGTGAATGAGTGCATGATGCAGAACGCGCTCACGAAAACCAGGGGCACTAATCTCTCGCGGCTTGGGATCGTGGATGCGAAAGTGGTTAAAGTGTCCCAGCGTCAGCGTTTCATTTCGAATCTGACGAGCCAGGCGATCGAGCTGCTCATCGAGATGCCGGGCAAAACGTTGCACTTCGACACGATCCTGCTTTTTCCTGGCCGCCCGCCAAAAGGCATCAGCGAGCGTGTTCAAGTCGGCGAGGTCAGCCAAGCTGAAGTTGTTTCGATGCATTGTCACTCCCGCTTTTCTCGACTTTCTTCAGCTTTTGTGCTTCGTTTTTGAGGCAGCGGACAAACTCCTCGCCGTATTTCTGTGCGCGCGCCGTGCCGACACCTTTGATTTTGGCGAGATCGGTTATGCCGGCAACGTGCTGCTGCACCATCTCTGCCAACTGCTCGTTGGTAAAAAGTGCATACGCCGGCACGCCCTCCTGCTCTGCCAGTCTTTTGCGCAGCTCACGCACGCTCGCGTAAAGGGCGAATTCATTCTCATTCAGCACTTGCTTGTAATCGATCTTGCCTTTTTGGATAGGCGCTTGCTCGCGCAATTCGGTCCAGCACAAGCAGATTGACCAGGCGCTGTCCGCTCCGGCTTCGACAAAACGCTTGTCGACCGACAGAATGCGATGGCTGCTGAGAAAACGGTTCAATTCGTTTTCCTGTTCGCTGCCGGCGTGAATGGGTATGGTCACGATCTTGATTTTCATTCTCGTCTCTGCAGCCTGTCAAATAAGTTGATTAAGATTATTTCATCTTCCTGGTTTTTATCTTGCCCTGCTTCTTGGCACTGCGCCCGCCGGCATCGAAGCGGACGGACTTGCCTGCTTCTCGGCGGCGGGCTTGCAGGCCTGCGCGCTCCGCTGGCGCAGGCCCTGCCGCGCCGCCGCCTGTCATCTCCTGACCTCGGGCACAGCGGAAGCCGAGATCGCCGCCGCGGTCGACGGGGTGCCAGCGGCTGCGGATGGCAGCCCGCACGAAGCGCGCGTCGTCGCGCCAGCCACCGCCCCGGAAGACCCGGCCGGCGCCCATCTCAGGCCCGGAGGGGTCGATCTCATCCTTCTTGTCCGAGTACGCGCCATACCAGTCACTACACCACTCCCAGACATTCCCGAGCATGTCATACAACCCCCAAGCATTCGGCGACTTTTGCGCCACCGGATGCGTTTCGCCTGTGCTGTTGCCCCAGTACCAGGCAATATGGTTCAGTCCCTCGGCTTCCGTCTCCTGAATCTGCAAATCACCGGCATAAGTTGCAGCCGTGGTACCAGCGCAGCATGCATATTCCCATTCTGCTTCAGTGGAAAGTCGCAAGGCCAAACCGGGTATTTGCCGATTGATCTTCTCAATGAACGCCTGACAGTCATCCCAACTCACATTCTCTACCGGTCGCCGCGAGTCCTTGAACCGGCTCGGATTCATCCCCATCACCGCTGTCCACAGCGCCTGAGTCACTGGCGTGTCGAAGAGCCAGAAGCCCTGCGTCAGCGTCACCCTGTGCGGCAGTTCATCGTCAAAACGCCCGGCTTCGCTTTTCGGCGAGCCCATAATAAAGCGCCCAGGCGGAATCCAGCGCAACCGCTGCTCGACCTCGCCATAGGTGAAGGCCACCCAAATGCCGTACTGGTTTTGTCCCCAAGCGCTTGCCCAGGCAGGCTTCACCAACCTCCCATTGATAAGCTTGCCAGTGGCCGGATCCAGGCGCAACGCCGCAATGGAGCCATGTTCCGCGATAGAGAGCTCCGGCGCACCGACCATGTGTTGGACAATAGGCCGAGTCGAAGGCAGCAGCGCCAGCGGGCTGCCCGGGGCGGCGGTGTGCGCTGGGCTGTCCTCATCGGAGATGCGCAGGACGTCACCGATCTGGCGCACGGTCCAGACGCGCTCGGGGCCAGGCTCGCCGATCAAGCGCGGGTCAAAACCAGCGGCAGTCGGTGCCACCGGCTCATCGCGATAGACGAAGGCCGCGGCTTGGTGCAGGGCAGCGCGAAGTGCAGGGTTGGTTCGCCATAACTCAGGATGGCCGCGCACGCGCGGATGAAAGCGGAGAAACCAGGCGATGACGCCGTCAAGCTGCTGGCCGTCCGGCTCGCCACCGTGCTTGATCGTGGCCGCAATGCGCAGAAAATCCTCATGCGCCAGGGCAATCTCATTGGCAAAATGTCTTTGGTCGTCCGGCGCAAGGCTCAGCAGTTCTTCGTACCAGATTTCCTTTGGCAACGCTTCGCGCCAGCGCCGCAGGGCGCGCAGCGCCTATTCACGCAGTGCCGGTTCTAGCTGCTGAAAGCGAGCGCGCAAGTCCTCCAGGACTTCGATGGAAATCGTCAGCGCTACCGAGGAACCACTCGACACGTAGGGATGGGTCCAAACGTCGGCTGCAGCGCCGGCATCGGTCCGGGCAATCGGAAGAAGACGGCGGAGGGTGCGCAGCAGGCCTGGCTCGACGCGCACCGCTCGAGCTGCAAGGGTCAACAAGAGTAAGGCGCATTCGGCCAGCCATGCCGGCCTGTGCCCCGGTAGCGCAACGCGCGACGCTTCCCAAGGCGCCATCTGCCAATGCGGCAAGTACTGGGATTGCCAGCGTCCGGGCTGCGCCGGCAGCAAGACTTTTGGCCTATCGCCGCTTGCCTGTAAATTACATCCGAAGCGTTGCCATTGTTGCATCAGCGGCGCATACCCGGCGAGGCAGCCGCAATCGCCGAGCACCAACACTGAGGCGCCGGAGGCCAGGGAGACATTCTTCCGCCGGGCGCTGCCAGTGGGAAGCGGTGCTTCCATGCCGTCGAAAATATGAAACTCGTTCACATAGGATGGGCCGAGACGACGCTGCAGCTGGCGCAATGCTTCGTCCTGGTCGTGCCAGAAGGGGGTCAAGCGGCGACTGCGGTCGAGCACCACATGCAGACGGCGCGGCCAACGTTTGCGCCGGCGGAACGGCAGAGCAGCCGGCATGCAACCGCGACTGAGCTGGCGCAACAACACTTCGAGGTCAAGGTTACGGCTCTCTACCTGCTCTTGCACCAGACTTGCAACCTGGCGCTGCAGACGCGGCCAGGGCGCGAGCAGCACACCGGCTTCGGCGCCTGCGAGCCTGGAACCAACTTGCGATCGGTCAGATCATTTGGAGTGAAGGCCCCTTTTCTCATGCGGGTCTGGACCATCTCGAGCTTGTCGCTGTAAGGCTCGAACGTTGCAGCGTAGAAAAACGGCAGCGGCGCCCAGTCAATTTGCTGCGGCGGCGTTTCCAGCCCGACCACTTCGCTTCCCTCCGGGGGCGATAGCTCGATTTCGGACTTTGGCAGCGGCGACGGTTTGCCGAACTCGGCAAGAGGAATAAAACCGGCGAGACTGGCGAGAAAAGCGTCCTTCTCCTTACTTACGCAGAATGCGCACCAGATCTGCGCGTCCGCACATGGGCATCAGGCAGTCTCCTCGGGTGGGTGTTTTCTGAGCACAAAGCCCTTGAGGCGGGCGAGCAGTTTCCTCTGCTCTGCCAAGGAGACCGCCTGCTCAGTTACCGCGCGCACTAGATCGAGATATTCCGCCAGCCCAGGTGCCACCAAACTGCGCTCCTGCCAATAGAGCCTATCGTCACGCACCTGAATTGCGGCCTCCTGCAGTATCTCTTCATGAACCTTGCCAAAATGGGCTTTGCCACGGTCGACGAAGAATCGAATGAGTGCGTCACCCTCGGGCAATTTGAAATACAGCACTAGGCAACGCCGCAAGAAGGCGTCGGGCAGCGCGCGCTCTTCGTTGGTGGTGATCACCACCAGTAGCGGCCGGTCGCTGCGGCAAACCGCGTCTTTGATGCCGGCGGGCTGGAAGCGGCCGTTGCCAAAGGCCTCGAGCAGGCCATTGGGCAAATCGGCATCGGCCTTGTAGATCTCATCGATGAGCAGCACGCAGCCCTTTTGAGGGTCGCCGGCATCGGCTTGTGCCGGAGCTTCGGCTTGCACCAGCTTCGCTTGCTTGAGCGCTGAGCTCCAGTCAAACGCCCACCAGAGCGGGCCGGGATGGACGAAGTTTTTCTCGGCAAGCAGCGCCCGGACCTCGTTTTCGTCTTTTTTGCCCAGGACCGCGGTGACTTGTGCTTCGCCCAGTCGGGTGACAGCATCGAGACGATAGAGCAGATCCGTAGCTTCACTGCGCGCATCTATAGTGGTGGGCACGAAGGCCCAGCCCAGTGCTTTGGCGGCGGCGCGGGCGAGCTGGGTTTTACCGGTGCCGGGCTCGCCTCGCACCAGCAGTGGCCTTTTTGCCGCGATGGCAGCATTGACGGCATCGATGGAATCGGAATCGAAGACATGCACTTGACGTGGCGCGTCACCGATGGTGGCCAGCGTAACGGTGGTGCCTTCTGTGATCTTCAAGTGGATCATGCGGCGTTTACTCCGGGCTTGGGAGCAAAAAAGTCACGTAAAGGGCGGCACGGCTTGCGCTCGCTGCGCAACGAATCGCCGGTCAGGGTGATGAAAAACAGTTGTGGATAGTGCTTTTCCAGTGTCATGAGCGTGTGGCGATCGGCCTCCCTTGCCGGCTGTGGGCAAATAAAGTAATGCCGAAACGGAAAGGGCTTCTTCAATGTGGCGATATACTCGAGTTCATCATTGACCAATGTCCTCAATTCGTCGAGATTCCGCACCTTATCCCGGTCTGCTGGAGCGAATTTGTTGAACAGATGCTCGTCAAAGGCATTGGCGACATCCGGGACGGTAGTTGAGAAGCCGCACTCCGGCGGCAATTCGATGACCGGACTGCCGACAGGAAACTCCTCGCCGGGAACGGGTTTGCGGTAGAGTGCCGGGCGGCGATCGATACCGGCCATGATGATCTCGGCGATCATTGCGGTCGCTGCCGGCAAGCTGAAGAGCACGCCGAGATGCAGGTTTAACCGCACCGATTCGACCACGCCGGGATCGTAGAGCAATGGTAACAACTCGCCCAGCACTTCTTCCATTGCTTGGCGCTCTTTGCCCCCGAGTACGTTCTTCTCACCACTAGCTTGATATACAATGCGGACAAATTCGCCAACATCCATGTGCAAGAGTGCTTCGGCAAGCACCAGGGGTTGCTTTGGCGTGTTGTGCAAGGCGGGCTGCGCGTGTAAAGCGGCGAGGACTTCTTCTGAACCTGCCAACAGGGTCACGACTCTTGCCTGTTTTTGCGCCAGTAGTTTCTCGCGCTCATCGTAGCCGAGCAGCTTGCGCAGATCAGCGTTCGCCAGCAGGAGTGACATCGGCACGGCGCACAGTCTGAAGCCTTTGAAGCTTTCAGGACAGCTCTTGATGATGCCGATCAGCTTGCCTTCACAAAACACCGGGGCGCCGGAAATGCCCGCCCACTTGCCGGAGATATCTGGAGGACTTTCCACGGTCAGGTCCAATTCCTGGCTTTTCAAATTGCCGCCGGGAGAGTATACTCCCCTCAGCCCCTTGGAGTCGCGCTCGCCGGCAAGCTCGCCTTCACTGATCTTATTCGCCGCCGGAAAGCCGGCGCCTTCCCAAGGGGTCGTCGTCCTGGGCAGGGCGGTGGTATAAGAGACGGAGTGCAGATCGTGGTTTTCGGAGATCTCCAGCAACGCTGCATCGAGGGTTTTGCCGCCGTGCCAAACGGTCTTAGCTTGGCACCAGGGGAAACTGTTGTGGAAATCAGCGATGAAACGGATCTCAGCGTGGAGCTTGTCATCGTCTGGTTTCGGCACGCCGTGGCCGGTGGTAAGAACGTAGCGGCGACTCAGAGGCACGCCGGTACTGAGAGAGTACTTCTTATCGTCTACGCGCACGCGGATTTCAGCAAGCCATTGATAGTCCTTCACTTTCGTCTCCTTGGTTGTTTAAGCATTTGCTTCGTGCCGATGACTGGCTGTTTTCACAGGACCATGCGCAAACCTACGCCGAAGGCGTCCATTGTACTCGAGCATGGAGCCCGAAGGATAAGCGGTGCCGAAAGGCTCAAAGAAGCTGAGGCGTTCTCGAGCGAATTCTCCTGCCGGCGCCTATTTGACTTCATCGATGTCGCTGAGCAACGTCTGGCCCCCGTCTTTGCCGGCCGGGGTCAGCTTCAGCCTGATCGTTTGCACGGTTTCGTCGCCCAGCGTTCCTTTGGTTTTCGCATCGACCACCCAAAACTTTACGCCGCCACTGACGCCAGCTTCGCGCGTGAGGGAACATTTCAGCTCGACGTTGATCTCCTGAAGAACGAAACGAAGCTCCTGGCCCTCGCCCTCTTTGATCGCCGCTTGGAGCTGCGTCCGCAGATGGGCAACCGCTTCGGCGAGCTCGATCTGGTTTACCGCCATTGCTGTCTCCGGTCAAGAAATTGATTGCGGCTGCTACTAGCCGCGTTTGGAAAAAGGCATGTCAAAGAAACATACAATATTCATCTAACACAAAAAAAAAGTGCGCAGCATGGCACACTGCGCAACTTTGTCACCGTTTAATAGAATCCTCCCGAAGAAAAAGAGTGGGAAGTGCGATAAGACAAGCCTGGATGCTCGAATGACCATACCAATGGCATCGCTGTCGTTAGTGCGGGGAGTATTATTGTATTCGGTTGGAGCGAAGGAAAGTGAAGCGTAGATATAGCTGCCCAGACGGCTCGTGATCAAATCATCCAAACTGGTTCAGCCGCGTCTTAGCCTCGTTATAAATTTTGGCCTTCTCAGGGAAGGGAACAAACAGGCTTTTGAAGCCGTTGAGAGTAATTTTTTTGACTTCTTCGAAGTCCAAGTCCCAGGTTTGAACGGCCAGCCACAACTCGTCGGTGACGGTGGTGCGCGAGATCAGGCGGTTGTCGGTGTTCAGTGTCACGCGCAGTTGGTTGTCGAGATATTTCTTAAAGGCATGGTGCTCGATGCGCATGACGGCCTTGGTTTGGACGTTGCTGGTCAGGCACACCTCCAGCGGAATCCGGTGATCACGCACGTAGTTCATCAGGTCTTCGTCTTCATAGAGACGCGTGCCATGGCCGATGCGATGCGCGCCGCAAACGTGGATGGCTTGATGAATGCTCGCCGGACCATAAGCCTCACCCGCGTGCACGGTACAGTTGATGCATTCCTTGCGGATGGTGTAAAATGCCTTGGCGTGTTCTTTCGCGGGATTGTCCTCTTCGCGGCCGGCAAGGTCGAAGCCGACCACGCCCTTGCGCTTGTACTGCACCGCCAGCTCGGCCAGGCGCAGCGATTTGGAGCGGTCGAAGCTGCGAATCGCGCAAATAATCACGCCCGTTTTGATGTGATACTTTCTTTCCGCTTCTTGCAAGCCTTCGAGCACGGCATCCACGACTTGCTCCAACGACAAACCTTGGTCCTGATGGAGCAGGGGTGAATAGCGCACTTCCATGTAGGTTACGTTTTCCCGCGCGGCATCCTCCGCCAATTCATAGGCGGTACGCCGCAACGCTTCGTAATCCTGCAAAAGCTTCAGGATCACGTCGAACTTATCGAGATATTCGTTGAGGCTTTCCACTTGCCCCTTGACGGACAAGTAATTATAGACTTCCTCTTCGCGATTGCCGGGCAGCGTCACGTCGTTTTGTTTGGCCAGCTCCATCGCAGTTTTCACCCGCAGCGAACCATCGAGATGCACGTGCAGGTCGGTTTTGGGAAGCTCGAATAATAGGTCGCGGGTGATGTTCATGCTTTGATCCCTCTTAATTTAAATCGTAACTGCTCAGTCCACTAGAAACCACCATGAGGGCTCTGTAGAGCGTCTACGTGGTGTCTTCCAAGAAACTAAACTGCAAGTTATTGATTTTTAATATCTGATTTCGCGGCCAGTTTCTCGCAGTACTAACCCCGATCACTGGCGTCAGGAGCTGAGTAGTTACTCCGATTCTTTGTAAAAAAAACAAAACTTCCGCGCAAAGACGCAAAGGCGCAAAGATTACGCAAAGAGAACAAATATGAAGGCTATTCTTCCAAGCCGTGCACTATGATCTCATAGGATAATTCATTTTCAGTCATTGTCAGTTACCCCCCAAAGTTTTCATGAACGGCATCAGCGGTTGGAAAAGACCTTTGCCTGTCCTTTGCGTCTCTGCGTCTTTGCGTGCGCTTCTGCTTCTTGGTTACGGTTTATCTGTCCTGTACCTTAAGGAAAAATACCAACGGATAGATGAAGGCCAGCGGATAAAAATCATCCGCTGGCCTTCATCTATCCGTTGAAAAAGTGCCGGTCAAAATTTTATGATGCTGTGATTTTACGCCGCGGCAGCAGCTTCGGTTTTGCGTGCGGGCGCCGGTTTCATGGATACCTGAGGTGGACGGCGATTGGTCATGATCTCCGGCAACAAACAAATCATCGTACCAATAGTCAGCACCATGCCACCAATCCAGACCCACATGACCAGCGGATTAAGATAAGCATGTAACGTGGCCGCATTGGTGGCGGATTGATGCTCGCCGAGAACGACGTACAAGTCCTCGCGCAAATTCGAAAACAACGCGACCTCGGTGGTGGGCTGCTGCTGCACGACATAAAGATGCTTCTGCGGATAAATCGTGTCCAGAGCTTTACCGTCGCGCTTGACGACGACCGTGGACTCCACCACCATTTTATTGGGGTCAGAGTATTCGCGCGTGCTCTGATAAACCAATTCATAATTGCGCAGCTTGAGTGATTCTCCCGGTTTGAGCTGGCCTTCAACCTCGGTGACGAAAGCCTGGCCCGTGACACCTAGAAAAATCAACACCATGCCGAAATGGACAACGTAGCCGCCATAGCGCTGGCGGTTTTTGAGGAGCAGATGCCACAAGCCTACGAAGTAACTCTCGCTATTGGTATGGCCGCGGGCAATGGCGCCGCGGTGAAATTCCTGTGTGATCGTTGCCGTGACCAGCACACACAATGAGAACGACATCAGCGCATAAAAATGACGCATGCCGAAAGCGAAGAGAATGACAAGGGTCGCCAGGCCGCAAAGCATCGGCAGAAAGAACACTTTCTTGAGTTGCGCCGTCGAGCTTTTACGCCACGCCACCAACGGTCCAACGCCGGTCAGCAACAATAGCAATAATGCAATCGGCACGTTCACCGCATTGAACCAGGGCGCACCGACCGTAATCTTCGTCCCGCGCACCGCCTCAGAAATGACCGGAAAAACCGTGCCCCAAAACACCGCAAAGCAGGCGCCAAGAAACACGACGTTGTTCAATAAAAACGCAGATTCGCGTGAAATCACGGATTCCATTTTCACGTGGCTTTTCAGCGCCGGCACTTTTTGCACGAGCACGGTCAAAGAAAAGGCGGCAATCACGCCGACGAACCCCAGAAACAGCGGCCCGAGGCTAGATTGGGTAAAGCTGTGCACCGACGAAACCACGCCGCTACGGGTGAGAAACGTGCCGAAAATGCAGAGCGTAAAAGTGAGAATGATCAGCACCATGTTCCACACGCGCAGCATGTTCTTTTTTTCTTGAATCATGACCGAATGCAGAAAAGCGGTGCCCGTGAGCCAGGGCATCATCGCTGCATTTTCCACCGGGTCCCAGGCCCAATAACCGCCCCAGCCCAATTCCATATAGGCCCATTTGCCGCCGAGCATCATGCCGATGCCGAGAAAGAACCACGGCACGATGGTCCAGCGCCGCGTGAGCGTGAGCCATTCGTTGCCCATCTGTCCGCTCAAGAGCGCGGCAATCGCAAACGCGAATGGAATGGTGAAACCGACGTAGCCGAGGTACAAGATCGGCGGGTGAATGACCATGGCCCAGTGCTGCAGCAAGGGGTTGAGGCCGCGGCCGTCGGGCGGGGTGGCGGGCAGCATTTCAAACAGTGGTGTGACGAATGTGAACATGGCGATGAAAAACAGGGTCACACCCACGTTGACGGCGGTGACGTACGGCATCAACAACGGCTGTTTGCGGCGGTGCAACAAGAGGCAAAAGGAGTTGAAGCAGGCGAGTAACAAAGCCCAGAAGAGCAGCGAGCCCTTCATGCCCGCCCACAGCGTGGTGATTTTGTAAAAGAACGGCAGCGCACGATTGCTGTAGCCGGCGACGTATTCCATGCGGAAATTATCCGTCAGAATCGCTTGCCAAACGCCAATCGCAGCAAGCAGCAGGAAAATATTCACGGCAAACGCCGCATTTTCACCGCTGGCCACCAACCGTTGATCTTGCCGGCGGATACCAATGACCGAAGCGAGGATGGCATAAATACCACAACCGAGGGCGAGCAGGACGAAGGTATTGCCTAGTTGAGTCATAAGTTATGTCGAGGAAATTTGAGGGTTAGGCACATGAATGAAGAGCCTATCCGAATAAAGGTGAAATGTCATCCCGCAGGATGATGTTTTCGCTAAAGCTCTCATTGCTCACGACGCACCTTTTTCTTGCGCAGGGTACTGCCCGCCGTTTTCGCCCTCGTATTTGCTGGCGCATTTGGTGAAAAGTCGCGCCGCGTGAAATTCGCCGTTCACGTATTTGCCTTCCAGGAGCACGCCCGCGTTTTCTTTGAACGTGTCCGGCACGATGCCGCGGTACACCACCGGCAGGTGCTCGCCCAACTCGTCCAGCGTGAAGCGCATTTGCAGACCGTCGTCCGAGCGCACCACGGAGCCCGGCACGACGTTGCCGCTCACGCGCAAGCCGCGGCTTTCGGCCTTAGCGGTCTGGGCTTTCAATTCACTCACGGTCATGTAGTAAACCATGGTGTCATCGAAACCGCTGACGAACAACCAGCCGATCAAGCCAATGACCGCGGCGAACACCGCGAAGATCGTAATTCTTTTGCGGTCCATCATACACCTCGGGGTTTGGTATTTCAAAATTGTGATTGGTGCGTGACCAGTCGCTTTTTGCAGCTCTTATTCTATAAACCTCGGGCTTCTTTCTTATACTGCAAAAACGAATCCAATGTTCTATTCTGCAAAAACAATTGTCGAAGCTGAAAGACACAAGTGCATAAATCTCAGTTTTGGGAATGCGATTCCTGAACATGCACAGAGCGGGAGTCGCAACTAAACGCGATCCCAAAATCAAGCCGAGGAGCAGGGTATTGATCCAAAAAACAGCGCTTCAGTTCGCGTACGCCGTCGAGCGCGTTTCACGCAACACCGTGACTTTGATCTGGCCCGGATATTCCAGCTCCGACTGGATTTTCTTGGCGATATCCGAGGCGAGCAGATCGGCCTGTGCGTCGCTGATTTTTTCCGGCTGAACCATGACGCGAATTTCGCGGCCTGCCGATATCGCGTAGGCCTTGGACACCGCTTCGAAGCTGTCCGCCACTTTTTCCAGCTTGTCGATGCGCTTGACGTAGCCTTCCAATGTATCCCGGCGGGCGCCGGGCCTGGAGCCGGAGATGGCATCCGCCGCGCTCACCAGCAACGAAATCAGATTGTCGGCAGGAATGTCCTCATGATGTGAGCCGATGGCGTTGATGACGATGGGATCTTCGTTGTATTTCTTCGCGATCTCCATCCCGAGCTGCGTGTGCGTACCCTCCTGGTTTTGGCTAATGGCCTTGCCGATGTCGTGCAGCAGGCCGGCGCGCTTGGCCATACGCACGTCGAGCCGCAGCTCCGCGGCGATGAAGCCGCAAATCGAAGCGACTTCTTCGGAATGGCTCAGCACGTTTTGGCCGTAGCTCGAGCGAAAACACAAGCGGCCCAAGTGGCGAATCATTTCCGGATGTATCTTGCCGATGCCCACGCGGGCGATCGACTCGTTACCCGCCCGCCAGATTTGTTTTTCCACCTCCTGCTCGCATTGCGCCACAATTTCGTCCACGCGCTGCGGGTGAATTTTGCCATTGTTGATCAGTTTCTCTAACGCCAGCCGCGCCACTTCGCGCTTCACCGGATCGAACGCCGACAGCACCACTGCTTCCGGCGTATCATCCACGATCACTTTCACGCCCGTGGCTTGCTCGAATGCTTTGATGTTGCGCCCTTCACGGCCAATAATGCGGCCTTTCACTTCTTCAGAGGGAATGGGTACCACCGAGACCGCGGTTTCGGAAGCATGCTCCGAGGCAATACGCTCGATGGTCATGGTGAGAATGCGCTTGGACTCGCGCAAGGCGTTGGCCTTGGATTCGTCGACAATTCTCTTGTAGTGCTCGGCCGCTTCCTTGTTGAATTCGTGCCGCAGGTTTTCCATCAACAACTGCTTGGCGTCCTCAATCGAGAGCTGGGTGATTTTCGACAGCTCGAGGTTTTGTTGAGAGATCAACCGCTCCAGTTCGCCGTCTTTGGCGCGCATGGCCAGCTTTTGCGACTCGAGCTCGCCTTCCCGCTGTGCGAATTGTTGCTCGCGCTGTTTGAGCGCTTCTTCACGGCGCACGAGCTTTTTTTCGCGCTCATCACACCGGCTTTCCTGCTCTTCCATCTTGCGGGTGCGCTGTTTCAGCTTGTTTTCCTGCTCGTCGCGCTGGCGGAACCACTCCTCTTTGGCCTTCACGACCATTTGATGCTTGTGGCGCTCGGCTTCTTTCTGGGCATTTTCCAAAACATCTTTGGCCGAGGCCCGACTTTTGGCCAGTTGTTGGGCCAGGACAAATCTTGCTAAAAACCACGCCGTGCCAAACGAAACGGCACTGCAGATCAAGTATATCCACCATGGTTCCATAATCGATTACCCTAGCTGAGCGGGTGAGCCCACCGTACTTTCGGCGGGCGCGGCAAGCTGCAATACCGCCGTGCGCAGCAGCTCGTGCAGGTGCTGCGCCATCACTTCCATGTTGTTTTTGACCTTGTTGCTGGCGCATACGGGATGAGCACGGATGCACTCAACGCCCTTGCAATAATCCAAACGGAGATCGCAATTCTGCTGCTTTTGATAGTCGCGTGAAGTGAGCATTTTTTGGGTCACCTCCTCACGCCGGAATTCCCGTGGCTGCGTTTTGTAATGCCACTCCACCATTTTGTTCCACAGAAATTCGTGCGCTTGCACCAATTGCACGTTGGTGAGTGCGTCCAGCACCGGCCGCAACGGCTTGCCGGACATCAACGTCACCAAAATTTCCAGACGCTGGCGGAAGGTCAGCTCTTCCGATTGTCGCACTTGCATGAGATCCTCTCATCGACGTGAGCCGATGCCGTTCGCGCCAGGCATCGTTGCTTGGATTCAGATGTGTGAAAAGAAATATAGCAATGACGGAGCAATAAAATCAAGCAACAAAAAAACGGAGTGAAAATATTAAGTAGATTAAACAGGAATGCCCGTAAACAACCAGATGAATTTTGCAAACGCCTCCCCGAGGAACACAAAAACAACGGTGGCATAGAGCATCCCCGTCGCGGATTGCGTGCTGCGGATCTTCACGGTCGCGTAAATCATCCCACCGAAAACCAGTGGGCCGATCAGACCGATCGCAAAGCGCAGCCAAAACAGCCAGCCCTGGCCGGAGAATTGCAACAATGCCTGCGCCGCCTGGGACACGAGCGTTTCGCGGGAAAGCGCCAGGACGGAGACAACCGCAATGACGAGCACAAGACGCAGCACGGTTGCGCCCAAAAAGAGCACCGTGGCAATGCGCAAGGGCTGAATCGTCAGGCGACGATTGACGAGATACCAATGGCCGGTGATCATGGCAGACATCACCGTGCCGAGCAATAATGCCGAGGCCAGGAAACTGGCGGCACGCAATCCCGAGTACTGGACCGGCAGCTCTAGCGACGCCGGAGAAAACAGCGCCGTGCAAACGACGACTGCCAATCCCAATGCGAAGGCAGGAAATAGGTAAATTTTTTTGCCGCGCTTGATCCAGATGCTGCCCGCGAGCAAGATCACAATCGTGGCCGCCATTAATCCCATAACCGGGTGAGGAAATCCGCTGAAAGCAAGCGGTGACAGATTGAAAATCGGGTGCGCAAAAGGATGTGCCCACCAGGCAATTGCGAGCAGCAGCGCCGCCACTCCGCTCATGAAACGGAAAAACGTCACGCCGATTTCTTCGAGAGACATGAAAAACAAGGGGAGCAGTGTGCCCACGGCAAGTTGTACGAACAGCGAAAAGAAAATCAAGTTGAGCATGGGTATGAGCTCGAAGCCTCAGTTCAACGAGAAGGAAAAAGCGTAAACTTCGGGATGTTCGATCAAGCGGCGATGCTTGAAGTTTTCCCAGATTTTGTGGGCGTGGCGGATCTCTTTTTCGCCAAAGGTCCAACAGAACAGGGTGTCGGGCATCACACTTTTGAAGTCGACGGTGAAATAGCCTTTGGGGTAAGCACCAAGCGCGCGTACGTTCTTGGCCCAGCGTTCCAGGGTAAGGCCGACTTGCACCTCGTAACTCTGCCGCGCGTCATCTTCGTTGAATAATTCCTCGGATTCCATGCGCTCGCGCGCCTCATGTAAGTCTTCGATCACCTGCTCGGTGAGACCAATAACCTTGGGCAACAGCTTATTTGCCTGCGCCAAGGTGAACCGTGGCATGCCATCATCCAATACCGGATTGTATTCGTTCACGCTACCTCCTGATTCTTCCACCATGCACCTTATTTAAATCAGTGATCCGTATTCAGTGATCAGTAATCAGTGCGTTGTGGAGCACTGATTACTGATTGCTGAACAATGGTTATTCAAACGCCGCAATTCCCGTCACCGCTTGGCCCAATATCAGGGTGTGAATCTCGTGCGTGCCCTCATACGTTTTCACGCTTTCGAGATTGGCCGCATGGCGCATACAGGCGTAGTCGTCGATAATGCCGTTCGCGCCCAGGATTTCGCGGCACATGCGCGCAATTTCCAGAGCGTGTTCACAGTTATTGCGTTTGGCGAGGCTGATTTGCGCGGGATGCGTCTCGCCGCGATCTTTGAGCCGGCCGAGCTGCAAGCACAGCAATTGCATTTTGGTGATCTCGGTCAGCATGTATGCGAATTTTTCCTGCGTCAATTGAAATGCGGCCAACGGCTTGTTGAACACGATGCGGCCCTGGGCGTACGTCAGGGCTTCTTCATAACAAGCCAGGGCGGCGCCGAGCGCGCCCCAGGCAATGCCGTAACGCGCCTGACTCAAACAGCTCAATGCCGATTTCAAGCCCGCAGTCTTGGGCAACAGCGCGTCAGCGGGCACCTGGCAATCATCCAGCAATAGCTCGGCCGTGTCCGAGGCGCGCAGAGAGAGTTTGCCGTGCATGGGTTGCGCGCGAAACCCTTTCATGCCTTTTTCGACGAGGAAACCGCGCACAACACCGTCGAGCTTCGCCCACACCACGGCCAGGTCGGCCATCATGCCGTTGGTGATCCACATTTTACGGCCGTCGAGCAAGTAGCCGCGCGTATTCTTTTCAGCACGGGTGATCATGCCGTCAGGATTGGAGCCGAAATCCGGTTCGGTCAAGCCGAAACAGCCGATCATTTGCGCGCCCGCAAGCTTGGGTAGATACTTTTGCTTTTGATCCTCGCTGCCAAAGGCGTGAATGGGATACATGACCAGGGCGCCTTGCACCGAAGCAAAACTGCGCACGCCGCTGTCGCCGGCCTCGAGCTCTTGCATGATCAGGCCGTAAGCGACGTTGTTGATGCCCGCGCAGCCGTAACCCCTCAAATTCGCGCCTAGCAAGCCCATTTCACCGATCGCCGGGATCAATTGCTTGGGAAAACTGCCTTCGCGATAGTGATCGCGAATGACCGGCTTGACTTCCTTTTGGACAAATTCGCGCACTTGGTGGCGGATGGCTTTGTCCTCGTCGGCGACTTGGCTCTCGACATTGTAAAAATCAAAAGGCGTGAAGCGGGCCATCATGATTTTTTGCGCTAGAAGTTATTTGAACGAGTTGACAATAGTCATTTTATTTTCGATGATCAAGCCGTCCTGCATATCTTCGCTATACAATATGCTGGCATTCACGTACAAACCTGTTGCCAATACCAAGCTTTCCCAGAAAGAAAAGGAATAGCGCCCCCTTAATTTGGAGGCATCAATCAAAATTTCTTTCGTCAATTCAATGCTCTCTGTCCCCGCGCTCATACATTTCCTCCCGCTTGAATGGCGCAAAGCCCTCGACTTCGACAGGGGATTCTAAAAGCTGTTCGATGAGGTCATTTCGATTTTTTTTTCCTCGTACTGGGAAGACAATAACCTTAACATGGGTGCCGAGTTGTTTTCTGTATTGTGCAGGCACTTCAATGGCGCCGTTTTTTATCTTTGTTTGGAAGGCTATAACATTCATGGCCGCGTCCTTTACTTTCGTTGACCTTACAGTTCAAGCACAGCACACTTCCGCTTCTTGATAAATGCGAAATCGCTGCCGAAAATCTCCTACAATCGCACCCATCAATGTATTCGGCCCAAAACCGTCGATGCGCACTTTGACAAACTCGCCGGGCCGGCAATGGCCGGCGAACACCACGGCTTTGTTGTGGTCCGTGCGGCCCAGCCATTCGTCTCCATTTTTCTTACTCGAGCCTTCGACCAACACTTCGTATACTTTGCCGACTTCTGCGGCATTACGGCGCAATGAAATCTCGCGTTGTAATTGAGTCAAGCGCAAAAGGCGTTCTTGCTTCGCCTGGTCCGGGACGTCGTCAGGATATTTGCGCGAAGCGATGGTGTTCTTGCGCTCGCTATACTTGAATGTGAAGGCGGAATCGAATTCGACTTCCGCGACTACCGCAAGCGTATCTTCGAAATCCTCATCAGTCTCGCCGCAAAAGCCGCAGATGACGTCCGTCGTCAATGAAACTTCCGGCATGAGATCACGAATCTCTGCGGCGAGGTCAAGAAATTCCTGCTTCGTGTACGTCCGATTCATGCGCTCCAAAACCATATCGCTGCCGGCTTGCAAGGGCAGATGAATATGCTTGCACAGCTTGGAGTTTTGCGCCATGGCGTGCAAAAGTTTGCGGGGAAAATCTTTGGGATGTGGAGAGGTGAAGCGTACCCGCGCCAGGCCTTCCACCCCGGCGACGGCTTGCAGCAAATCGGCAAAGTCGTATTGTTGGTGGCGGTAAGAATTCACGTTTTGCCCGAGCAACGTGACCTGCTTGAAACCTTCCGCAGCAATCCGCTCGGCCTCGACCACGACGTTTTGCAATTCCCGGCTGCGCTCGCGGCCGCGGGTGTAGGGCACGACGCAAAACGTGCAGAAATTGTCGCACCCGCGCGAAATGGCTATCCAAGCATTCACGCCCGGCGTTCGCTGCGGCGCAATGTCGGAATACGTTTCATATTCCGAAAGAGAAAAATCGTATGCCTGTGCGCGCCGGCCGTGCACGTGTTCAAGCAAAAACGGCAGGCGCTTATAGCTGTCCGGTCCGGCGACGAGATCGACGTACGGTGCGCGGTCGGTCAATTCCTGCCTTAAGTTTTGCGCCATGCAGCCCAACACGCCGACGATCAATTCCTGTTGTCGTTTTTTACGACCCTTGAGGTGGTCGAGCTGATGGAAAATCTTCTCATGCGCGTGCTCGCGAATGGCACACGTATTGAGTAACACAACGTCGGCAGCGTCCGCCGAGGAAGTAAAATCATGTTTATGGCTGCGCAAAATCGAGCGAATAAGCTCGGAATCGTAGTCGTTCATCTGGCAACCATAGGTTTCGAGGTATATCTTCATAAAAGGCTGAGAATCAAACCCTTGTCATAGGCATTTCATGCGAGTGCCAGCAAGATACAACAGTCTTCTGAAACTATCAACGATTTTGATTGAGAAAATAAAATCATTACTTTACCGTGAGCTTAGGCAACCCAATATGTCCCATTTTTTGCAAACAGAAGAAGCCCTGCGTGAAAGTGAAGAACGCTATCGCCAGCTCGTGGAGCAGGCCGGTGACGCCATCTTCGTTTCCGATGAGTTGGGCCGAATCATCGACGCCAATCAGCTCGCGTGCGAAAGTCTGGGTTACGCACGAGCCGAATTGTTGCAGATGTTCATTTGGCAATTGAACCCCCAGCGCTGGACGCCGGAAACCGTCGGCAAAGTCATGCAACAATTGGCGCCCGGAAACGCGCACACCTTCGAGAGTTTTCATCTACGGAAGGACGGCTCGCGCCTGCCCGTGGAAATTCGCGTGGGAAAATTCCGGGCGGGTGGAAGGTGGCTGTATCTCGATATCGCCCGTGACGTGACCGAGCGCAAGCGGGCGGAAGCAGCGTTGCAAGCGGCCAATGAGAAATTGGAACAACGCGTGGCCGAACGCACGGCCGAATTACAGGAAGCGCTCGTCCAGCTCGAGCAGCTTAAAAATCGCCTGCAGGCAGAGAACGTCTATTTCCAGGAAGAAATCAAGCTCGAGCACAATTTCGAAGAGATCATCACCCAAAGCGAGCTGATGAGAAAGGAGTTGCGCAAGCTCGAGCAAGTCGCAACGACGGACGCCACCGTGCTCATTCTCGGCGAGACCGGCACGGGCAAGGAGCTGATCGCGCGCGCCGTGCACAATCTCAGCCCGCGCCAGGTGCGGCCGTTGGTCAAAGTCAACTGCGCGGCACTGCCGGCGGCGCTGATCGAAAGCGAGCTCTTCGGACATGAAAAAGGTGCTTTCACCGGCGCGCTCAGTCGTAAGGCCGGCCGCTTCGAGCTGGCCGACGGCGGCACGATTTTTTTGGATGAAATCGCCGACATGCCCTGGGACTTGCAAGCGAAATTGTTGCGCGTGCTGCAGGAAGGCGAGTTCGAACGCGTGGGCGGCCAGCACACGTTGCAAGTGAACGTGCGGGTGATCGCGGCCACGAACGCGGATTTGGCGGCTACCATGCGTCAAGGCAAGTTTCGTGAAGACCTTTTTTATCGCTTGAACGTTTTTCCGCTCGAAATTCCACCGCTGCGCCGCAGGCCTGAAGACATTCCTTTATTATGTGCGCATTTTGTTCGCAAATACGGTGCGAAACTGGGAAAGCAAATTGACACTATTCCACAGGATGCGCTGGCTGCGCTGCAATCCTATACCTGGCCGGGAAATATTCGAGAATTGGAAAACGTCATCGCGCGCGCCATCGTTCTCACCTCGGGCGGTATTCTAGAAATACCTGATAGCCTCAAGAATTCCCACCAACCCTCCTCCCTCCTTTCCGCTTCCAGCAAGCTCGAGGAGGTTGAACGCAATCATATCATACGCGTGCTCCAGGAAATGCACTGGAAAGTCTCGGGCAAAAACAGCGCCTCCGAGCGACTAGGATTAAATGCCAGCACACTGCGCTCGCGGATGCAAAAACTGAGTATCAAGAGACATTAAGCTACCAGACTTTTCTTCCGCGATTTGCTTGTGATAATTCCTCGCGATATTTCGCGAAACGTCTCCTGCCTGCGCTGTTATTGACTCACTAGTTTATAGAATCTTACTTGAACGCTGTTGCCACCTAAAAGTCTAGCGGTATTTAGCGATTTCGTTATATTTCGCGAATATATATTGCATTCGCTTTCAGATCAGAATGGCCTTTTTTATTATAAATAAATGTTTTTACTTATTTAACAGCTAGAAGATTGTGTGGTGATGGCTATGGCATTTTATTTGATATTATTAACTTGACAATGTTAAGTTAAACTCGCCCCACTTCAATCTGTCATGCTGTAAGCATCTTCCCTAGTTCTTGGTGCAGGTTTCTAGGGAAGATTCCTACGGAATGACAAGGAATAGGGGCTCTTGTTCTAACTTAACATTGTCAAGTTA
>JBOHQX010000273.1:0-20388 GCA_050732395.1 bacterium
GGTACAAGTTTTGTATTTATAAGGACTATAAATTGGTCTCCATTCTGAACGGCGTTCGCTTTAAACAGAGGGTGAGACATGAAAAACCTGACCAGTGAGCAGAAATTTGCCTGCCTCTTCACTCTGCAGTTGCTTCTCCTTCCCTTGTTTTCTCAAGCACAACTCATCTCGATAAAATCAGTACCCGTGGCGACCGCTGAACAATTCTTGCTGGTTCCGTCGCAAAATTTTGGCATGGGAGGCATATCCATTGCGCTTGAGGACCCATCTTTGGATCCATTTGTCAATCCAGCAAAGGGAGCGCGAGTCGCGGGGGCATACACGTTCAGCGCACCAGTCGTCAGCAATGTTGCCCAAGACAACGGCGGTGCTCGAACTCTGCCATTAGGCGTTTTGTTAAGCGGCGGGAGTTGGTTTGGCGGTGCAAACCTGGCCGTGCAGCAGTTCGGAAAGCCGGAGCAGGCTGGGTTTAGTGAGTGGAGACTGATCGATGTTGCAGGGAACAACCACACACTGTTGGCTGATCAAAACTCGAATAATTTGTACGCCACCGGATTGATCGGAACAAAACTGCCGGGTAGTGGAATTGCTATCGCAGCAAGCGCCTCATGGGCAGGATTGGAAGCGATGCAGGGGGTTGATTTCTTGTATGCCAACAGCTCCCGCATCGATCAGCAGGGTCATATCGCCGATTATCGCTTTGGTTTGCTGTGTGAAGGTCAGGATGGGCCTTCCTTTGAGCTTTTGTTGTTGCACCATCGCGTTCATATGACACACGAGGTTTACTATAACAACTGGTTTGGGGGAGGAAACTTTGCGAATATGGTCGAGAATCTCGATCAGACACACACCTGGGGTTTGCACGCCGGGAGTATGATGCCTTTGGGCAGCAACGGCACGCGTGGCGGATTGATTTTCACCGTCAACAAGAAATCCCATCCCAAGATCCCAAACTATGAGCTCATGAACATTCCCCGAGACCCGGGCGATACCTGGGCCTTCAACTTCGGTAGCGGCATTTCTCACAAGACCGAGAGGAATATTGTGGGTATAGATTTGATCTATGAGCCTATTTGGAGCCACACTTGGGCCGACGCTGAAGGGGCGGTGCGCACCAGTCAAGAGTTGCTCATTCCAGCGGGCGGAAAGACGGTGGAAAATTACTTTACCTTCAACAATTGGCTGGTGCGACTGGGCGTGCAAGAACAAGATAAAGTATTCGGTTTCCAACTGGGCATACAAGCGCGTTTCATAAGATATCATCTCAAGCAGGATAATTTTGTTTTGGGCACGCGCCGCACACAAAAAGAGTCTTGGGGAGAATGGACGCCCAGCATTGGTTTCAACTTGAATCTTTCTTCATGTCAAATACGCTATACCGGGAGTTTGACTACCGGAACCGGACAGCCCGGTGTTGCTTCAGGCTTTCGCTGGATTAGTGGCGAATCGGCCTCGAGTGACTACGTTATTGCCCCGAGTGGCAGTCTGACATTGCAGGAGGCGGTCGTGCTGACGCATCAGATTTCGGTAGCGGTTGCGCTGTCTTCCATGAAACACTAAGACAGCGCACTTGCCGTACAGCGCAAGATCTCCTTTTGTCTGAATCACTATCCGTTTTATCCTCTAAATCCGCGGACATTTCATTTTTGAGGTGAACAGTCATCAAGCCGCTCAAATTGATGAACGGCGCTTGGCGATGCGTTCCCGGCATCTTTCAAAGTGGATATGTGAAATCGGATCCTCAGGAAAAATCGCCAGACATTCGTTGAAGAGTGACATGGCCTGTGGCCAATCCTCAGCGTGGAAATAATGCAAGCCCCGGTAGTATGGCGA
Organism: bacterium; assembly: GCA_050732395.1. Lineage (GTDB taxonomy): Bacteria > Zhuqueibacterota > Zhuqueibacteria > Zhuqueibacterales > Zhuqueibacteraceae > JBIOXB01. The sequence continues at coordinate 1,834 of JBOHQX010000273.1, forward strand.
CAGGCATGCGATCTTGAGCGCCTTGACAGGCTCCGGATCCGAATCGAAGAACTCGTAGATGACGACCGGCTTGGTTTTTCCCCGCACTTGCACGACGTCAACTTCGCGGTGGCAGTATCTCTCCGGGTTTGAAATTTCGCGGAATGCCGATTCAGAGACCAGCACGCCGACGCCATAATGTTTGGTTAGGTTCTGCAAGCGCGAGGCGAGATTGACGGTATCGCCAATGATGGCGGATTCCATGCGGACCTCTGAGCCAATCGTCCCCCAAATGACCTTGCCGGTATTGACGCCGACGCCGATGTCGATAGCCGGTTCACCGAGTTCTGTGCGTTCACGATTGTGTTCGTCGAGCGCCTGGCGCACGGCAATCGCGGTCTCAATCGCAGCATTCTCGTGTCCGGTTAGGTAGAATATTGCCATGATTTCGTCGCCGACAAACTGATTGATGAAGCCGCCATTCCGATGAATCACCGGTTCCATGCGTTGCATGAATTCATTCAGGAAGGCCAGTGTTTCATTGGGTGAAAGTTTTTCGGCGATCGAGGTAAAAGAACGAATATCGGTAAACAAGATGGTGGCAATGCCTTCTTCAGCGCCGCCCAATTTGATGCTTTCGAGACCTTGTTTGGCGATGCGGTCGAGAACGGCATCGGGAACGAATAAGCGGAACACGTCGCGAGTGCGGCGAACTTCCTTTTCAATGGCCGACACTTTCACAAGCTGGGCTTCCAGATTTTTGTTGGTCTGGGCGAAATTGCGCGCGAGAAAAACGGACATGGAAATCATCAGAATCAGTATGGCGTAAAAGGGCGTTGGAAACTCGAAAAAATCCCACGGTTCCGGTGCGACCTCCAGGGCGATCAGAAACCAATAGGCACCCGTAAGCGCGAACGGTATCATTCCGGCTAATATCATCCAACTTCCTTCAAGTTGAATGACACGTTTTTTCATCCACGCCATGGTTAGCGTGCGCACGATTTCCACTAAAGCAGCGATATAGAAGCTGATGAGATAAATCAAAGCACCCAGCGGCCTAAACCAACACCAGAGTGTAAGTCCAAGGCCGACGACGCAAAAAAGTGCAAAGAGCTTAGGCCTTTCATGGAAGATAAGCGCATACGTCAATCGGATAAAAAATAACATTGAGAATGTCAAAGCTGTATTGCGCCAGCCGAGGGCCATCACAAACTGCATGGGGGCACCTGTGACGAGCGCTGGTCTGAACCAAAAATAAATCGTCAGCGCAAGAAAAGCGGTGAGTGCAGCAAAATAAAGATTCTGACGTAGCTGGGGATAAAACAAGAAAAACAAAAGGTGTAGCAGCGCAAAAGCCAGCAAGATGCCCATCAGCAACATCTGATGAGTGGTCACTTTAGTTCTGACAATGTCGTGCTGGTTGCTCATTTGCTGCAAATCACCAATTTTGAAGTCGAAGCCAGGCTTAACGCCCGCAGCAAGAGGCAATTCCAGAAAGAAGCTGGAATACCGAATCGCAATGAGATGTCGCGATTTGTCATTTTCAACCTGTGAAGGCGCAGGAAAGGCGAGAGCGCGAAGCTCGGGCATCGAAGTGAGATAAGGCTTTTCATCCTCTTTGGAAGTTCCGACCCTGCCGAATTGATAAAGTAGATTGCCTTCCAAATAAAACTCAACTGCACCAGTGTATTCCATGGTTAAACCAAGTGGTGAATTCCAGAGGGCGGAATCCACCTCCAACACATAGCGGAACCAGCCAATACCTTGCCAGCGACTGTGGGGGAAGTCACCGAATTTTATTTTCTCCCAATCGCTATCATTGAACTCCGGTTGTGCCCAAGTCGTGTTGTCGCCGGCGTGGTAAGAATGGAGCTTGGGAAAGATAATTTTCCCTTCGACTTGTGCATGTGCCGGCTGCGCGATATGAAAAAGGAACCAACAGCAAAACGATGCCAAAATCCTGTGTTTTGGGTTCACGATTGCCATTCGGCTGTTATATTTGCTCCAACATTTTATATTGTTCCGTCGGCCGCGAAGAGGACGATTTCAGAAGCCACATCTCAGGTCCCAATAACCAGTATGCGCGGGCGCCGTGCAACACTCAGGGCTGCAGAGGAATCAACCGGAGCGCGCCGCCATAGTTCTCATCGTCTGTGCCGGCAAAAAGCTCGGGTTTGCCTTCTGCTTGTTCGCGCACGGCAAGGCTCTCGACTTTGAGGCCATCGAGGACTGCAAGGCGGTGCGGCTGCGCTTCGAGAACGAGGGCAAATTTGCCGTGAGCGTCGAGCTTGATTTGACCGGCGCGCCAGATCACACTACGAAAGGGCCCGTTGTCATCGCCGGGATCAAATGCAGAGGCGAGGTACACGCGGCCGTTCCGATCAATCTCTATGGCGCTGACCGGCCGCCAATTCGGGCCTGTGAAGTCGGGTGGTCGAAAGGTAGCGTGTTGGAACAAGCCGAGCTCCAGTGGTTGCAGTTGTAGCTCTGCCCACATGAGATTCGTGCTCGGTTGGCCGTCAGCGCGCTCGGCGAAGATAAAAGCTAGGCGCTCTCCTAATCGCGCTACCGCTGTTCCCTCGACATTCACTGCCGATTCGGGCAGAGTCGCAAAAGAGACCAGGTCCCACTGTTGCTCGCGGCATTCTACCAGAAAAATGCGGCGGAATTGCTGATTGTCGAGCATGCCCTCACCGCTCTCGACGAGCAAGAACGATTGCTTGCCCGGTATGCGGGAAATGCTTTCCAGATCACTGCTCAACCCGAGAGGCGGCGGCCATTCGAGATCGAACGGATTCCACGCTATTCCTGCGAGTGAATTTGGCAACGAGACCGTGCTCACGCGTGGTCGCGGGTTCTCCTCGGGGTTCTTGGCATCGTGCACCGCGAGGAAGGTATCACCCTCTATCCAGGCCAGGCCGCTGAGATCAGCCAGAACATTCACTGTGTGTTTGGATTGGGCGTTTGCAGGATCATTCTTTGCGATCAAAGCCAAACAGATCAGGAAAAAGCCAAGCACCCGTTCGCAACATTCGAAGTATCGTTGTGATGGCATGAGAATTCCTGATTTTTGGGATGAAAGTGTCTTGGGCAAAAAACAATCATAAACGAAATCTTTGCAAATAAAACGGAAGTTTTTAAATGCGCCGGGTGGGATCGTCTCAAGCATGGAAGGGTGTGTGTACCTGCTTAACACTATTAAGCAACAATCGTTTCAAAATTTCTGTCCCGCCGAAGCCCACTGCAACGGCCGAAGTATGCTAAAAAATCGTTGTAACTATTCAGGTGTTTTCCCCAATTGGCAAAACTATTTCGGGCAAAACGATTAAAAACTTCTCCTGTGTTTAATCGTTTTGCCCGAAATAGCTTTGCCTTTAAAAGGTACGTGAATAGTTACAAATCGTTCATCTGTCATCCGGCGCCTCGCGGTGATTTCGCAAGCATGGACCGAGATGATATCATTGTCTCGATCGTTATCATAGAATTCATTCATACCTCAGCGCGACAATCGTATCCTGCCCGGCCGCCCGGCGTGCAGGATAAAGGCCAAAAATGACTCCGACCATGGCAGAAAAAAGAAAACTCACGCCGATCGATTCCCATGAAATCAACGTATTCCAATTCGCCAGGCGCGCCAGCAAATGTGAGGCGGAAACGCCGAGCAGCACACCGATCAATCCGCCGATCAAGGAAAGCGCCAGTGCTTCCATCAAAAACTGAAATAGAATGTCGCGGCGACGCGCGCCCACGGCTTTGCGAATGCCGATCTCGCGCGTGCGTTCGGTGACGGACACGAGCATGATGTTCATGATGCCGATGCCGCCTACGATCAGCGAGACACCGGCAATGCCGGCCAGTAAAGAAGTGAAGGTTTGCGACGTCGAGGTGAACGTCGCCAGAATATCGGCTTGATTGCGAATGTTGAAATCATTGTCCTGAGTGTCGCGCAAACGATGTTGGCGGCGCAGCACGCGCTCGACGTCATAAAATGCTTTGTCCATCAATGACGCATCCGCCACTTTCAAGGCGGCATTGGAGATGTAATCCACACCGAACAGGCGCATTTGGGCCGTGGCCAAGGGAATCAGCACCTGGTCGTCGGGATTCATCCAGCCGCCGGACTGTCCCTTGGTCTCGAGCACGCCGATAACCTGAAAATTCATCCGGCTGATGCGAATGGTTTTCCCGACCGGATCTTCGCCACGTTCAAACAAGTTGTCCCGCACCGTTGAGCCAATCAGACACACCCGCGACCGCGTTGCTTCTTCTTGCGCGGTGAAATAACGTCCGGAAACCGCAGCGACGTTGCGCACTTCACCGTAATTCGGCGTAACACCGGTGATACGGGTATTGGTATTGCGATTGCCGTACTTGACTTGCGCACTGCGGCTGAATTCCGGCACGGCATCAACAATGTCTTCGCATTGCGCCAAGAGGGCGTCGATATCTTTGCGCTTCATGTTGATACGGCTGCCGGCGGCCATGCTCACCGGGCCGGAGCGGGAGGATCCGGGTCCGACGAATAACAAATTCGAGCCCAAAGACTGAATCCGCTCTTGCACCGCGCGCTGCGCGCCCTCTCCCAAAGCAACCATCGTAATCACGGCGCCAACGCCGATGATAATGCCCAGCATGGTCAACGCCGAGCGCATCTTGTTGGCGACCACCGCGCCGAGGGCAACGTCGAGGCTTTCACGAATTTCCATAAATCAGTTCTTGGTTTCGAGGTGGAAAGGTCAGTTGGATGGATTACTGGATTGTTGGATTAATGGATTAGTGAAGTACATCAATCCAACAATCCACAACTCCAGCCATCCATCACTCCAATGTGCATTATCTCCCGCTGCTTGGGCGCTGCTGCTGTTGCTGCCCGCCAAATCCGCTAAACCCACTCATGTTGCGCATACGGCTCATGAAGGCGTCGCGATCTGCAGCCGCTCGGCTGCTGGAAAAAATTGTAACTGTTTCACCTTCCTGCAACCCGTGCAGCACTTCAGCATAATCGAAATTACTCAATCCGGTCTCTACCGGCCGTGGCTGGTAACCCTGGTCGGTTTTCACCAACACAAAGCGGCGAGAGGTGAGCCCATCGGCGCCCGCGCCGTTGCTGCCTGCAGCGAAAGGTCTACCCGGTGTGCCGGCGCCGGCGCTCATGCCAGCGCGCCGTTGCGCGCGCAAGGAGTCTGAATTCGTACTTCGAGGCAGTTTGCCCGCACTCGAATCCGCCGCATTCAACGCCATCATTTGTGCGCGAATTTCACGACTGTCTTTCAAGGCTTCCTTCGGTACCAGCAACACGTCACGACGGTCGCCAATGGTGATATCCACGGTGGTATTCATGCCCGCTTTCAATTTGCGATCCGGATTCGGCACGATCACCGTCACGTTGAAGGTCGTCACATTCTGGTCCACTTGCGCCAGCGGGGCGATGCGCAATACCGTTCCATAGAACGCATTGTCAGGAAATGCATCGGGAACAACCCTGGCCATTTGCCCTATTTGAACCTGACCGACGTCCACTTCATCGACCTCGGCATAGACATAAACACTGTCCATTTGGGCCACGGTTGCAATGAGTGTACCGCCGCTCACTGAATTGATTCCTGAAGAGATGATTTGCCCGTCTTCGACGGTTTTTTGCAGGACAATACCGGGAATGGGCGAACGCACCGTGCAGTCTTTCAGGCGCGTTTCCATTGTCGATAACTCCGTTTGGGCTTTCACCAGTTGCGCTCTGGCGCGGACTTCATCAAGCCGGACCTGATCGATTTCCGCTTGCGAGATCAAGCCACGATTGAACATTTCTTCCTGGCGCTTGATGTTGCTCGCCGTTTGCGAGACCGTGGCTTTGGCGACTTCGAGATCGGCCAGCGATTGCTCGTAGGCATTGCGGGTTTCGGTTTCATCGATGCGCGCGATCAATGAGCCACGCTCCACGCGATCGCCCTCCTCTACCGGCATGGCGATAATTTGTCCCGAGGCTTTGCTTTTGACTTCCACCTTCGAAATGGGTTCGATCTTGCCGGTGGCTGAAACCTGCGCCGATAAATCACCGCGAGAGATGGTCACGGTGCGCATCTGCTGGCCCACGGCCGCTGCCGAAGGCTGCTCTTGCGTCTTTTGGCACGACCACAAAAAAGCAATTCCCGAGCACAGCCACAACCCGTGCAGTAAGATTCTTTTGTGCATTTCCAAAGACTCCAAATGAGAATTCGACCTGCTCATGAGGTTTTCGGATAGGCGCTTAAGGAAACAAATATAGAATAAAATTCTGAAAGATTACACACGGATCAAAAACTCACGCGGATTGAAAGCTTTTTCCGTGTGCGTTTTTGATCCGCGTGTGCTGCCCGAAGGGCTTCTGTTTTCAGTCTGCCTGAAAAGCAGAGGTAGACGTTACACGTGTAAAGTGTAATCAACACATCGTTATCACGACTTAAATATCGGATCCAAATGTCTTACCGAGCACAGATGACCGCCGTTTTGATATTCGCAATCTCCCCAATAAAAACATTTGATCGAGCAAATCGGCGCTTGTTGTTGTAGATCGATTTCGGGGTATTCCGAGCGCTGTTCCATGAGCTGCTTGCGCAAACGGCGCTGCTCAAAGAAATTCTTGACCGTCGAATTTTGTCCCAGCAGCTTGACATTGACCATTTTGGCCAGATCTTGAGAGGCCGGGGCAGAGGGATCCTCCAAAATGAAAGGCTTGAGCTCGCGCACGGCGTTGCGCACGGTTTGGTCGTACGTGATGTAGCCGAGATACTCGATGTCGATCGACAGCAACTCTGAAGCCGCGGCCTGGATCGCAATGCCCTCTTTGATGTCGTCCTTTGCCATCACCATGTTCAGAATCAGCTTCGGGCGATGTGTCTCGAGCACGGCAGCCATCATATTCGCCGCTTCGGCATCGGCAGCGCGCACTTTCTCCATAATCTGAGCCATGCTGACCGTGATGCGGCCCGGGCGATTCACTTCCTCGGAATCCAAAACTGCCATTACCGCGGGATCACTCTTGAACGCCAGGCGCAAACGTCGCAGCAGGCAAATCTTGATAAAATTGAAACATTCCTGGATCGCCATGGGTTCGGGATTGGTGACCACGATGCCTTCGTCCGCGGTCAAGAAGAAATCTATCACATTATACGACGAGCCGGCGCCGAGGTCAAGCAAAATAAAATCCGCTTTGACGGTGCGCAATTGGCGAATGAAGCGAAGCTTTTGCTGGTATTTTGGATTGGCCAGGCCGAGAGTGCCGCAGGCGCCGCTAATGAGATGCAAGCCCTTGACGTGTGTGGGTAAAATGATCTCACTGATGTCGTCGACGTTCAACGTGTAAAAATCGAAAAACGTGCGCTCGGGTTCGAGCATGCCCATCACGGTGTGCAAGTTTGCGCCGCCCAAATCCGCATCCACCATCACCACTTCTTTTTCCATGCTGGCCAGCGCGACCCCGATGGAAGCCGTCATCACGGTCTTGCCGACCCCGCCCTTGCCGCCGCCGACCGCGATGATGCGTTTTGAGCGTTCTGTGATGATTTTGCCGTTGTTTTCGAAAATATGGCGCAATTCCCGCAGCTCGGAAGCCTGTACCCACTCGCCTTCGTCCTCATGCCAAACCGAATCCGCCGGGCTGAACCCGCCTTTGTTCACGATGGCGCGCAGCTCCTGGCTGGAAAACGGGCCGTATTGCTTGTCTTGCACACGAATGAAAAGATCGTTCATTGTCTCTGAGCGTTACAGGGTTGATCGAAATTCAAAATTGAAATTGACAGCGGGGCAGATGCCTGCCTCCTTTATAATACCGCCGGCGTGGCGAGCTGCGGAAACGCGTGGGTGAACTGTCAAGCGCAGTGCACCAGGAATTTGTCAAAGACCAGCTACGTGCCTAACAAAACAAAGTCAGGATAAGATTACGAAAATCTCTTGCCCAACGGATGGAAAAGCGGCCAACGGACTCTTATTCTGAGTCCGTTGGGCAATTTTTTTGATTTAAAACTGCTTCGATAGGCGTTCTTGCTTTTCTGTAACTTTGTGGCTCTTCCCATCAAATGGCTACGAAAGTTGCTGCAGTGCTTGCGCGATAGCGTAGGCGATTTTTTCCTGATTGAACTCGGAAGCGAGAAACTCCAATTGCGTAGGATTGGTAATGAACTCGGTTTCGAGGTGGCAGGCGGGTGCGTGCGTGTCACGGAACAGCGCCAAATCCTTGGGCTTGAGGCCGCGATTGAGATGATCGGAAAAGGCTTTTGCCAGGCTTTGCTGCAGGGCGCGCGCCAGGGCTTCGGCGGGTTGGGAATCCGGGCGATACCAATACTCAAAACCTTCCGGATGCGGGTCAGAGAACGCATTGCAGTGCACGCTGATGAGCACATTGGCATTGGCGCGATTGATCAGCTCGGCGCGTTTTTGAATGTCTTTCCGCATGTTTTTGTCTAGCTGGACGTCGCCGTTGCGGGTGAGCACCACCTGGTGACCGGCTTTCTTGAGAAGAACTGCGAGCTTGGAGCAGATGCCCCAGGTGACGTCTTTTTCATGCAATTCGAAAGGAACAGTCCCGATAGCGCCGGAAAAAATGCCGCCGTGACTCGGGTCGAGCGCAATTTTCATGAAGTTCTGCCTCACAACTGTGGGATGCGATGCGTTAGTCCTGTGAGCGTGAAAATATAAGCTTGAAGTGTGAGGCAAGTCAAGCAATAATTGCGAAAAAATGTTCATTTTGATTTCTTGATGGAATTTTCGTATCATTTTTCCCATGAAGCTTGAAAATATTCCCCTTGCCCAGATTGATCGTGCCTCGGCTGCCTGGGATCGTTACGTCTTCACGTTCCCGCTCGAGCCCGGGCCGGTGTTGGAGTCCATTCAATCTGTAGGATTGCAGCAACCCGTGGTTGTCGCCGCGGAGAGGGAAAATTACGCCATCGTCATCGGTGTGCGGCGTCTGTTGGCGTGCCAACAATTGGCGTGGCAGGATATCCCGGCGATCGTGGTACGCGAAGAAACGCCGGAAAACCTGCTCTGGCTGAGCCTGCAAGAAAAGCGCGGCGGACGCGCGCTGAATGCCATGGAAAAATCACGCGTGCTGCAACGGTTCGCCGGAGTATGGGAAGGCGATCTCGAACGCCTGCAAAAGGAGATCTGTCCATTATTGGATATTCCACCGACGAACGCAGCGGTGGAAAGTTATCTTTTCCTCAAGCAAGTTCCCGATCATCTGCAAAGCGACGTGGCCGGCGGCCGGCTGACGCCGCAGCACACGGATTTATTGCGCCCGCTGCGCCCCGAAGACCGGCGCGTGGCCGTCGACCGATTGTTCACCGAGCACCGCGTCACTTTGCAGGAAGCGCGCGAGATTCTGGAAAACGCCTCCAGCCTGGCCGCGCGCGAGAATCGTCGCGTGCGCGACATTTTCGACCGCCCGGAGGTCAAGGACATTTTTGCGCGCGAACCATATACGCCGCGCCAGCGCACGACAATGTTGCGCACCTGGCTACACCAACAACGTTATCCGCAATTGAGTGCGCTGGAGCAGAAATTTGACAAGCTGGCGCAGACGCTGGCGGCAGACCAGCCCATCGCCGTCAAGCCGCCGCGCGATTTTGAAGGGCAGGAAATCACCGTTTCTTTCCGCGCGCAACAACCGAAGGAAATTCAAGATATTGTGGCAACATTGAAAGAAGCCGATAAGCGCGGCTTGTGGAAAAAGTTGTTTGCGCTGTTGCAAGGTGAGCTCCACGACGAGGAAAACAGTTTTTGAGAATTGTGCAACGGAAAGCTTTCAGAATTCTATTACATGATTGACGCTTCAAACACTTTTCGCGCAACGCAACGCTGAATGCACCGAGAGTCACGGCAACGGAAAACGTGCTTCATGACCAATATCGCAAAGAAAAACGCCGGCCGATTCCACCCCGAAATCATCCTCGTAGAAGAGGAGGCTCGGCATTATCCGTTGGCGCAAGCGCTCCTGGCGAGCTTGCCGGAGGTGCCGGTACGCGAAATCGATTCCTATCAAAATAGCGCTGCATACGAATGGGGCCTCAACCGTCGCATCGCGGCGGAAAAGCGCACGCTCATTTTGGCGATCAAGAAAGGCGAGTTGATCAAGCAGGTCGAGCGCGACCTTTTTCGCCCCAATCCGCATGAATACTATATTATCCATTCCCTGGGCTGCCCGTTCGATTGTGAATACTGCTTTTTGTATGATTACCTCGATCATCAACGTCCCACGATTTTTGTGAATATGCCGGATTTGCTGGCGCGCCTCACCGAGGTCATTACCGGCCATCAACATGAGGGTGAATTGATCTTTCATGCCGGCGAGTTCTCCGATGCCCTGGCCTACGATCATCTCACCAATTTGTCACGGCCCCTGGTCGAATTGTTCGCGACCCAAAGCCGTGCCCGGCTGGAATTGCGGACGAAAAGTGATTACGTCGACAACTTGCTGGGATTGTCACATCACGGCCGCACGATCGTCTCGTGGACTTTCAATACCGAAGAAATCGCGCGGCGCATCGAGCATCAAACTGCTTCATTACGGCATCGTATTGCTGCGGCACGAAGAGTACAAGAGCACGGTTATTGGGTTGGCATTCGTTTCGATCCGATTGTGTGGTATCCGGATTGGCGCGAAGGTTATCGCAAAATGATCGCTGATATTTTCACTGCACTGGATGGACGCCTCATTTCGGACGTGTCTCTGGGTATGTTTCGCGCCACGCCCGGCTTGAAACGGGTGATCCAGCAGCGCGTGCGCCACAGTTGGCTGCTCGCCGGCGAGATGGTTTTATGTGAAGACGGCAAGTATCGCTCGTCCAAGCCCGTGCGCCGCGAAATGTACCGCGCCATTGCCGGCTGGATTCGAGAGCTCGCACCGGAGGTCAAAATCGAGAGCTGCATGGAAGCGCCGGAGGTGGCTGCGGTGCTGGAATAAATTCGATACCGTTGGCTTCGACGATATGATGAGCTCGACAATGGCGCAAATACTGAAAGACTACCGAGTTTTTGAACCGCTATTCAATCCGATGCGGTATTTGCTCATGGCGCATAGAAAAATTGTAAAGAATGAAAACACCTAGTTTATTCACGCTGCTTACGGAAGGGCTCGAGGCGAATCTTCATCGCTTGAATCCATGGTGGCAAGGCCTGCCGCAGGCACCTCTGCCGGCGACGAAGCGCTGGGCCTTTCCGGTCGCTTGGCAGCGCTTGCAAGCCGGTTTGGCTAAAATTACCGTGTTGAGTGGGCCGCGACAGGTTGGCAAAAGTACTTTGGCGCTTCAGCTTATTCAAACCCTGCTCGATCAGGGAACGCCATCACATCATATCTTTTACATTCAATTTGACGAACTACCTCAGCTCATCAATGCTGAAGAACCTATTTTGCGTTTGGTGGATTGGTTTGAGCAGCAAATTTTGAAACAAACTTTCAATCAAACGGCGCGCGAAGGAAAAATCGTTTATCTTTTCCTTGACGAGGTTCGAAATCTGAGCGCGTGGGCGCCGCAATTGAAATTCTTAGTGGATACGAGTGCCGTGCGAGTGTTGGTCACAGGCAGTTCGGCCTTGCGCATTGAGCAGGGACGCGATAGCTTGGCAGGACGTATCAGCACCCTGGAGATGGGGCCGCTGTTCCTGCGTGAGATTATGGTTTTGAGCGGAGAGGGTGATTTACCCTCCCATTTGACCGCAAATGGCCTTGCGCCGCTCAAGCATAAAGAGTTCTGGCTGGGTTTGCGGAAATTCGGGGAGCAACATCAAGCAGTCAGGAATCGTGCCTTTAAGGCATTCTCGGAAAGAGGCGCCTATCCGATTGCGCATGTCCGTCCCGATCGTCCTTGGGAAGAATTGGCGGATCAACTCAATGAAACTATAATTCGTCGGGCGATTCGGCACGATTTGAGGCAAGGGCCACGGGGCGCAAAGCGCGATGAGCATCTGCTCGAAGAAGTTTTTCGCCTCGCCTGCCGGTACGCCGGCCAGTCGCCGAAACCAGCGCTTTATTTGGATGAAATGAAACGCGCCATGTCTGCCAACATTGGATGGCAAAGAGTGCTAAACTATCTGAAGTTTCTAGATGGCACCCTGCTCATTCGACTCATCGAGCCTCTTGAGTTGCGCTTGAAGCGCAGACGCGGCGCCCCAAAGCTTTGTTTGTGTGATCACGCTCTGCGCGCGAGCTGGCTGCAGGAGGTCGTGCCCATTCACCCGGAGGGCCTGGCAGTATCCGCATTTGCACGATCTTGCTGGGCACATTGCGGAAAGTGTGGCCGGTTATTTCTTGAAATCAATTACCAACTTGGAAGTCGCACATTTCCCGGAGCGTACTGCCGAGCCGGAGGTCGATTTCGTGTTGACGATCGGCGAGCAGCGCATTCCCCTGGAAATCAAGTACCGCGAGCGCTGCACCTGGGAGGATACGAAAGGGCTCCGGAGTTTCGTTGAAAAATCCGCTTATAACGCCCCTTTCGGTCTCCTGGTCACTTTGAACGATGAGACGGCATTAGACGATCCACGAATTGTCACTCTTCCACTTTCATCTCTGCTATTACTGCGTTGATTGCATTCATGCCAGGTATTCTATTCAAAAACGCACTGCTCGTCACCATGAACCCGGCGCGGCAGATCTATCGCGGCGATCTGCTCGTCGAGCAGGATCGTATCGTTGCGCTGCAACCGTCACGCACCGGCGAGGCACATGAGACGATCAAATCGGCTTTGCTGACGGCACACGACCGGCCGGCGCGCGTTATCGACGCCGAGCATTGCGCGCTGCTGCCAGGCTTCGTGCAAACGCATATCCACCTTTGCCAAACGCTCTTTCGCAATCACGCTGAAGATTTGCAGTTGCTGGATTGGCTGCAACAAAAAATCTGGCCGTTTGAAGCGGCGCATACCGAAAACTCCATGCGCATTTCGGCACGGCTGGGAATCGCCGAGTTGCTGGCTGGCGGCAGCACGACGATTCTGGACATGGGAAGCGTGTATCACTACGACGCGGTTTTTGAAGAAGCAGAACGCCTCGGGCTGCGTTTGGTGGGTGGCAAATGCATGATGGACGCCGGCGAAGGGGTGCCTGCAGGCTTGCGCGAGACCACGGTTGCTTCTTTGCACGATAGCGAACGCCTGTTGCGCGACTGGCATGGTGCGGCACACAACCGTCTGCGGTACGCTTTTGCCCCGCGTTTTACACTCTCATGCTCTGAGAAATTGTGGGAAGGAGTGGCCGAGCGCGCCCGCGATGCAAAAGTGATGGTGCATACGCATGCCTCCGAAACCGCGCAAGAAGAAGCGTTGCTGGTGCAGCGGAAAAATCTCCGCACTATCGCCTTCTTGCGGGCATTAGACATATGCGGGCCCCACTGTTGTTTCGCGCATGGCGTGCACGTCAATGAGGCAGAGCGAAGTATACTGGCCCAAGATGGCACTGCCGTTGCCCATTGCCCGAGCTCGAATATGAAGCTCGCCAGCGGCCTGGCCCCGGTGGCGGAGTTACGGCGTGCCGGTGTAAAAGTGGGATTGGGGGCCGACGGTGCCCCGTGCAACAACAATCTGGACATGTTCAAAGAAATGTGTCTGACAGGAATGATACAAAAAGTCCGGCTGGGCCCCACCGCGCTCGGGGCGCAGGAGATTGTGGAAATGGCCACGATCACCGGTGCGGCCTGTTTGGGTTTGCAGGAAGAGATCGGCAGTCTGGAAGCGGGCAAGAAAGCGGATGTCACTTTGTTGCGACTGGACCGCCTGCATTCGGCACCGGCAAATGATGAAAACGTTTATGCACAAATCGTTTATGCCGCGCAAGCGCGGGACGTGAGTTTGACCATGGTGGACGGCCGGATTGTGTACGAACGCGGTGAGTTAGCCGCATGCGAAGCGCCTCAAGTGGTGGCGCAGGCCGAGAAAGAATTGCATCAATTGCTGCAGCGTGTTCAAGTATGAAATCAAATGCCTTGCGCGTGGCGATCGGCTCGATCCGCCCGCCCAAAGTCGAAGCGGTGCGTAGCGTGATGTCACAAATCGCACAGTATTTGGAATGCCCGTCTGGCAGCGTCAATTACATCGCGCGGGAAGTGGCCAGTGGCGTCTCCGTGGTGCCGCTTTCGATTCATGAAATGCGACGGGGCGCACACAATCGCGCGGTGGTGGCGCGGCGCCTGGTTGAAGAAGAATGCGGCCCGGTGGATTTCTGCATTGGGATGGAAGGGGGGCTGTTCATCTTGAATGAAGAAGGCAACACCGAGCGCGTACATTTGCAGAGCTGGGCCTACGTCGAGCACAAGGGCGAAGGTCATTACGGTAGCTCGATGAGCATGCCCGTTCCCGTTCACCTCGCGCGCGAGGTGATCGAAAAAAAGCAGGATTTGAGCGTGATCATCGAGCACTATGCGGGCCGTGCCGACGTGCGCAGTCGTGACGGCGCGTTTGGATTTTTGAGCCGCGGCCTCTTACACCGGCAGCAATCTTTCGAGCTCGCCTTGTTCGGCGCGCTCGCGCCTTTTTATCATCAAGCTCTTTATCACTCCCCTTGAGTCTTGGCCCCCTCGACTCCAAGCTTCATTTTGGCAATTCACCATTGCCAATTGACAGTTCACTATTCACCGTTCACAAGCCACCATTGACAAGTCAAAATTCGCAATTCGCATTTTCCAATTCGCACCGCTCCTCCTGGGCCTGGAAAGCGCCACTGTATTCGCGCGTGCGACGGCTGCCCGTCCTTGCTGGTCTTCTTGCTGCTGAACAAAAGCAGCTTGCCGAATTGCTCCGGCAAGTGCCTCAGCCGATCGGCCTGCATCTGGACGTCGGCAGCGGCACGGGCGACACCCTTGCGCTTTTTCAAGACCGCACAACCACGATCTGCGTAGATGCCTCGCGTGCGATGTTGCGTCGTTTGCCTCATGCACCGAAGCTGCAAGCACACGCGGAATCTCTCCCCTTCGCCAATCAAACGTTTGATTTTGTTTCTGCCCTCGGTGTGCTGGAATATGTGCCCGACGCCCGAGGGTTTTTTGAAGAGATGCGCCGGGTGTTGCAGCCCCAACGATGCTTTTTATTCACCTCATCCCCGTTGGTTCTTGCCAATTACTTGCGGCAAATCTGGGGTGAGCGCTTGTATCTGAGATCAACGGAGGAGATTGCGCGGTTGCTGTCTCGAACCGGCTGGCAGCAGCGCGAGCATGCGCGCACGTGGCTGCAGGAGCAATGGCTGGCGCGGCGCGAATAAAATGACGGGCATGCTCGAGATTTTGGCAGCCGAACTTCTTTACAAACAGAGCAAGTCTTCAGAGACACAAAATCGAACTGTCCCAAAAGAGAAATTCTGGTACCAGTTCGTTTTTGTGTTCAACTTTTACCTGTCGGTTTGAGGCGAAGCTACACTGGAGAATTATGAAAAACTCTACTTGATTTTTCACCCCCCTTGTTTATCTTCGGCTCAAAATCGAGCGGCAGTTATTTCACCATTCACAACGAGGTGAGATGAATCACAGACGGCAATGCCCGGTTGTCGTTACTTCGCGACCGCAGACGGCCGCCGCCCGAAAGAAAAAGAATTCTGTCGATACGTCAAGGCCCAATTGCGCTTTTAGAGAGCGTGAATGGGCTTTCTCTTTCTTGACGCATCGAATATTTTTTGGAAATATCTTTTGCTAGGGAGGAAAAAACTATGTTGTCCGCCTGCAAAGCCGATTTGGGACCAAAAATAATTCGAAAAAGCCGTTTCCATGCGACTCTCTTGGGAGCAATCCTGTTCGTTCTTATATCGAACGGTAGTATGAAAGCGCAAGATCAAGGATATGGCGAGCAGGTCATGCGCAACCAATATCTCAACCCAGGTAATATGGTTGAAAAAGATCGTTTTGTTCGCCAGATGATCGGCCACACCGGTGATTTGAATTTATCAATCAAGCTGATGAATATTCCAGGTCGTAATCGACTTGATTATAGCTTCCTGGCACAATATCACGCCGGCGTCCGCGTGGATCAAGAAGCGTCGGTGATCGGATTGGGATGGCATCTTGACTTGGGTGGAGTAAGAAGAATATACCGCACCATGCCGGATTATGTGAATACTCATATGGGCGACAGGTTTTCTCTCTCGATTCCTGAAGGCTCATTCAGGTTTTCCAATTACGGCACCTCTTCTCCCGATTTCAAATTCGATCGTTGGAATGGTTGGAAAATAGAATATCAGAGTTTTTCTCCAGCATATATCTCTGGCGATAACTGCTTTCGCTCCGATGCGCTGCCGATAGATTTCACGAAATTCATCGTCACAAACAATGATGGAATAAAATACGTTTATGCGCTGGCCTTGAAAAGAGGCGAATTCCTACAGGGCTGTATGAATCTCAATGCGCCTTATATCGGGAATGTGGAATGGCTATTGACGGCGATCCTGAGCGCCGATTATGTCGACGGAGGTGGTGCGGACCCATACAATCCGCTCGATTCATCGTCTCCGGTTTCTGATAACGGCGGCAGTTGGATTGCAATCGAATATTTACCGATTCGAAATTTACATTATGAATTTCCGGGCCATGAATCTATCATGTTGCCTTTGCTGACGCAGGTGACTGTTCCCCATCAGATTATCACACCGACTCATGTCGCTCAATTTGAAGTTGAAGATCGGCATCAAAATTACTTATCCTACTATGAACGCAAGTCGAACAATGCCCCTGCGGGATATGCCTTCCCCGATAATACGGATTACGAGCTGCAAAAGCGTGTTAAAAACATTAAACTTTATTCGATTAGCAATTACAATATTGCCACCCGTACCATCATCAGCCCAAGCTCTAGCATAGAAGAAGTTCATTTTGAATACGCCAGCCCCTCGAATTCTTTAGCGCCAAGCACACTATCGGCTCCAAACTCTTATGGTAAAACAACTCTGACCAAAATCCATTTGAAAGGCATGAACGGAAGCATCACCTTGCCGCCGTTTGAGTTTGAATATTATGTCGATCCCGCCGATTTTGTATCGTCCATCTATGAATACAATCCTCAAATATGGCTGGATGCGAGTGGCTCCTCCTCAATAAATACAGCACGTGACTATTTGAATTACTATGACAACAGCATACATTATTCCAGCGGTGATGAGGCAAAGGCATGGTCGTTGAATAAGATCACGTTTCCGTGGGGAGGTTATGAAGAATATGACTATGAGAACGATAAAGCGCCCGTGCTGAACACGGGTATCGTGAGTGCCGGTGGAGTCCGGGTGATCTCCGTCACGGTCTCAGATGGCATCAATACGCCCTCGGTTTTTCAATACTCATATGGCACGAATGGCGATGGTGTAGGATATCTCACCAGCCATCCGATTCCCTGCTTGAATTGCGTAGCCCCGCCAGTTCCTCCTTTCTATCTTACGGCCAACAATGCTATAGACCATTATGTTGCCTATGCAATAATTCAAGAAACATTGCCAAACAACAACGGGAAAATCAGGAGGTACTATACTTCGACGTATGACTTGGACCAATCCGTCTCATATGCCTCAAATTCCTACATGCGCGTGCGCTTGAGCCTGGACCATCAGCGGGGCTTGTTGTACAAAGAAGAGTATTATGACAACGTGAGTAATTTGTCCAAAGTTGTCGAGCAAAACTATGGTTATGATACCATGGCACAGCGATCGGTGACGTTTGGTACCGTTTGCTCGGGATGTACTTTTGAAGTCGACCGGTCGGTATTTGTAAAACTGAATTCAACGACGACGAAAGATTATTCTATTTACAGTCAAAGTGATTTTGTGACCACGGTAGTTTCATACGATGAATACAACCCAATAAATGGCTTGCTACGAAAGAAAACCGAAACAAATAGCGACGGCACCAAGCGCATTACCAAGTGGAAATATCCGGTGGATTATACAAACTCCACCGGCAACGGTGACGTTTATGAGCAAGCCATTCATGCAATGCGAACAACGAAGCACATGTACAGCCCGGTGATTGAAAAGGAAATTCGTGAGCAGCCCTCCGGACAGAGCGAAAAAGTCATCGCGGCCGAGCTGGTGAAATTCAAGCAAGTCGTCGCCAATGGCCAGTATTATCCGCATGAAATAAAAGTGTTCTCGAATCCCACCTTCGTGGCGAATTTTGTTGAGTCAAACATCGCCGGCGGTACCTTTAACTCGGACTCACGCTATCAGATTAAGAGCTCGAATGACGACTATGATTTTCACGGCAATCTAATTTTGTCCAAAGATGCCCAGAATCCGGCTACCCCGACCGCCACCGTCTGGGCCTACAACTCCAGCCTGCCGGTTGGCCAGGTGCGCAATGCAACTCCTTCCCAGGTTGCTGTTCGTGTTTTCGACGATGGCGACGTTACGGGTTGGACCGGTGGTAGTAGCGGCACATGGGTTGTGAGCAACGGCATCTATCAACAAACCGATAACACTGCAGTGCCCTGGGGAAGCCCCAGGTTTTTAAACACCGTTGGCCTTAAGGACGGTGTTTGGGAGGCTGACGTTCGTTTTGACGAGCCCAACACCCCCAAATACCTCGGGCTCTTCTAATATGTTAATGCAAGTGATTTCATCAGATTCCAGGTGAGCCGTAC
>JBOHQX010000274.1:0-78995 GCA_050732395.1 bacterium
CAATCTGTCATGCTGTAAGCATCTTCCCTAGGTTTTAGTGCAGCCCTCTTGGGAAGATTCCTACGGAATGACAGGGAATGGGTGCTTTTAAGGCTAACTTAAAATTGTCAAGTTAGAGGTATCGAAAGAGCCTCTGCGGCTTTTTCTGACCGTGGTAGGATTCGTATTTCTTCTTAATTCTGACTTGCAGGAATAACTAATAGGAGAGCATTTGAAAAGTGAACAAAGGACGTCATGGGGAGGTGGAAGTCTAAGCAATCCTTTGATTTTCAACGAAGGGATTGTGTTCGCTTCCATTAAGATGACGCATAAACCAGCCCTTTCAAATGCTCTCAAGAAAACAACTATGAACATGAACAATATACTCAAACAAAAACGCCAAGTTGTCACGGCTTTGTAAACAACTTGCAAAAAAGATGTCAAATGAAGGCGTAGCCCGGACAACCATAGAAATAACAATGCAGAATGGATTCAGCCCATGAACGACTTACACGTTACACCTTACACGTGTAACGTGTAAGGTGTAACGTGTAATCTATTCCTGGTGATTCTTTGCAAAAAATGTTCTTGCAGTCGCTCACAGAGTTTAGAATCTAATCAAATGGAATTGGCATAAACCAGACGGTACGTCACCAAACCAAGGGAGGTTTGCAATGATGCGTTGGATCGTTGGGTCGAGCCTGAAGCTTCGACTCGTCATGGCTGCAGTTGCGGCGTTGCTGATGGTTTTCGGCTTCACGCAGCTGCGTAAAATGCCGGTGGATGCATTGCCAGAATTTACGCGTCCGTATGTGGAGATTCAAACCGAGGCACTCGGCCTTTCCGCCCAGGAGGTGGAAGCCATGATCACAACGCCCATGGAGGCGGACATGATCAACGGCACGCCGTGGGCTGATGAAATCCGTTCCGTGTCGATTCCGGGCATGTCGTCGATTAAGCTCATTTTCGAGAGAGGAACCGACGTCATGAAGGCCCGACAGGTAACAACGGAGCGCATGACCGAGCTTTTCGCGCTGCCGCAAGTGTCGAGGCCACCGACTATGGTGAATCCGGTCGCTTCGACCGCCCGCTGTATGGAGATCGGGCTGACCTCGAAAACACTTTCCCTCATCGACATGTCTGTGATTGCGCGCTGGACTATTGCACCCCGCTTGATGGGCTTGGGCGGAGTGGCCAACGTCTCCGTCTGGGGCGAACGGCAGCGGCAGTTGCAGGTGCAAGTGGATCCCCAGCGGCTGCGCGCCGAAGGTCTAACGCTGATGCAAATCATTGAAACTGCCGGCAACTCGTTGTGGGCCTCGCCCTTGAGCTTCTTAGAGGCCTCGACTCCCGGCACCGGCGGATGGATCGACACCCCCAATCAAAGGCTCGGCGTCCGGCATATCCTGCCCATACGGACCGCGGCGGATTTAGCCAAAGTATCCATCGAAGGCGCGCCTTCGAAGCGTTTAGGCGACGTGGCCGCCGTGATCGAAGATCACCAACCGCTCATCGGCGATGCGATCATCAACGACGCGCCTTCGCTGATGCTGGTAGTGGAGAAATTCCCGTGGGCCAATACCAAACAGGTGACGCAGAACGTCGAGAAGGCACTGTCGGCGCTGCGACTCGGTCTCCCCGGAATGGAGATGGACCCCACACTTTTCAGGCCTGCGACCTACCTCGAGCAAGCTGTTGGCAATCTCTCCTCGACGTTGCTGATCAGCACCGTTCTCCTGGTTGTGGCGCTCTTTGCCTTTTTCTTTAACTGGCGCACGGCCTTGATTTCAACCGTGGCAGTTTTGGTTTCCGTGATTGCTGCCGGTTCCGTGCTCTTCGTCCGCGGGGTCGAGGTCAACATGATGATCATCGCCGGGATGATGATCGCGCTGGCG
The DNA here is from genome assembly GCA_050732395.1 of bacterium. Lineage (GTDB taxonomy): Bacteria > Zhuqueibacterota > Zhuqueibacteria > Zhuqueibacterales > Zhuqueibacteraceae > JBIOXB01. The sequence continues at coordinate 1,875 of JBOHQX010000274.1, forward strand.
GCGCTGATCGACGATGCGATCATCGATGTTGAAAACTTCGTCCGGCGTTTGCGCCAGTCGCGTGAAGATGATGGCGGCAAATCCATGGCATCGATTGTTTATGATGCCGTGGTCGAGATGCGCAGCCCCATTCTCTACGCCACCGCAATCATGGCGCTGGCCGTGTTTCCAGTGATGCTTCTCGAAGGTGTCTCCGGCGCATTTTGGCAGCCGCTGGCAATGTCCTACATTTTGGCTCTGCTCGTTTCTTTGTTGGTGGCAGTCACCATTACGCCCGCGTTGAGCCTGCTGCTGCTGCCTCAAGGCTCGCTGCAGAGCGGCGATTCTCCGGTTATGGGCATGCTGCGCGGACTCTATAGTGGACTAATGGGTTGGGCCGCCCGCGCCCCGCGCCCGGCATTCGTCACTGCATGTGTTTTGGCCGTCGTTGGCCTGATCTCCTTGCCAATGTTGCGTCAAGAGTCCTTGCTGCCGGACTTTAAGGAAACCGATCTATTGGTGCGCATGGCTGGCGGTCCTTCCACTTCTCATCCCGCCATGAGCCGGGTCACTGCGCTGGCGAGCCGCGAGCTGCGGACTGTTCCGGGCGTACGCAACGTCAGCGCCCACGTGGGCCGCGCGATCCTGTCCGACAAGTGGACTAATATCAATGCCAGCGAGATTTGGATCAGCATCGATCCTTCCGCCGACTACGAGGCCACCGTGGCGCGAGTCCGGCAAGTCGCGAGCGGTTATCCGGGACTTTCACCAGAGGTACTGACGTACAGCCAGGCCATGGTCAGAGATGAATTGTCGGGAACCGGCGAGAACCTGGTCGTGCGTGTTTACGGCGAAGACATGGATAAGATCGCCAAAAAGGCGGAGGAAGTGCAGCAGATGCTGGCAAAAGTCAGTGGTGTCGTAGGTCCCAAAGTGCAGTATCCTGAAGAATTGCCGACTTTGGAAATCGAAGTCGATATCGAAAGAGCCACGCAAGCCGGCCTCAAACCTGGCGATGTCCGCCGGGCCGCGACCTCCTTGGTATCGGGCCTTGTTGTCGGCAGCCTCTTCGAAAATCAGAAGGTGTTCGACGTGGTGGTGTGGGGCGCTCCCGATGTGCGCCACAGTGTGGAGAATGTTCGCAATCTTCTCATCGACAAACCCAGTGGCGGTCATGTGCGCTTGGAGGAAGTGGCCCATGTGCGTATTGTGCCGGGAGTTGCCGAGATCCATCGTGATGCCGTGGCCCGTCGCATGGACGTGATCGCCGATGTGCGCGGCCGGGATCTCGCCGCGGTTGCTACCGATATTGAAAACGGCATCAAGCAAATCAAATTTCCGCTCGAATACCGCGCGGAGTTACTGGGAGAATATGCGGAGCGGCTCGCGGCGCAAAATCGCGTGATCGCTTTTGCGATTTCCGCTGCCATTGGCATCTTCATACTCCTGCAAGTATTCACCCGAAGCTGGCGTTTGGCAGGCGCGGTCTTTGTAACCCTTCCCATGGCCCTGCTCGGCGCTGCCCTCGCCACCTTCATGACCACCGGCGGCCTGCTCTCATTTGGCGCGATCGTGGGATTCTTTGCAGTGTTCGGCATGGCGGTGCGCAACTGCCTGACGTTGGTCGGCCGTTATCAGCACCTTGAGAAAGAAGGTGAAGAGTTTGGTGCGGAGCTGGTTCAGCGCGCCACTCGCGAGCGGTCAGGCCCGATCCTGCTGACGGCGATCGCTACGGCGTTGGTCTTCCTGCCGATAGCGCTTGCCGGCAACATTGCCGGCCTCGAAATCGCGCAACCGATTGCCGTCGTTGTGCTGGGCGGCTTGATCACCGCGACAGTTTTCAGCCTGGCCGCTGTGCCCGCCTTGTATTTGCTCTTTGGCTCCAAACGCGAAGAAGAGCTCGGACTTCTTCCCGTCACCGTCGTCACCGAAGAAGATATGGCCGAGGCCCTGGAAAGAGCCCGCGAAGCAGGAAAAGTCAAGCAATTCGCCGAATAGGAACTTTTTGATGACCCTGAGAGGGTTCAGAACCTGGTCAGGGTTTGATGAGATTTGAAGTGTATTTCTGAGCTCATCCGCGAAATCCCCTTCTCTTAAAAAAAAGAGCAGGGGACTTTCAGAGCCTTGAATCTGTTCTCCCCCTTCACGTCTCACGTGAAGGGGGTCGGGGGGATGAGTGAGCGAGAGCATGAACCCAGAATTTGCAATCAACCCATATCCGGAATCGGAGGTAGCAATGAAGTACAGCAATCGTCTGATGGTTGTGGCCCTGGCCATTGCCGGCCTGCAACTCACGGCATGTCAAAAACATAGTGCTGCGCACAAAGCTGAGCATCCAGCTGAAATCAAGAAAATCGAGGGCTCGAATCTTAGCAGCGTGACGTTGACCGAGCAAGCAATGAAACGGCTTGATGTCAAGACCGATCAAGTGCGCGAGCAGGGAGGTAAAAATGTGGTTCCCTACTCCTCGCTGATTTACGATCCCAAGGGCCAAACCTGGATTTACACTAATCCCCAGCCTCGCACCTTTGTGCGGCACCAGGTGAATATCGATCGCATTGACGGCAATGCAGTGATTTTAAATGACGGCCCACCCGCAGGCACGGTCATCGCTTCTGTCGCAGTAGCAGAGATTTACGGCGCCGAGTTCAAGGTTGGACATTGACGGGATGCTGAATGCTGAATGCTGAATGCTGAATGCTGGATGCTGGATGCTGGATGCTGGATGCTGGAGAGTCGTCACTTATTGGGATGTTGGTGAACACCATAAGATATCAAGTATCAAGTATCAAGTATCCAGTATCCAGAATCAAGAAACCAGCCCAAACAGAAAACAACTGATTTTAGGAAAAATTAAGCAGAGAGGTCTGCTATGCTGCGTTGGATTATAAAATCGAGCCTGAAGTTTCGGTTCCTGGTGATTGCGATCGCCGTGGGACTGATATACTTCGGTATCGGACAACTGCAAAAAATGCCTGTAGACGTCTTTCCTGAGTTTGCTCCGCCGATGGTGGAGGTTCAAACCATCAGCCTGGGGCTTTCTCAGGAGGAAGTGGAATCCTTGGTAACCATTCCACTGGAGCAAGTGCTCGCTGGTATTCCCGGAATGACAGTTCTGCGCTCAAAGTCTGTTCCGGATTTGTCGGCTATCAAAATGTACTTCGCTGCTGGAACCGATCTGTTGCTGGCCCGGCAAATGGTGAACGAGCGTCTGGCAACAGTAGTGCCGATCCTGCCAACCTGGGCCAGTCCGCCGATCATGCTGCCGCCGCTTTCGGCCACCAGTCGCATGATGAAGATCGGGATTACGTCGAAAACCCGCTCCGTGGTCGATTTGTCGATGATCACCTATTGGACCATTCAGCAGCGCATCAAGCGCGTCCCCGGTGTGGCCAACGTCGCCATCTGGGGCGAGCGCATAGAAATGCTGCAAGTGAATGTCGTGCCGGAGTTGATGAAAAAGCACAAAGTCACGATGAATGAAGTGATGGAGGCCACGGCAGAGGCTTTGGATGTTGGCTTGTTCCAGTTTTCAGATGGACACTTTGTCGGCAGCGGCGGCTGGATTGATACGCCCAATCAGCGGCTGCAAGTCCGGCACATTCTGCCCATTGCCAAAGACTATGAAAACATCACGACCAAGGAGCTGGCCGAAGTGCCGCTGGCGGTCAGGGATGGTAAGCAGCTTCGCTTGAAAGACGTGGCTGAAGTGGTCATGGGTCATCAGCCCATGGTAGGCGAGGGTATTGTCAACGACGGCATCGGCTTGATGTGCATCGTGGAAAAATTCCCCTGGGGCAATACGCTGCAAGTGACCAAGGCCGTGGAAGAAGCGATCGACGCCTTGCGGCCCGGTCTCCCGGATGTGGAAATTGACACCGCCATCTTCCGGCCGGCGACCTTCATCGAGACCTCGATCGACAATCTCAGCATGGCCCTGTTCATCGGGAGCGTGCTCCTGATTCTGGTGCTTTTCTTCTTTCTTTACAATTGGCGCGTGGCCTTGATCAGTTGCGTTGCCATGCCGTTGTCACTGTTAGCGGCCGCGCTGGTGCTGTACATGCGTGATACCACCATCAACGTGATGATTCTCGCCGGATTTGTCATCGCCCTCGGCGACATCGTTGACGACGCCATCATCGACATCGAAAACGTCGTGCGGCGGCTGCGTGAGTATCGCCAGTCCGGACGCACCGACAAGTCGCTGGCGAGAATTATTCTTGACGCTTCGATCGAGGTACGCGGCGCTATCATCTATGCCACGCTGATCGAAGTGCTGGCGATTATGCCGGTCTTCTTCTTGAAGGGCTTATCCGGCGCATTCTTCCAGCCCCTTGCTCTCTCCTACGCGCTGGCCCTGCTGGTCTCAATGATTGTTGCGCTGACCGTTACTCCGGCACTGGCCATGATTTTCTTGCGCAAGGCGCCGCTCGCGGAGCGCGAGGCTCCCATCGTGCGCGGGCTCAAAAAGGTCTATGAAAAGATCCTGACGCCGATCATTCGCTCGCCGCGCCCGGCATTCGCCACGGTTGCGGTCATCATGCTGTCTGGCATCTTGATTTGGCCGCGCCTGGGCCATTCGCTCTTGCCTTCGTTCAAGGAAAGGGACTTCCTGATGCACTGGCTGACCAAGCCTGGCACTTCGTGGCCGGAAATGCAGCGGATCAGCATCCAGAGCGCCAAGGAGTTGCTTGCCATTCCCGGCGTCCTCAACCTCGGCTCTCACATCGGACAAGCGTTGATCATGGATGAAGTCGTCGGTATGTATTTCGCCGAACACTGGGTCAGCGTCGATCCAAAGGTGGATTATGACAAGACGCTGGCCAAGATCACGGAGGTGGTCGATGGCTATCCCGGAGTCTACCGAGACGTGCAGACCTATCTCAAAGAACGCATCCGCGAAGTGCTGACCGGAACCTCCGAGGCGATCGTGGTGCGAATTTTTGGCCAGGATCTGAGCATCCTTGAGGCGAAAGCCGGGGAAGTGAAAGAAGCCTTGTCGAAGATTCCCGGCATTGTCGACCTGCATTACTCCTTTCAAGAGAAGATCCCCGAGATCCAAATCAAGGTCGATCTTGCTAAAGCCCAAAAATATGGCGTCAAGCCCGGAGACGTGCGCCGCATAGCGACGACCATGATTGCGGGCGAAGAAGCCGGCGATATTCTCATTGCCAACCGCACCTACGACGTCAACGTGTGGAGCGTAGCGTCGGCACGCAATAGTCTGACCGATATCAAGGAAATGTTGATCGACATTCCCGCCGGCGGTCACGTGCAGTTGCAGGACGTGGCGGATGTGTACGTCGCGCCCACGCCGAATGTCATCAACCGCGAACACCTGAAACGCCGCATTGATGTTGGCGGCAGTGCAAAGGGACGTCCTCTGAGTGAGGTTTACCATGACGTCCAGGCCGCGCTGACCAAGATCGACTTTCCCCAAGAGTATTATCCCGTGCTTCTCGGGGAATATACAGAACGCCAGGCTGCCCAAAGCACTTTGCTCTGGGTGTCCGTCATCGCTGCGATCGGCGTTTTCCTGCTGTTGGTGACGTCATTCGGAAGCGTGCGCCTGGCCACGTTATCGTTCTTGACCTTGCCCTCAGCCTTAGTGGGCGGCGTGCTGGCGGCCTGGATGGGTGACGGCGTCGTCTCGCTCGGGTCGCTGGTGGGATTTCTCACCATCCTGGGCATTGCCGCGCGCAACGGTATTATGCTTATCGAGCACTATCAGCATCTTGAACGCCATGAAGGTGAAACCTTCGGTCCCAAGCTAGTCTTGCGCGGGGCCCTGGAGCGGATTTCGCCAATTATGATGACCGCATTGACCACCGTATTCGCAATCATACCTCTGGTGGTTGCCGGCAATCTTCCCGGTCACGAGATCGAGCATCCGATGGCCGTCGTCATCATGGGTGGAATTGTCACCTCGACGTTGCTCAACATTTTTGTTGTGCCGAGCTTGTACTTGAAGTTTGCAAAACCAGCCGTGAATCCAGCAAGGTAAGCTCTTTCATTAGTCGCGGCCAGGTTGGCAATCGAAAGGCGAAAGGCCGGGGAGCGAGATCAACGTTTTGCTCGCTCCCCGTCTTTGCTCCCGAGGACCCGCGGGCTCGACGCTTTGAGAAATTCTGAATGCGTAAAATGCTGAGAAAGCCTCAAACAGATCGGATTTGTCATTCCCGCGAAATGCGTGAGAGGAAATCATGAAGGTAAAAAACCTCTGGAGGTTGGCAGCGCCGATTATCATTGGCCTGCACCTCACCGGCTGCCAGCGGAAGCCAGAGATACCTGCGAACATCGAAGGAACGAGAGTCGAATCTACCGGGCCGGCAGTGTATCGCGTGCGCTTAACCGCGAAGAGGGCCGAACAACTTGGCATCGAAACCGCGCCGGTGCGAGAAGAGAAAATGTCGGGCGTACTGCGCAAGGTCATCCCCGCGGCAGCGATCATACGTGACCAGAAGGGCGATTCCTGGATCTTCAAGAGCCCCGATTCGCTGGTCTTCATCCAGGATCGTATCAGCGTAGATCGCCTCGACGGCGAACTGGCGATTTTGTCGAGCGGCCCTCCTGTCGGCACCTCGGTCGTAACCGCCGGAGCGGCGGAGTTATTCAGTGACGAGTTTAGTAGAATGAGAGAAGGAATAGTTGGAAGTGATGCCAATGCTGTTGACGAGGGAAAGAAATCTGCAGGCACGGCGACGATGCTGGAAAATGGAAACCTCAAGGTCGTGCACAAAGCCGCAGGAGCAAGCGGTCTGAGCGCAAGCATCATTATTGAATACAAGCCTCAGGACGAAGAATATCAGAAGATTCTTGAGCAAGTTGGCGGCTTGAAGGTGGGTGAAACCAAGAATGTTCCACCACCGCGATAAGGGGACTCGGGGTACACGCGCGATGAGCCTATCCGACAAACATCATCCTGTCATGCTGAAAGCATCTTGGTAGGTTCGGCACCCACGCTTGAAATCGACATTGTGCTCAAATCAACCTGGATCCCTTGCGAGATGACATTTCGGGATCTGCGAATAGGCATCAAGTCGAACAAGCATCGGAGCAGTCATTCTTGATTGAGCTTATGATCTCGAACGAATCATTACTGTGGGCCGTTTTTAGCACCTTCATTACCGGCATGCTCCTGTTGGATCTCGGAGTGCTCAATCGCAGGGCCCACGTCCTTTCCATCAAAGAGGCGGCAGGCTGGTCCGTGGTGTGGATCTCCTCGGCCCTGCTTTTTGCCTTGGGCATTTTTTATTTGGAGGGAGAGGCCAAAGCCTTGCAGTTTATGGCCGGTTTCCTGATCGAGAAATCGCTCAGCACGGACAATATTTTCGTGTTCATCATGATTTTCGGCTATTTCGGCGTGAGCCCGTTGCAGCAGCCCCGCGTGTTGAAATGGGGTATTCTGGGCGCGATCATCATGCGGGCATTGTTGATCGCCGCGGGAGTGACACTGATCAACCAGTTTCATTGGATGACTTACATTTTCGGCGCTTTGTTGGCATTCACCGTCATCAAAATGATGTTGCAAGGCGACGAAACCTTTGATCCTGGGAAGAGCTGGGCGCTGAAATTTTTGCGCCGCGTTGTGCCGGTCAGCAATCACTATCATGGCGAACGCTTTTTTGTACGGTCCGACCAGCGCTTCTTTGCCACGCCCTTGCTCATGGTGCTCGTCGTTGTCGAAAGCTCGGATTTGATCTTCGCGCTCGATTCCATTCCCGCGATCTTCGCCGTGACCACGGATCCTTTTATCGTCTATACTTCCAACATTTTTGCCATTCTCGGACTGCGCGCGCTCTATTTCGTCCTGGCCGGCATGGCGCGGGTTTTCGAATATTTGAAGCCGGGCATCATAACCATTCTGGCTTTTGTCGCTGTGAAAATGCTGATCGTCGATTTCTATAAAATCCCCATTGGCCTTTCCCTGGCCGTTATCGGCGTTGTACTGGCGATTTCAATCATAGGCTCCTGGATCAATCTACGCAGAAATGGACAAACCCTGCGCGGCAAAATGGAGGCTGCCGCGCCAATGGACCCGGTTCAACCGGTGGTAGAGAACGCCGTTAGTAGCTCGCCGATAGATTTAAGCGTCAAGTTCTCGACAAATGGCCCAGCAGTTGCGGAAAGGGCGAAGCCACCCGTTCAGCCGCAATTCAGATCGGGGGTTCCTCCGTGAGTCGAAGTAGAACTTCGGAACAAGAGGACGAGAAATACCCCTTGAGGTGCAGAATGCATTTGAAAAGTGAACAAAGCACGTTTTGGCGAGGCCTATGGCGCGAAAGCAATCATTTGATTTCAACGAAGGGATTGCTTCCGCTGCAAGCGTCGCAATCGCAATGACGCAATGAACCAGGCTTTCCAAATGCATTTGATACAATTCTCAGGAAAGTGAAGGCACTTAGATTTTCGATGAACCGTACGAACTTAGCAAGAGGGCTAAATTCCTACGATGTACCTCACCCTCCAACTTGCCGGATGGAGAAAAGAACTATGAACAAGGAAACGAACATGAAAGAAGCAAATGGGGGTAAAGACCCTCAGCTGCTGATCGCAGTTTGCACCCACGCCCCGAGACCTCGGGCCCAGAGGGCAGGCCGCAAGCTTAGCCTTTTACTGGCAGCCTCGGCATTCTTGGCAGTACCATTTTGCGAGAGAGCACAAGCGCAAACCGACCCATTGAATTTCGCCGGTGATTTCCGTGTGCGGCATGAAATAACGACCAGGCAGGAACCCGGTAATGCGCCCGACGTTCTTTCTGAAACGCGCAATCGCGAAGTGGTACGCTTTCGCTTCGGCATTAACAGAAAAATCAACGGGCTGTTCAACTTCGGCGCGCGGCTGGCGACGGGTTCGCCGGATGATCCGAATACCACCGATATTACCATGGGCGATTTTTTCAATGATCTTACCATCAGCCTGGATCGCGCTTATATGGAGATGCGATACAAAAATCTCTTTGTCACCGGCGGCAAGTTCGCCAATCCCTACCTCACAACGGAATTGGTCTGGGATGGGGACGTGAATCTCCAGGGCTTCGGAGTGAGTTATACCTTCGCCGGCCTCGGAAAAATAACTCCCAAGCTCACCGGCGTGTATTCCATCATTGATGAGCAAACAATCCGCGACGACAGCTACTTGAAGGGTGGACAGGTAGAGTTAGGTATCAACGCCAGCTCCGGTTTGAACCTGAAGTTGGGCGGCGGCTATTACGACTATACCATAAACAGCTTAGTGAATGCGGGCTCCGGCGACATCCTGAGCAATAGATTGAACGCCGATCGTACCGGTTACCTTTCGGATTTCGATTTGCTCGATATTGTCGCCACGGTCGACGCTAAAGGGTTTGGCCAGCGCTATCCCCTGCGCTTCGTCGGCAATTATGTCAACAACATGGGCGCGGATGACCAGAATACGGGTTTTGGAGTAGATCTCTTCGTGGGACAGGCCTCGAAGAAAAAAGATTTGCGCTTCGTGTATGGATATGCGCAAACAGAAACCGATGCGGTCCTGGCTGCATTCGCACACGACAACACCACCCTCTCCACCAACTATGATCAACATACCTTGGCGGCCGATTATGTGGTGGTGGACAACACCATACTCAATGTCACGTGGTATTACTATCGCACGCATGAAGTGCCCGCTGGCAGCAGCATTTCGAACGATTTTTTCTCGCGCGTTCGTCTGAATGCAATGGTGAGGTTTTAATGGCAGAGCTGTTACAAGTACAATTGGAGGCCCACTGCCTATTGTCCTAAACTTCCGGACGCACATCTATCCGGGCCCCAGCAACGGGGAAGATGCTGCGACTTGAGACCGTTGCGCCCGCGCGGCCAGAGCGCAGTTGCACGCCTTGCACGGCGCGGGTCAGTCCAGATCAATTGAGGCCACACGGATTAAGAAGCCAGACGGCAGCAGTGCGTGCTTCTTAATCCGCGTGGATTTTTTTGCCTTTTGGGAAAAAATTTCTATTGCACTGCAACAACAAAATAGTAGGATTCATTGTACGGTTAGTTCACAAGTAATTTACAATAATCCAACATATTCGTGACACTCGCCGATTTGCTTTTTTTTATATTGGTTCATGCAATTGATTTTGAGACTCGCTGTTGGAGCTTTGGAATTTCGATGATGCCTTGATGTGCCGAATATAAGCCGAGCTCAGTGCCGGTCGTTTTGTCAAGAACAAAGGTTCCTGCGTATGCAAATAAACATTATTCATGAGCAAGCACTATACATCGAGGAGGTTTACATCCATGTTTGAAGACAAGAATTCCAAAGTCTCGCGCTCCGAAGACGAGGTGTTGTTGGCCAAAGATCTGCGCAAGTCCTATGGCCCACGCGAGGCGCTCAAAGGATTGTCTTTCTCATTGAAAGCCGGACGCATCCTGGGCTTTCTCGGTCCCAACGGAGCAGGCAAAACTACTGCGATCAGAATATTGACCACGATTCTCGAGCCCGATTCCGGGCACTTCGTGGTAAACGGCATCAGTTCCGAAAATCCCGTGGAGCTCCGCCGCAAGATCGGCGTATTGCCGGAGAGCTTGGGATTTCACAAACAAATGACGGGGCTCGAATGCCTGGTGTTTTTCGGCCGGCTCTACGGGCGATCCGCTGCGCAAGCCCGGGCCACTGGCCACACGCTGCTTCAAGAAGTTGGACTGGATCAAAGATCAAAATCTTTGATCGGCAGCTACAGTCGCGGCATGCGCCAACGATTGGGAATCGCGCGCACGCTGGTCAACGATCCAGCGGTTCTCTTCCTCGACGAGCCGACGCTGGGTCTGGACCCGCGCGGCCAGCAGGAGCTGCTGGAGTTGATTGAGCGGATCGCGCGCGAGCGCAACGTCGGCGTCATTTTGTGCAGCCATGACTTGCCGGAAGTGGAAAGCGTCTGCGATGACGTGCTTATCATGAATTTGGGCCACATCGTTGCGTCCGGAACCGTGAGCGAGGTCATTGGGCGCACTCGACGCAACGTTTCGCAGGGAAACGGCCTTCGGGTCAACATCCCGGTGTCGTCGATTGTAGATGCCCGGCGAGTATTGGAGGCGGCGCCGAACGTATCGCGCGTGACTCATAAAAGTGAGGATGCGGGGTGGCTGCGCGTGGAGTTTACGGAATTGTCAGAGAGCGATAGCGCGGAGGATATCTATCTCAACAACAGAATCTTGGAGGCGCTTATCCGTGCCGAGATTCCCGTCTTGGGTTTTGAGGCCGAACGCAGCCGGTTACAGGATGTGTTCCTGCACTTAACCGAGAAGTAGTTGAAAGCCAGGAGACAACAACATGAGCGACAAGCAAAGCTTCAACTACACTCAAGTTGAACCTCCGCAATTGACGGCCCAAAACCAGACGTGGCGCGCCGCGCCTGCGTGGTGGATTGTATTCACCAAGGAGCTCCAGCAACTCTGGATCGGAGGAAAAGCGCCGGTCCTCCTCTTCCTATTCTGTGTCTTGCAGGGCGTCTTGACTTACTTGATGGTCAGCAACACCAGTGATCCAACACCGTCAAAGGAAATGCTGTATTTTACTTTTGTGTTGCTCTTTCTCTTTCCCGTTCCAGAGTTCGGTCTTGAGGTGGAAGGAACGAGCAAGCTCTTTTTGTTTTCGAAACATGGTACAGAAACATCGTGATGGCGTTTTTCTGAATTGTATTCTTCCAATGCTCGAGGCCTAAGACGTCAGACTGTGAATTGTCTTGTTTTCATCACTGCCATATCTTAAGGAGGAAATCCTATGAACACGAAACATAATGTGAACTACGGCGAGATTGAATTATCCGGTTCCGGAGCGCCAACGTGGTGGCTGGTATTCGTCCGGGAGATCCATGAATTGTGGATGGGAGGAAAAGCGCCTGTCCTCGTGCTTATTTTCAGCATCTTGCTGGCAATCATGACGTACGTGCTGGCCAGCAACAGCGAGTTGAGCCTGATTCCACCGCAGGAAATGACCTACGAAACGCTCAAGGCCGCCATCGCCGTCGCGCTGTTTATCAGCCTGATCGTCGGTGCGGACAGCATCAGCGGCGAACGGGAACGAGCGACGCTCGAAGGGCTCTTGTTAACGCCGACGAGCCGCAGACAGATTGTTTTCGGCAAGTTCCTCGCCGGCATTTCACCCTGGCCGGTGTGCCTGGCCGTTACCATTCCTTATATGCACGTGATCTCCCAAGGCAATGAGGTTTTCGGCCAGGCCGTGATTTGGGGCGCGATAACGGGCAGCATACTAACTCCGGCCTTCACGGCCATGGGCATGTTCGGGAGTTTTTGGTCCAATTCCAACAAGACCAGTTTGTTCATCGGTCTGGGCATCTACGTCCTCTTCCTGCTTCCCACGACCTTACCCGGACGCGCACAGACCGGACTCATGGGATCACTACTCCAACAAGTGAACCCGATTGCATCCATCAATCACTTTCTTTCGAAGATTCTCGTGAACAATCGCACGCTGGGCGAATGGTGGCCTTTTCTGATGTCGTCCGTAGTGTTTGCTATTCTGGTTTATGGACTGCTTTTTCTCTACGCCGCGCCCAGTCTCCGTTTGGAAGGCGGAAAAGCAAGCAAGTTCTGGTCGTCTTTCGCTCGTCTGATCGGCGTCAGCGTGTTTGTGGCCGCATGCTTGATGGCTTTCTCGAGCGCCTCACCGGCCAGGGCTCAAGAAATCGCGTCCGGCTCGCCGCGATCGCCTCTGCAAATTGCCATCGATATGGAGTATGCGACGGTGAAGGCGGGAGATCATATCATATACAAGACGACGGTGAAAAACGATGGCACAGAAGCCTCTCCAGGATTGTGTCTGGCCATGAACATCGTCAATCTGAATGCGGCGGGCGATATCGTCGATCCGGAAGACTGGTCACCGCAGCGGACGCAATATATTGAGGGCCTTGCAGCCGGTGAGTCCACGACGCACGAGTGGAGAGTCAATGCGATTCTGGACGGGGACTACTTGATCTATATGGTCGTCATTCCCGAGCCAAGCGGACAGAATGCCACCAGCTTACCGACAGCGAGCTCGGGCATTCACCTCGTCGTAACGCCGTTTACGAAACTCAACCCCGGAGGCGTGCTGCCATACGCAATCGGAGGCCCCATCGTTTTGATCATGGGCATCGTTTTTCTCTACCGTCTGCGGCGCCGGAAAATCGACATAGGTGAGGCTGTTGAGGAGGCTTAGGCCGATGCCCAACAGCGCGGGCGAAACCAAAGCCGTCGTACTTTTGCTGGAAAAATAAGAGCCCAAAATCTATCGCAAGATAGTTGACAAATGCAAAGGAGTTGAAATGCCAAGACGAGTGCAGATTATAGTGGGAGCAGCCCTTCTTTGGGGTGCAACTGGCCTGGGCATCATCGAGAATTTCGGCCCGCAACCGGTGAATGGCGCCGTGGTTGTTGAAGCCCAGGATAAAAAATCGAATGGCTCGGCGCCGGAAATCATCGTTTACGCCTCCGATTTGACCGAGGACGACCTTTCTGAGTTCGATTTTCTGAAAGAACCGGTCTCGCCCGAAAGCAAGTTGATTGGAACGCCCAATACCGGCGGTGAGCTGGATCCCCCTCCAGAGAACGATCCTCATGTCACTTTCAAGGTTCAGGTGCAACAAGGCGTCCCCTATCGTTGCTGGATTCATATGAAGGTAGGAGCGCCCAAAGGCCTGTCGAAAGCGAATAAGTTCTGGGTGCAATTCACGGGCGCAGTCGACAAGGCCAATAAGGAGATCTTGAAGCCGCGCACCAACAGTTATCTGACCGCACAAGGGCCTGAACAGCAGGGATGGGCCTGGGTAAGTTGTGATTTCGAGGAAGCCAAGTCCGCTTCCGAATCGCTGATCCAATTTCAAACCAGCGGTGAAATCACTGTGCGCATGCAGGCTGGCATGGAAGGCGTTGCGTTCGATCAGCTCGTTCTAAGTCCGGCAAAATTCCTGGATAAAGCACCTACCGAAACCATTGTGAAGAAATGAAATCATGGAGCAGGAAATGTCAAGCACTAAGAGTTTGGCAAAAAGCGAAACAACCACGGGATGGAGTGAGCTACTCATCAACGCCGTGAAGGTGGCGGTTGTGGGCTTCGTCGTGTTGCAGGCGAAAGAATATTTCGAGGCCGGTATGCTGGACACGCCGGCTACGGCACTCGACGCGGGCTTGATCGCCGCCGGCGTTTTCGTGTTGAACGCCATCCTCAAGCTGGTGAAATCCTAGCGCGCCGGATGCTGAAAAAGTCTCAGATTGATCGGAATTGTCATTCCCGCGAAAGCGCATAGGCGTCAACCGAAGGATTTGGATACCAAAAGCCCCGAAGGGGCGACATGCAAAAGCTTGGGGCAACGCCCCAAGACGGGGGAAGGTCCAATTTTGAGCCCCAACGGGGCGAAATGTACAGGCTTGGGATTGTCAAATGGTTTCATCACGACATGTTTCGCCCCTTCAGGGCTAAAGAAACTTTGTGTTGCGCGTGTACCCAGGGCGTTGCCCTGGGCTTGGCTTATTTTGCCCCTTCGGGGCATGTGGCCCATTTCTTCGACTGCGTTAGGTTGACGCCTATGCGCTTTCGCGGGAATGACAGCTCCGATCAATTTGAGACTTTTTCAGCATCCTGCTAAACGACATGCAATTCCGCATGTTTGCGCGGCAATTTTTTATCCGCGAAGACGCGAAGCACGCAAAGCAAGCGCTAAAAACATGACTTGGCGCCGAGAAAGGCGGAGCTATTTCAAGAAATTCCTGGTAACTGTTCCAGTTCTCGTTTGTACTCCCAAAAACTTAGCGATTTCCGATTCACGATCGCAGATCGACAATCGGAAATCGCTAATCGAAAATCAGTTGAACAGTTACAATTCCCGTTGATCAAACAAGGAGGTCTGACAACACAAACCAGGTAGTTTATCATCGAGGGGCAGCCATGTTCACAAAAATGACCTCTTTTTTCAGCTATGATCGCCTGCTCCTGACCCGGCAGCTTGTGCTCATCGCGCTGAAAATTTTGATCTCGACGCCGCTATTTCTTTTGGCATTGTTGCTGCTCTTGCGATTTCTGCTTCACTGAGCAGGTGCCAATAGACAATGGCGGCATTCCCGCAGCTCTTAGCAAACGCCGTTTAATGGATCTCGAATTCATGCGTACTCAACCTCAATCCAAGAACATTTTTTTGCCGGCGAGCGCATGCAGTAGCGCGCTGCCGGGCTTTCTCACGGGGTGCATGCTCCTTTTCAGCTCCGCGGCTTTTGCGCAGCCTGCGCCTGTAGAGCACGTCTTTATCGTTTCTCAGCCGAACGAAGTCAAAGTGCAATTGAACGGCGCTTATGTTTTCCTGGGCGCGACGCCGCTCACGATTCCGCACCGGCTATCAGGGGCTTACACTCTATCCGCCACCTTGCGAGGTTATGAGCGCAAGCGCCTGCGGCTCTATTTCGATCAAAACAGTGAACGTAAAATTACGATCGGCCTGTCCCCGTTGTCGCGCTTCAAGGCTGCAACGCGTTCATTGCTTCTTCCCGGCTCAGGACAACGCTACAAAGGCAGCTACGGGCGAGGATTGTTGTATTCCGGGCTGTGCTTTGGCGCGGGCATCGGCGCCGTGGCAACGCATTTGAATTATGTCTCCGCTCGCAACAACGTCGATGACGCCGAGCGCAATTATGAGAGTGTGCGCGACAATTTCGAACAAGCGCAAGTGGCATGGCAGCAACGGCAGGACGCGCGGCAGAAGGCCGGACCTGCGAACGATCGCCGCCGCCGCGCGCTCTACATCACAGCCGCTCTGTGGACGATCAACGTCCTGGACGCGTTGCTCTTGCCGCCTGGAGTGGGCGGCGCCAGCGTGCACAAAGCCCATCAAAAGCTGTCACACAATTTCCAAATCGAGGCAAATCAACTGAGTTGGCAAGTTCATTTTTGAGACAAGATGGCAAAAAGCACATTTCTGACCAAAGTCACTTTAGGCCTGCTCTGGATATTCGAGGTTTCCGGGTGCGTCAGGCAACCCGCAGCGCCTCCGGATTTTCCTGTAGCGCAATTTCCTCCCGCACCTCAGGGTGTGATCGCCGTGCTGAATAGTGGCTTCATTAATATTACGTGGCGGTTCAACGATTCCGTCGCTGTGCGCAGCTTTCGAATCTATCGCCAAGAGGGGCGAGCCGGGGAGCGGCGATTGATCGGTACGAGCGCCGAGAAGACGTATCGCGACGTCGAAGTTCTCGCCAGCCTCCGTGAATATGGCTACAGCGTAAGCGCCGTCTCCCCGAGGGGGTATGAGGGCCCACGCTCCGAAGTTTACGTCACTGCGTTTGAATTTGAAGAGGCGCCGGACAGTATTCTGCTGCTCACGCCGACCTTATTGGAGACATTTCCAATTACCGTGCAATTGGCGTGGACCATCAGCACAATTAACAGCGATTTTACAGCGTATCAAGTCTATCGTGCAAATGGAGCTTCCGTCACTCTCAATGACACACCAGTGGTGATCATCCCGGAACGCAACCAGTTGTCCTACGTCGACTCAGGTTTGAAGGCGAATGAGCTCTATAGCTATCGCGTTTTTGTTTTCACCCGCGGCGGCAGATTTTCCGCGAGCAATACGGTTTCAGTGCGGACGCCGGCGTATACGCCGCCGCAAGCGGTGACGCTGGCTCCGCCAATGGTGCTTGACTCGACCAGCCTGCGTTTGACGTGGTCGAGCAACACGGATAAACACTTCGCTTCATATCGACTGTTGCGTTCCAGCCGCAGCCCGGTGACCATCCATGACTCGTTGCGGACGATCATCCAGGAGGCCGGGGTCACGACTCACGAGGAGGCCGGATTGGTCAGCGGAGCAACATATTTCTATCGGGTTGCGGTTTATGATCAATCTGGCGTGGCGGCTCTGAGCAATGAAGTGAGCGGCACGCCGCGATGAGGTCTTCGAAAATCACTTTCACCCTTACCGATGAAAACATTCATGTCTGACTCAAAAACCCCTCGAGCGCTTGTTGCCTTGATCGCCATGCAATTGCTCGGGCAGTGGGGAGAAGGCGGGCGCGTCCGGGCACAGGAATACGTTATCGAAAAAAATGATTTGCTCTCCGTCGCATTCTGGCAGCAACCGGCCTTGAATACTCAGGTGCGCGTGCGCGAGGACGGTTTTGCCGAATTGCCCCTGGCCGGACGCGTGCAGGCGGCGGGTTATACGCTGCCGAAATTCGAACAGGAAGTGTTGCGGCAATTATCCTACGTGGATGCAAGGATTACGCAAGTCAGCATTGCCATCATCGAGTATGGCAGCCAAAAAGTATACATCAACGGCCAGGTCATGACGCCCGGGAAATACAACTTCGCCACCATGCCCACAATCTGGCAGGCAATTCTGGAAGCCGGTGGGCCAATGGAGAACGCGAATTTGAGCCAGATCACGCTGGTGCGCGGCTCCGGTCCGGAAGCCGGAAAGGTTGTAAGCATCGATTTGGCGGAGGTGTTGAATCGCAACGCCGTGCACGAACTGGCCAGACTGACACCGGGCGACATCATCTATGTTCCCACGATTGCAATGGCCGGCACCGGTGTGACCGGACGCTCGCCCTTGCGGCGTTCAACTCTCGTCTACGTTTATGGTGAAGTGCTGCGCCCCGGTGCGTATCAATACGAAGCCAACACCAACGTGCTGCAGGCCATTATCAGCGCCGGCGGGCCGGCGCCCACGGCCGCAATGAGCCAGGTGCGTCTCATCTGGCAAGAGCCGCACAGCACCCAGGTGGCATGCTTGGATTTGGAAAGCACCGCGTGGGAACCCAATGCACCGCCGCTGGAATTACAAGCCGGCGACACCATCTATATTCCCCGGCAGCGTTCTTTGGTGCAAGCCCTGGGCAACCTTTTTTCTCAAACCTATCGCGTCGTGCTCACTACCGTCGCGTCCGTGCTGGTGTATCATTACGTGCGTTAAAAACCGCCACAAAAACGGAAACTACCTATGGCTATTGCAACAGCGAAGGTCGACTTTCGCGTCTATCGCGGGATATTATGGCGCCGCAAATGGGTGATCCTGAGCGGTTTTCTTCTCGGTTCCGCCCCGGGAGTTTACCTTGCGCTGACTTCGGCACAGGAATTCAAAGTCAGGACCACAGTAATGACGCGTGAGCTCAATATCGAGTTCGGCTCACTCAAGCGCCTGGCGCCGCGCGTCCACGCCATCGAAGATCTGGGATTGCTCAAGGCAAAGCTCTTGAGCCCGGAAACACTCGACGCGCTCGTAGAAAAAACCGGTTTAATGCA
This sequence comes from bacterium, assembly GCA_050732395.1. Classification (GTDB taxonomy): domain Bacteria; phylum Zhuqueibacterota; class Zhuqueibacteria; order Zhuqueibacterales; family Zhuqueibacteraceae; genus JBIOXB01. Next base: position 20,109 of record JBOHQX010000274.1, read on the forward strand.
TCACCCCGCTTTGGAAGCCCGCGTCCGGAAAATGCACAAATCTTATCCGCAGATGACGCCGGAGGAAATCAAGACCACGCTCCTCCATACGGAGCTGCGCGAAAAAATCTTGAAGGTCATTCCGGCCGAAAACTTGGTTCATTTCGAAGCCACGTACCCGGACGCTCACAGCGCTTATCTTCTTGCCAAGACGATCGCGGATATTTTCATCGAGCAGGCGCGCCAGCTCGAAAACAAGGGTTTGGAAAGCGGATTGCGCTACAGCAGCGCACAATTGGAAGTCTACCGCAAGCGCCTCGAAGACAAGGAGGCAGAACTGAGGCGCATGCGCTCCGGGTCGGCATTGTCGAAGCTCAGAAGCCAGCCGCTCGACGAGGATCGCGTTGTGAACTTACGCAATATCGGGCTTGCCACCATCAACCAGCTCGAGCTGTTGCAGCGTACGCTGAGCGAATCCGAAAGCAAGCTCCCGGAAAGCAGCGCCAGGATCTCGGCACAGGGCCAGGGCGGAATCGCCAAGTTATTCGCGCGGCAGCTCGACAAGCTCGCGCAACTTGCAAAATTGCTCAACTCCAACGGCACCAGCCCGGAGCAATTACTGCTGGTGAATGGCGACCTCAAGAACCTGGATGATGCTTTACTGACGGAGGTGCGCCGGCTGGGGCCGTCGCTTGTTCCAGTGGCGGTACGCAATGCCTGGGCAGTGCGTGAGATTTCCAGGTTGCGTCTCGATTTTTTGGAAGAGAAAAAGCAGGCGGTGGACAAACTGCTCGAGGCGCATGCCGCGTCGCGTGAAAATCTGTCGCGGAGCGAGCCTGCACGCGCCATTGAAGAGGAACGTCTCCTCGCGGAAGTGCAACAAGCGCAGCAGTTGTATGAGATGTTTCTGCAGCAGAAGCAAGGCGCCGAAATGGAAGCCGCCCTCAAGGAAGAGCAGAGCCCGTATCTTTATCGCGTCATCCAGCCGGCGGAGCTGCCGTTGTCGCCCGTCAGCATGTCGCGCCGGACGCAATTGCTGCTCGGCTGCGTGCTCGGCCTGGCTTTGGGCCTCACGCTGGCCTTCGCGCAAGAAAGCCTGGACCGCTCTTTCAAATCAGTTGAAGAAGTTGAAAGCTTCACGAAATTGCCCGTGGTCGGTCACATCCCCAAGCTGCAGCAACCCGGCGCGGATTTTCATCTCGAAATGAAGGATGCATTGGAAATACAGCGCGTCACCGCATATCTCACCGAGCAACTCACCGCCACAAATGGCAGGCCCGGTACTGCTTTGAACGGCGAAGAGGCACAGGCCACCGCGCTTATCACCAGTTCCGTGGTGGGAGAGGGCAAAAGCACGTTTGCGGCGTATCTTGCTTCAAGTATCAGCCTGCTGAAACGCCAACCGGTTTTGTTGATCGACGCCGATCTGCGCCGGCCCGCGCAGCATCGGTTGTTCAAGGTCGAGAATCAAGCCGGGCTGGCGAACTTGATCGAGAATCACGGCCAGGCGATTCAAGCGCATCTGGTGCCGACTGAGTATCACCGGATGTTCGTGTTACCGAGCGGACAAACGCGCCGCAGCCCGCTGGAATTGTTTACCGCGCGCTCGTTCGCATCTCTGCTGGCGCAATTGCAGGATTATTTCAGGTATATCATCATCGACGCGCCTCCGGTCGTGCCCGTGAACGACACTCTCATGCTTTGCAAACACGTAAACGCGATGCTGTACATTCTCAAAGCCGGCGAGACCCAACGCGAGGTGCTCAAACGCGGGTTGGAAGTGGTACGCAATGCCGGGGCACCGGCGCCGGGCATCATCATCAACAACTTTAAGGACGTCTTGCCATACTATTACCGGCCTCAACACTATAAGTACGTATCCCAGCCTGTGGGCGTAGAATGAGCGATTTGCGCCTCAAAGTTTTTCTGCGCACGGCACTGGCCTGGCTCTATTACTATTCCGGCGGCTTTGCCGTGCACCTATACTGGCGGCGCCGGCGCAAACAGAGCGTTCTGATTCTCACTTTTCACCGCGTGCTTCCGGAGCGCTCAGCAGTCTTGCGGGAGCACCTTGCGCTACGCAGCATTATCATCACGCATGAGAACTTTCAAAAGCTGCTCGGCTTTCTCAATAAGCACTTCGAGCTCCGTGGCCTGGAGGCATTGGGTTCGGCGCCTTCAGCCGGCTCCAGAGCCCTCTGTGTGTTGACTTTTGATGACGGCTACCACGACTTCTTCGAGTATGCCTGGCCGGCCATGCAACGCCTCCAGGCGCCGGCGATCATGTTTCTTCCCACTGCCCTCGTTAATACCGCTCATTGCTTTTGGTGGGATGAGGTCTATCACCTCGGCATGACGCTCGAGCAGGTTCCGCTCAATGGCATTGACGGCGAGGCGCGCGAGCTTCTGCAACGGATTGCGGATACGCCGTCCGCCCGGCGCACGACGCTGGTCTATCGATTGATCGAGCTTTTGCAGGATTGGGCTCCGCAAAAACTCGGAGCACTCATCGAACACCTCAAAGCCCATCAAGCATGCACCCGGCAACCCCAAAAGCAAGAGAACAGGCTGATGGCTTGGGAAGAGATCAAATCATTGCATGCGGAAGGCGTTCAATTCGGATCTCACACTCGCCACCACTTCAATCTTGCCGTAACCGCGCCGGAACAATTGCGCGAGGAAGTTACCTCATCAAAATGCGATCTTGAACTAAAATTGCGCGCGCCGGTCGAAGCCTTCTCCTTTCCCGGTGGACACGTCTCGGACGAGGCCTTGAACGCAGTGGCGCAGGCAGGTTATACTTATGCATGTGGAACCCGTCCGGGGTTCAATCGCCCGGGAGAAGAATTGATTTGTTGGCGGCGGAATAACGTTTGGGACGGCACGTTGCAGGATTTTCACGGCCGCTTCTCGCCGGCGGTATTTGCGTTGAATTTGATGCGGAAAAATTTTTAGGATCATCATTCTCACAAAAGGCAATGTCAACCCAAGGGATATTGGTGGACTCGGGCATAGTATCGAGTTCAGCCCGACTGCCGAATCTACCAAGATGCTTTTTGCATGACAGAATGAGGTTTTCGGGCAGACTCAAAAAATTGCCACAGAAACACACGGAACCAGATCTATAACTGGCCTGCAGTTTCAACCGCAGGCGGAAGCCGACGACGTTACGCATGCAAAATCGTAGCGTGACATTCGCAGGCTTGAACCCTTTACCAACCAAGCGAGAAAACGACAATGCAAACCACCGATAGCCTGGCATCATCGGCTGAGGCGAGCGTCCCGCGGATCTCGACGAACGGCCAAGACGCCGGACACGCCAAGCCTAAGTCTTCGGAAATGCATCCCGGCCCGGGTTTTCGAATTCGATCACGCATCGAGAGGGCGCCACTGGATTTGATCAAACAATTCAGTGCGTTTGAAACGCCGGATATTTCCGATTTGATGAATCGTCTTTACACCATGTCTTCCAGCATCATGAACCGGGTCAATGATCAGGCGATTTGCGGACCCGCCTGCACTGTCAAAGTCTATCCGGGCGATAACCTGATGGTGCACAAAGCCCTGGATCTCGCGCAGCCCGGCGATATCATTGTGGTCGATGCCGGCGGCTCGCACATGAACGGCATCATTGGCGATTTGGTTTCCACCAAAGCCAAACACCGGGGCATCGCCGGCTTCGTCATTGACGGCTTGATTCGCGATTTGCCCGGCATTCAGGAAGCCGGCATGCCGGTTTTTGCGCGCGGTGTAACGCCCATCGGCCCACTGCATCGCGGTCCGGGGGAGATCAACTTCCCCATTTCTTGCGGCGGTATCGTCGTCAATCCCGGCGACATTATCATGGGAGACAAAAACGGCGTGACCGTCGTGCGCAAGGATTTTGCAGCAGAAGTTCTGGAGCGCGCCTACAAACAACGGGACGCTTTGCGGGACTATGTGGCCAGTGTGCAAAAAGGTGTTTTTTCCAATGCGTGGGTAGATAAGTTGCTCGCGGGCGACGGCTGCATCTTCATCGACTGAGCAATGCGCATCAAAAAAACAGTTTTCGCCAACGCGTCGTATCTGTGCAAACTCCAAGCGAAGTTGAGCGAGCTGCGCCACCGCCATGCCGCGCACTTCCGCCATCTCAAAGAAGTTTTTTATGAAAAACTATGGACCGGCACGGCGCGCGACTTGGGCGCGGAGATCAAGGCGATTGGTTATGGCTTTTACGAGCTCCGTTTGCATGCAAAAACCACTCTGGTACACGGCTCGGAAGTGATGCTGGACAGCCATCTCAATCTCAAACTGGCCGGTAATAAGCCTTTGATTAGTAAAATTCTGTCCGAGCATCACTATCCCGTGGCGCGGTATCATGAGTTTGACCTCGCACACCTCGACGAGGCTTATGAATTTCTCGCCGGGCTGGCAAGACCGTGCGTGGTCAAGCCGGCAGGCGCGGGTTCGGCGGGCAAGGGAATAACCACCGGAATTTTGACGCGCGGGGAACTGTCCAAAGCGGCGCTGTGGGCGAGCTGCTACAGCCAAAAACTCATCATCGAGAATCAAGTGGAAGGCGATTCATACCGGCTGCTCTATTTGCATGGCCGCTTTCTCGACGCCATCAGACGCCTTCCCCCTCGCGTACACGGCGACGGTAAACACACCATTCAAGAATTGATTGTCGCCGAGAATCACAGGCGCATGAATCCGGGCGCAATCATCTCGCTGCATCCGCTTGCCATCGATGCCGAATTAAAAAACCATCTACGCGCCACCGGTTATCATCTCAAGCACGTGCTCGCAAAGGGCAAAAGTATTGCGGCCAAGCGCGTGGTCAATCAAAACTCCCGTTATGAAAATGAATCGGTGCGTGCGATTGTCCACCCGGAGATTATCAAGAGCGGCGAGCACATCGCGCGGCTGCTGCAAATCGAGCTCGCCGGAATCGATCTGATCTGCAAAGACATCACCAGACCACTCGCCCAAGAAAACGGTGTAGTCAACGAGGTCAACACCACGCCGGCGTTGCACCATCACTATCTGATTTCCAACACCTCCGAAATCACGCCGGTCGCGGTTCATATTCAGAGGTACATATTAAATGGCAAAGATTGAAAACACGGGACCGCGCAAGCCCCCGGTGCTGATTCTGGGCGGCACGGAAAACGCCCTTTCTTTAACCCGCAGCCTGGGGCGGCGCGGAATAGATGTTTATGCCGCCGTGCCGGCGCATGAATCCGTGCGCTTCTCCCGCTATTGCACGCGCAGCTTTCCGCTTGCCGCAAGCGTGCCGGCAAAAGAGCAGTGGTGCACCCTTTTGTTCGGCCCCACCGCCCAGCGCCTTTCAGGCAGCTTGATCTTTCCGTGCAGCGATGAAGCCGTCGAGTTTGTGGCGCAAAATCGCCATGAGCTGCAATGTGATTACGTGCTCGACGACGCCACGCCGGAAATTCAATTGGCCATGCTGGACAAGAAAAACACGCTGCAGCTCGCCAGGTCCGCAGGCGTGGCCGTGCCTAATTTTTGGGAGATCGAACACCTGCGCGAGCTCGAGAATATTTTGCCGGAGATCTTGTTTCCCGTCGTGGTCAAGCCCATCCATTCGCACCTTTTTCAAAAAATCTTTCCGGGCAGGCGTTACCTCTTCGCCAACAACGCCGTAGAGTTGCGCAAACAATTGCGTCAGGCTCTCACGGCAAAGCTAAAGATCATGATATCGGAATTCATCCCCGGCCCGGACGCTTTATTGTCCAGCTACTACACCTACATGGATGCCGGCGGCAAGCCGCTCTTTCACTTCACCAAAAAAATCATTCGGCGTTTTTTAAAAAATCAAGGCCTGGCCTGTTATCATCAAACCGAATGGAGCGAAGAGGTGATGCAAGCGGGATTGAAATTCTTTGAAGGCATCCATTATCGCGGTTTCGGCAACGTGGAATTCAAACGTGACGTGCGCGACGGAAAGCTCAAGATCATCGAGTGCAACCCGCGTCTGACGGCAGCACAGGAATTGCTGGCGCGCTCCGGCATGGACGTCGCGCTGCTCATGTACAATCACATGGCCGGATTTGCCCTTCCCAACATGAACGGTTACCAACAAGGCCTGCGTTTATGGTTTCCGGTACGCGACTTCCGCTCCTATCTCGAGCTCAGAAGAATGCGCGAGCTGTCGTTCTTCGGCTGGATCAAAAGCGTTTGCCACAAAAACACTTTGCCGTTTTTCAAGTGGTCGGATCCTTTGCCTTCCCTCTTCCGGCTGGTGCGTTTGGCCGTTCAGCTTCTGATAGGAGCCTCGAGAATTCACCGTTCACCATTCACCGTTAACCATTCGCCATTCACCGTTGGCGAATATGGAAGAAGAACGATGAATTGTGAATTGTCAATTGTCAATGGCGAATTGAAAGAGCAACAATGAATCAAATCCGAATCAAAGAAGCCGTCCTAACGCCCTTTGTCCAAACCTTACTCTGCAAAGCCGGTGTCCACCCGGCGGAGGCGGCTTGTATGGCTCCGGTGTTTGTGTGGATGGATTTGATCGGACGCCGTCTGCACGGAATAAGCCGGCTGCCAGCGCTCATCAAGCGTCTTAAGCTGGGTTTGATCAATTCGCCCTGTGATCCCGAGATGACGTGCCCAACCAGGACGTTAGCGATCATTGACGGCAAAAATGGTTTTGGACAATACCTCGGTCACCTCGCCATGTCCGAAGCGATCAGCATGGCGCGGCAGCACGGCGTCGGCGTGGTGGGTGTGCGCGGCAGCAATCATTTCGGGGCCGGCGCATATTACGTTCATCTCGCGGCGAATCACCAGCAAATCGGCATCGCGATGAGCAATTCCGTTCCCAAGGTAGCGCCGTTTGGTGGCGTGCAGCCCGTGCTTGGAACAAACCCGTTTGCATTTGGTGCGCCGGCGTTTAAGGGCCGCCCAATTCTCGCCGATTTCTCGACGAGCGCCATACCCGGCTCCAAAGTTCTGGAAGCGATCGCGGAAGAGCGAAGTCTGCCGGAAGGGCTGGTGGTTGACGCACAGGGAAAGAGCATCGTCGATCCAAATCATATCGGCAATGGCGCCCTCCTGCCCTTTGGCGGCCCCAAGGGATTTTGTGTGGGATTGATGGTGGAGATCCTCAGCGGCGTTTTGACCGGCGCGGGCGTTTCGCACGGCGTGGCCTCGATGTATGAAGATTTCTCCCGGCCGGCCAACAGCGGCCATTTTTTTGTCGCCCTTGACCTCGCACAGTTCATGCCTTTGCCGCTGTATTATGAACGCATTGCACAACTTCTCGCTTTGATCAAGGCCGCCGGCAAAGCGGGTGAGGCCGAAGGCGTGCTCATTCCCGGCGAAACGCGTTGGCGTATTTTTTCCGAACAGAAGGTCAAGGGTGTGCTCATTGATCAGAAAACCGCCGCTGGCCTGACGATACTGGCGCAGCAGTACAGGGTGGCGGTGCCGTGGTAAGGCAGAATCTGAATCCATGAAAACGATGCCCTTGAGCTCAATACCACAACTCCACGCAAAGGTCGAACCGACTTCCGTTACGAGTAATCACAAGAACGGTCTAGTGGATGTCCGCAGGTGCCACCAGGCAAAAAAGGTCCGCATCAAAATCCTGTTTATGATCGATCACCTCCACGGCTTCGGTGGAACGGAGAAGCATCTGTATCACCTGGTGCAGCATTTGGATCAAGAGAAATTTTCCTGTTATCTCATGGTGATGGACGGCGCTCCTGCGGTGTTGCGTCTTTATCAAGAAAAAGGCTGCCGCGTTCTGCCCTATGCTCTCGAAAGGATCTATGGCCGGCAGGCCCTGCGGCTCGCCCGGGAGTTGATGCGCTTCCTCAAAGAAGAGCGCATCGACGTCGTACAAACTTTTCACTTCGGCTCGGACACTTTAGGCGCGATGGTATCCCGGCTGGCAGGTGCGCCCATTCTCATTTCAAGCCGCCGGGATTTGGGCTCTTATCGCACGGGATGCCTGAAGCTGATCGACCGGATGATTTATCCCCTCTTCCATCATTATATATCGGTCTGCGGCGCGGTTTCCACCACTTTGATTGCAGACGGTATTCCACGCGACAGGATCACGGAGATTCCGAACGGCGTCGATTTGTCGGACTGGCCGGCGCCGGCCGAGTACTCGAGTGCCGCGATTCGGCAAAGATTGAATTTGGACCGCGAGGCCTTTGTGATCGGCAATCTCTCGCACTTCAGACCGGAGAAAGGCCACGCCACTTTTTTTGCTGCGATCCGCAGAGTGTCTGCACACATTCCCAATCTGAAGGTCCTGGCGCTCGGGTCGGGCAAAGAACGGATTGAGCCCTTGATTCAGCAAGATTCCATACTTAAAAAAATCGTTGTCGTTGACAAAGTCGCCGACGCTCGGGAGTACCTGCCGGCTTTCGACCTTGCGTGCCTGACGCCGACGATGAATGAAGGCTTTTCCAACGCCCTCATCGAAGAGATGGCTGCGGGGATACCGGTCATTGCCACCGACGTCGGCGGCAATCGTGAGGCGGTGGTCGAGGGTGAGACGGGCTTCATTGTGAAACCGGGAGACGACGAGGCTATCACCGCAAGAATTATCGAGCTCTATCATAACCCGGAACTCCGCCGAACGATGGGAGCAAAAGCACGCAAGCGCGTCGAAGAACAGTTCAGTTTGGAAAAAATGCTGGCCCGTATGGAGAATTTATATCGGAGCCTGCTCGAAAGGAGAAAATTGTGAACACAAAAGAATGGTTGCGCCAACTGGTCATGTTTGGCGTTTTGATGGCCGCTTCACGAGGAAGCGCCGGCTCGTATTACGTTGCAATGAACGGATCGGATACGAATCCAGGAACGCAGCAAGCACCGTGGCGAACGATCGTCTACGCCATGGAGAAGACGGCTTCCGGAGACACGGTATTCGTGAGAAGCGGAAGCTATCCGGAAGGCGAGCTGTTTATCAATGCCGAAGACGGCCAGGGAGGTGCGCCTGGTAAAATGTGGACCCTGAAGGGCTATCGTAACGAGCGGCCGGCGCTGAACATCAACGTCAAAGTTTATGCAGGTTACGTGCGTATCCAGGGGTTTCGTTTCGAGGGCGGGGGCGTATTTGTGCGCTTCGATCATCCCGGGCATTGCGAAATTCTCAACAATCACTTTGTAGGGGAATTCGGTTACGGTGCCGTCGAGGCCGGGGGCGACTCGAATCTCATCGCAGGCAATTACATTGAAATTGACAGTGCGGTGACCAGCACCCTCGATCACGGCATCTACATTCATGGAGGCATCGGCTCGATCATTCGCAACAACGTCGTGAAGAACTCGTCCGGATATGGTATTCATCTCTATGATGAACGTGGCTATGATTTGCAGGACATCATCGTAGAGAACAATCAGGTTTATGGCTCACGGCTGCGGTCGGGAATCATCGTGGCGCTGGGTGGCAACAGCCGGGCGCGCAACATCACCATTCGCAACAACGTTGTGGTCCACAACGAGGTCGATGGCATTGCGGTGCGTGATGCCGCCCAGAACGTGAAAATCTACAACAACACCATTTACGGCGTGGGGCAAAACGGCATCTATTTCAAGTATGACGTCGATAACGTGATCGTGCGCAACAACATTATTCATCTCGGCGCGGGCCGGGAGCACATTTACAACAACAATAATGCGCCGGGCATCATCGTCGATCACAATCTTTACTGGCCGGCACCTTTGAAAATCACCGACGTGGTTGCTGCCAACCCGCTGATCGCGAATCCTCTTTTTGTCAACGAAACGCAATTCAACTTCAAGCTCAAATCCAACAGCCCGGCGATTGATGCCGGCGTCGACGTGGGCCTGCCCTATTCGGGCAATTTGCCGGATATCGGCGCGGAAGAATTCGACGGATCCACGGCAGGTGTCGGCTCTTCCGAAGCGGGATCGCCTCAGAGCTTTGTGCTTCATCAAAACTTTCCGAATCCGTTCAATCCTGAGACGACGATCACGTATCATCTTCCTGTTGCCGCCGCGGTTACGCTGGCCATTTATGATCTCCAGGGCCGTGAAGTGCGCCGCCTCGTCGACGTTACCCAGGCATCCGGCGAACATCAAGCGCGGTGGGACGGCAAGAATCAGATGGGCGAAACAGTTGCGGGCGGCGTATATATCTGCCGACTAACAGCAAGAAAGACGGGTAGCGAAAATGTGCTCAAGGAATCCACGCGCATGCTGTTGCTGCGGTAGAGCCGTCGTGAGGATCGATGTCACAATGGCTCGAATTTATTTGGACAAGTCGAAGAGGAGGCGCGCATGAAGCAAAAGCCGAACATCATTTTGATTTCCATCGATACGTTGCGGGCCGGCCACGTGTCCTGCTATGGCTACCCGCGTCGGACCACGCCCAATCTCGACCGTATTGCGCGCGAAGGCACGCGCTATTTGCATGCTTATTCCACGGCCGTGTGGACGCCGCCCGCCCATGCTTCGATGCTCACCGGATTGTATCCCTCGCAGCACGGCGTCGTGCATCAGAACAAGCTGGCCGAAGGTGTGCCTACCCTTGCGGAATTGTTGCGGCAAAACGGCTATCAGACCGCCGGTTTTGTAAACAATAGCCAGGTCGGCGAGCTGGTGGGTTTACACAAGGGCCACGAGGATTTTTACGAAATCTGGCGCGGGTTCGGCCGCAGCCAATTGGCCAGACGCGCATGGAACAAGGCCAAAGAGCTGTTGCGCTATACTGACCATGGTGCCGCGGCAACTAATGCGATGATCAAAAACTGGCTCGCACACAAGAAAAAAACCGGCCAGCCGTTTTATCTTTTCGTACACTACATCGACGTGCACAATCCGCTCCGGGCGCCGCGGCGCTTTGCCGGCAAATTCTTTGAGACGGCATTGAAAAAACGGGTCGATACCAACAAAATCCGGCGGATCGCCGACAATCCACTGATTTGCTATACCGACGATTTGCAGCTCAACGAAGCTGAACAAGAAGCACTCACGGCGATTTACGACGAGGAAATCTGCTATCTCGACCACCGCCTCGGCCAACTTTTGGACTGGCTCAAACGGCATGATTATCTCGACGGCACGCTGTTGCTGCTCACGGCCGATCATGGCGAGCACCTGGGCGAGCATGGGCAATATTCCCATGTCGCCAGCGTATACGAGCCGGTCGTTCACATTCCGATGATTTTGCGCTATCCCGGCGTCCTGCCGGAGAATTCCGAAGTTGAAAAACTCATGCAACTGACGGACGTCCTTCCCATCGTTTTGAGTGCAGCCGGCGTCGAATATCCCGGCGAAGCCATTTTAACGGGAAGCGACTTGTTTTGGTATCATTGTTTTGAAAAAGAAAGGGCCTTCGTCGTCGCTGAATGGGAGGGCAGGATACCTTATTTCATTCAAAACCGGCTGCGGAACACCGGCACGCATGTTGATTTGGCATGGATGCGCGAGCCGCTATTGATGATACGCGACCGGCGTCACAAGCTGATCAAGGGCAGTCATTCGTTGCGGCTTTATGATTTGCGGCACGACGGCGGCGAAAACCGGGATATTTCGGAACAAGCCGGCGGGATCGTGCAACGCTTGCTGGCACAACTGGAACAGTGGCAGGTTGAAAATTCCATGCAACTAAAGGCGGAGGAATATGAGTATGATGCCGAGATCAAGAAACACTTGACGGCACTGGGGTATTTATGAGTGCAGGAACGCAATACAACATTCCTATTTCCATGACGTCAAAAAGCAGCATCCTCAGAAACATCATTTCCAATTGGGGCGGCTTTGCGGTCAACATTGTGATCGCGATGGCGCTCTCCCCTTTCATTGTTCGTACATTGGGAGAGACAGTTTACGGCATTTGGGTCTTGATCGGCTCGTTGACGGGATACTTGAGCATTCTCGATCTCGGCGTGCGCACCTCATTGGTGAAGTATATTTCAGAATATCATGCGAAAAGGGATTTTCAAGCTCTGAACGAGGTTTTCAACACCAGCCTGTTGGCCTTTCTCGTCATCGGCGCCTTGACAATCGCGGTTGCGCTGGTTTTGCCCTCGCTGTTTGCTTTGCTCGTGGCAGAGCCGCCCCTGGCTCCGGAGGCCATCCGCCGCACGATTTACATTGTCGGCGTCAACATTGCCTTGGCTTTTCCGCTCGGGCTTTACGGCGGGCTGCTTTCGGGATTTCAGCGCTACGACATCTCCAGCGCCATTGAAATCTTCATTGCGATTGTCAAAGCCGTGGCCACGGTGTTGCTTCTGAAAACGGGCGGCGGTTTGGTGGCCTTGGCGGCGATTTCACTCCTGGCCACAATCTTTGCTTCAACCCTCAGGATGGTTGCAGCGCACCGCCTTTGCCCCGCGCTGGCATTGCGCATGCGCATGGCCAGTCGCGCGTCGTTGAAAAAGATCTCAAATTACAGCGTCTTCAGTTTTCTGGTCATCATCGCCGGGCGGATCATTTTTTACACCGATACCATCGTCATCACGACGTTCATGGGGGTGGCGGCCGTGGCATATTTTGCCGTGGCCGCAAACCTGATTGAGTACCTGCGCAAGCTGGTGAAATCCATGACCACGGTGTTCGTGCCGGCCATCAGCTCCTATAAAGCCACCGGCCAAACTGAAAAACTGCGGCAACTGCTCTTTCATGGCACCAAATACACGCTGCTCATCACGTTGTGGGTGGGCATGATCATGACTGCCTACAGCCGGGAATTTTTCGTGCTTTGGATGGGCCCGGAATTCGGGGAGCGCTCGGCTCCGGTGCTCGTCATTCTGTTGCTGCCGCAAATTCTTGCCCTCGGCATGTACAATTTTGGCTCGGCTCTTTACGGCCTCGCCCGGCATCGCGCGCTCGCCTTCGCGAGCATGATCGAAGCCGCGGCGAATCTGCTGCTCAGCATTGTTTTGGTCAAGAAACTCGGACTCGCGGGCGTGGCGCTCGGCACGGCCATTCCGCAATTCATCAACTACGTCATCTGGTTGCCGGCCTACGCTTGCCGGATCCTGGAAATTTCCTGTTTCGAATACCTGCGCCGGTCCGTTCTTCCGACTTTATGGGCGGCGATTCCGCTGTGCGCATCGATCGTGCTCATGAAATCGTTTTTGCCGGCCTCCTCCTGGCTCGGTCTGGCCGCGAGCACCGCGGCTTGCAGCACCATCTATTACGCTTGCATTTGGGTCTTTTTGTTGCGGCGAGATCTGCATCTTTTTGCGAAGCCGCAACCGCTTGGCAATTTGCACCGGCGTGCAATGTCTTAGCATTGGGCACTGAGAATGACATGAAAAAATCACGCCCTACAATTTCGGCCTATGTCATCACCATCGGGGAGCCCACGCTCGCGGACTGCCTCCGTCATCTCAAAAAGCAAACGCTGCCTCTCGACTTCATCGACGTCGTAGCCAATATGCCCGGTTACGCAAATGCGCGCAATGAGGTGCATCGCCGCGTCGATACCGATTATTTCTTGCCCGTGGACGCCGACATGCTGTTGCATCCGCGTTGCGTCGAAATTCTGTTTTCCAAAATCGTGCACCGCCCCGAGATTTTTGACGTCGTGGGCCGCTTGCACGACCCGTTGCTGGGATCGATCATGGGCATTCATCTGTTGCGCACGGACGCGGTCAAACACGTTGCCTATGAAGATTCGATTGTCGGCGACGCGATATTCATGGACGGCATGTCGCAGCAATACCACAAGGTCGTGCTCGAGCGGGTCGTGGGTCTGCATCGCCCGGACTATTGCCAGCTCGTGCAGCTCTATCATAAATTCACGCGAGAAGGCGAAAAAATTCGCACAAAAGAAAACGCCGGGCGCTTTCGTATGGATTTCAAGAATTTGCTGCAAGCGTACCGGCGCGGCAACCACTCGGCCGCGATCGCGCTCATCTTCTTGTGCCACGGGCTTTTCACCAACGGTGAGAGCAGCTACAATTATCTCGAATATGACAACGCACGGGCACAAACGGCCGCGCAACTCGTTGCAGAAGTGCTCAAGCTTTCGCCCAGCAGCGAAGACACGTGGAAAGAGAGAATGTTTCACCGGCACTACTATTACCTCTACTTGTGGCGTGATTTGATCAATAAAGTGCAACGGCGGCTGAGCGCCTATCCCAAAACCCCGAAATGTCATCCCACAGGGATCGTTGACGCCATCTAAATCTGGATCAATTCTTGAACGCTCCTCACAAATCCCGAAAAGCGGCCTACGTTTCATCTGCATGCGCAAACCGTAACGCAGAAGCCGGAGTCTTCGCCGACCATCACCTCACCATGGTGATGCTGACCTATCTCTTTCCTCCCTCTTTTTCCGGTGGAACGAGACAAGCGCTCGAGCTGGCCAAAGGCCTGCAACGGCAGGGCATAAACAGTATTTTTCTTGGCGCCAATTTGCGGCGGGCTCTGCCCCATGAACAAATGGACGGCTTTTGTATTCACCGCTTCACAACCAGCAAGGGTCCGCGGCTGCAATATCTGATTTATGCCTTGAAAGTCTGCCGGTTCCTTTGTCTGCGGCGTCGATCCTATGATCTTGTGCTGCTGCATTCGACGCGGCCTTTCACTTTTTTGGTGCTGGCCTTGCTCAAATTGCTCGGGAAGCGGGTGCTGATATCGCTCACTCTGATCGGCAACGACGATCCCCGTGCGCTGCGACATAAATCTTTCTTATGGAGAATCGAAGGCCGGATGCTCGCGCAATTCGATCGTATCATTTGCAAAAGCAGCGCGCTCGAAAGCATTTGCGCTGAAGCGAAGTTACCGGCCGCAAAGCTGGCCACCATTCCCAATGGCATCGACCAGCGCAAGTTCCGTCCGGCGCGCTCTTGGGAAGAAAAGCAAAGATTGCGACAAGAATTTGGAATTTCCCCGCAGGCGTTCGTACTTGCTTTCACCGGCCGCCTCAGTACGCGGAAAGGATGTGATCTTCTCTTCGACGCCTGGGATCATCTCAGCGCACATATTCCAAACGGGCTATTGCTACTGCTCGGCCCTTATGGCGGCAGCCCTCCCTTCACCTCTGAATCCGGGCCTTTCCTCGAGCAACTGCAACGTGCACTCGCGCATCAGCACGAGCGGCGCCTGTGCTTCACCGGCGAAGTCGATCATGCTCGTCTCGCCCGTTATTTGCGCCTGTCCGATTGCTTTGTGTTTCCATCGCAGCGCGAAGGCTTGCCCAACAGCGTGATCGAAGCTATGGGCAGCGGTTTGCCGGTGATTTGCAGCGAGATTCCCGGCGTCACTACGGATCTCATCGATCACGGCAAGAATGGCTTGATTTTGAGAACACGCGCGGCGCAAGATCTGGCAGCGCTGATTCTGCAATTATATAGTGACCATCGCTTGCGCCGGAAAATGGGCGCTCAGGCTGCACAAAAATCCCGAACGCGATTTTCAATGGAGGCGATTGCCCGCCGGCATGCTATGCTTTATCGTGAGCTGTTAAAATGGAATTAGGGCTGGGATTAACCAAAATCATCCCGTTCCTCCTGTATCTGATCATGATACTGGTGGCGGTGTTGACGTTGATATATCGCGTTGAGATCGGGATTTACTTTTTGGTGCCGCTCATCCCCCAGCAAAGCACCTTGGAGGGTATCGCCCGATACCCGCTGGGCAAGGACATCGTCGACGTTATTTTGCTGTCGTTATTGTTACGCTGGTGGGTGGACAGCTCCAGAAAACCGGGGGGCATGTTCGCCAAAACCCCGATCAACACGCCAGTCTTTTGGCTGGCGCTCTGGACGTTCTTCGAGCTGTGGCTGGGCTCGTTCAATCTCAATCTGCCCTTACCGATCTCTATCAGCGACGCGCGTTTCGTCACCTGGAAGAATTTCATGATTTTGCCGCTGCTCTACTTTGTCGTCGTCAACAACGTCGAAGACAAAAAGCAGATCAAGATCATACTCGGCCTGATGGCGCTCTCAATGTTGTTTATGGACCGGCATTTTTACAACAACTTTCGCGGTCGGTCGGTCGAAGGCTACAGCCACGATTTGCGCTCGTCGGGAACATTCTCCTATCTCGGCCCCAACGAGCTGGCGGCATTCTATGCGCAATACACTTTGCCGATACTGTGCGTCATGCTGCTGGATCGGCAGATTTTGGTGCGCGTGTTCGCCGGCGTGGTGATGAGCTTCAATTATTACTGCATGGTCTATTTGTTTTCGCGCGGCGGCTATCTTGCCACATTGGTGGGTTGGAGTTTCTTGGGGCTGGTGCGCGACCGGCGCGTTTTGGTGGTGCTGGCTTTGCTGTTGATTTTTTGGAGATTCCTGCTGCCGAACGCCGTGGTCGAAAGGATCGAGATGACACAAACCGAAGCAGGCACCGACACCTCGGTGCAAGAGCGGGTGCAGATGTGGGATATGGCCATCGACGTCATCGAGAGCAATCCGCTGCTGGGCATCGGTTACAACACAACGCCATATTTCGGGTTCACCGAAAGCATCACCGGGCAGCATCGCAACAACCTGCACAACGGTTATATCGAAGTGTTGACCGAGCTCGGCGCAATTGGCCTGCTGATCTACCTGATTATTTTTCTGAAGGGCATGGCGGCGGGCTGGCGGCTGTACAAAATCGCGCCGGAGCCGTTTTTCAAAGCCCTCGGCTTGGGCTTCGTCGCCGGGATTTTGGCGAGCCTGGCAGCAAATATCACCGGCAACAATTGGCATTATTTCAACGTCGCGGGCTTCTTTTGGGTCACGTTCGCCCTTGTGGTGCGCTGCCTCAAAATCATTGACAGCGAAAGTGGGGCCGAAGCGCAGGCGCAGCCCGGCCACGATGAAAAGCAAGTCTTCGTATGGAAATCTGCACGACCGTCCTGGACACCCAGCCATGTTTAAAGGCTTTGGTAGCATGCTCGCGTTCATGGGCGTCCTGCTCGTGAGTCTTGGCCTGGCGCAGTCGGCTTCTCGACCCCAGACAGCCGTGCAGCAGCTTCGCGTTATGGTGCTCACCAACGCTTCCTTGCCGGAATTGAATGATTTAACGGAACGTTATCAAAGGCAGCAAAAAAAGTTGGCAGCGTGCATGCGTTCGCCCATCATGAAGGTGGCCAGATACGTGCGCCTGGAGAACTTCTTCCCGGGTAAGACCTCGCAATCAAGCCGTATCATATGCGGCTTCAGCTTGGGCGCATTGGCCTGCATAGGGACCAGCCTGGTTTCCAAAAAATATGCACGCAACCTGAAACATCGCACCCGTTGCGCTTTCATCCTATTACTCCTCTTCGTGATCACGTATGATTTCGCCCGGGCTTTGGTGATAGTAAAGGAGATTGATCGGATAGAACAGCTCGATCTTCGTCTTACCTATCAGTATCTGTCTGTGCTGGCCGGCTTGAATATTCCGTTTGAGGTTGTCGCCTCACCGGAGCAGGAGCTGCAACTATCCGATTTCCTTGCCCAGGATACATTGCGGTATCACCTGGTCATCCAGGCATGCGCGCCGCATTTTCTTTCAGAAGAAACGCAACGTGCAGTGACGGCTGCCAAAGACTTTGGGGTGCAAATCGTCGATGATCAGAATGAAGCTCGCCTCGATCGACGCCACCTGATCGACTTGCTCACGCGATCTTCTCCCGGCATCGTGCGGCCTGCTATGGGTGGAATCATGGCGCTCCGGATGGATGATCCCGGAGCGCCAATTAAAGCCTATTTTGATGGGTATCGGCATACCGGGCTTTCACCGGCGAAGTGGCGCCAGGTGGTGAGCCTCCTGGAACAGCAACAAGCAGAGATGAGCATCTTTTATGTGCCAGCCTGGGTGGATGACGGCGACGCTGCCCGGGGAATTTTGGAACATGAAGGCAAAATCGTCGCGCCTCGCATTCCCGGGAGGATTTACGATGCGAAAAGCGTCGTTTACACCGTTCATGAGAATGCCGTGCGCATGGATCAAGCTGCCGAGTACGAGATTCTCAAAGCAGCCGCTCCCACGCTGGATTTCGAATCGCATGCACATACGCACATGGAAATCGATCTGGAGTGCTGGCTGCAAGCTGCGGACAAATATTCGAACAAGGCATGGTACCGAGAGCTGTATCATCTACACGATGACCGCGATCTTACAGTCGAAGAAACGCGCGCCGTTCTCCAAAACAGCGCGGACAAAATTGCAGCATGGTTCGCCAAAGCGCCGACAACACTCGTTCCTCCGGGACACAAAATCTCCAGCAATACGCTGCACGTTGCCGGAAAGATGGGGTTTCGCCTCCTGGCGATGAACACCGTTTTCTTGCTGGATTCGACGCACTACCTCGAAGCCGGCTATGTGCGCAATCCCGGCTTCGAGCACTGGCAAGATTTTGACGCCAGCTTGATTGTCGAGGGTTTTCCGGTGATCGGCTATATGCACGATCGCGATATTGCCTTGCTCGGCAGCGCGTGGCTCGCGCGCGGTATGAGGGGTTGGCAGGGCGTCGGCATTCGGCGCTTCGTAACCTTTCGAGAGCTGGCCGGGCTGCTGCGCGCCAAAATCACGGCGCATGTTGCACGGCACAGTGTTTCCGGCTGGGTGGATATTTCAGGCACGGGCGGCATCGGCGATCGGCACGAATCGCGCTATTTTGCACAGCATGAATTTCCGCTGCACGTTACGCTTCCGGCGGGCCGTCGCGCCACCCGCGCCGTCCTCAATGATTCGACGCACGCCGATATTACGATTCTGTCGCCGCGAGAAATCATGCTGAGACTGCCGCCGTTTACCCATACCGCAGAACAACGCTTCGTGATTCAGCTCGATTAACCGGAGATTGTATGATCAATGGCAGGATGAATGTCGTAGCGTACTTGGCACATGCCGACGACGAGGTTTTGGGTTGCGGCGGCCTGCTGGCAAAACTGGCCGCGCAGGGCCATCACGTGAGTGTGGTTTTGGCAACGGACGGCATCGTCAAGCGCGGGATCGAAATCGACAATACCTCCTCTGCGCGCGCCGCTGCAAAAATCTTGGGCGCGCGCGAGTTGTTCTTTTTGGGCTTTCCGGATCAGCAATTTGACCGGTATCCCTTGATCGAATTCAATCGCGCTTTTGACAAATTGGGTTTACAGCCTGATTTGCTCATTACGCATGCCGCCCACGACGCGAACCACGATCATACCATCATCCATCGCAGCGCCATCGTGGTGATTCGTCCGCTCAAAAACAAAACCAAAGTGCTGGCTTGTGAAACGTTGAGCGCGACGGAATGGGGTTCTCAACCCTTCACCGCCTCCCTCTATGCGGACATCACGGATTATCTGCCGAAAAAAATCGAAGCCATGAAACCATATGCCAATGAGCTGCGTGAATTTCCACACCCGCGCAGCCTGACCGGTATTGAGATCAAAGCACGGCAACGCGGTTTGGAAGTCGGTTGCCGCGCCGCCGAGGCCTATCAGGTGTTGAGATGGTTCGAAGTTTAGGATCCTGCCATGAAGTTGCCATTTGTCAGCGTCATTTGCCCGATTCGCAATGAAGAACGGCACATCGCCACGTGCCTGCACTCCATTCTCAATCAAGACTATGCTCGCACGCGCATGGAAATTCTCGTGGTCGACGGCATGTCTGAAGACGGCACCCGCAACCTGGTGCGCGAGCTCGCCGCCCAGGAGGGACGCATCAAGCTGCTCGATAATCCCGGCCGCATCGTGCCGGCGGCGATGAACATCGGCATCAAACAAGCGCGAGGCGAAATCATCGTGCGCGTCGACGGCCACGCCCTCATTGCCGAAAATTACCTTCGCTCCTGCGTGCGCCATTTGTCGGCAACCGGGGCGGCGTGCGTGGGCGGGCCGATCACGAGCAGCCATTCGACTTACGTGGGCCGCGCCATCGCATTGGCGATGTCCTTTCCGTTCGGCGTGGGCAACTCGCGCTTTCGCACTTCGGGCTTTTCCGGGTACGTGGATACGCTCGCCTTCGGCGCCTATCGCCGCGAGGTTTTTGATCGTATCGGACTGTTCGACGAAGAGCTCGTACGCTGCCAAGACGACGAGCTGAATTACCGGCTGCGAAAACTCGGCGGCGCCATCTACATGACGCCCGAGATTCGCTCGACATACTTTCCGCGCGCCAGCCTGGGGAAACTGTGGCGGCAATACTTTCAATACGGCTGTTGGAAAGTACGCGTGCTGCAGAAGCATACACGCATGATGCAGCCGCGCCAATTCGTGCCCGGCGCATTTGTTTGCGGCCTCATGCTCAGCCCGTTGAGCTCCGTTTTTGTCGAACCCGCATGGCTGCTTTGCGCCGGCATGCTGGGAACATATCTGACCGCCAACCTGCTGGCCAGCCTCTATCTCGCGCACAAGCGCGGTCTGAGTTATCTTCCGCTCTTGCCCGTCGTTTTCATCCTGCTGCACTTCAGCTATGGTCTGGGGTTTTTGAAAGGCCTGTGCAAATTCGCCGGACGCTGGCGCGAAAGTTGATATGGGAAAAAAAATCGCTGCCTTGCAGCTCCGCAGTGCTCTGGGCTTCTTCGGCGCGGAGAACGTCGTGCTGGAAATCGCCAAAGGCATGCGGCATACGCGCTATCGCCCGATCGTCGGAGTTTTGACCGGCGGCCGGCAAGAGTCGATTGCGCTCGCAGAGGGGGCGCAGCAGCACGGCATTGAACACGTGATATTCGAGGGCGCATCCCCGTTCGATCGCAGGACCATCGCGCAAATTCGCAGATTTATCTTGACGCATAACGTCGGCGTTGTGCATCCGCACGGTTACAAGGCGGACGTGTACGCTTGGGCTGCGACGCAGAACCACGAAGCCGTTCGTATTGCCACCTGCCATCCGTGGACGGAAACGTCCTACAGCATGCGCGCGCGATTATATGCTTGGCTCGACAAATCGCTTTTGCGCCGCTTTGATCACGTGGTTGCAATTTCTCAAGCGCTCAAAAAAGAGATTTTACACGCGCACATTCCAGCTCACAAGGTTTCAGTGATCCCCAATGGCGTCGATATCGAGCGCTTCAAACACCAACACGATTCGACTCAGGCTCGCCGGCGCCATAACCTCCCGCCCGGCCACGTATTGATCGGCGCCGTCGGCCGGCTCGTTCCGGAAAAAGCCTTTCATCTTTTGATCGAAGCCGCCTCACAGTTGCGGATTTCCTGCCCGCGGGCGTTTTTCATCATCGCCGGTGACGGGCCCTTGCGCGCGGCGCTTGAAAATGAGATTTCCCGACAGGGCCTCTCCGACCGCTTTCGTCTGCTCGGTGTATGCCCGAATATCCCTGAAGTTCTCGGCATGCTGGATTTTTTTGTTCTATCCTCGGTCAGTGAGGGCATGCCCATGGTGATTTTGGAAGCCATGGCGGCAGGCAAGCCCGTTGTTGCGACCAACGTCGGAGAGATTCCTAGTATTCTACCGCATGGCGAATGTGGCTTGATCGCTGTGCCGTCGGCGGCGGCGTTGTCGCAGGCGGTATTGCAGCTCGTGCAGGATCCGCAAACAGCGCTCCGGCTGGCGCGCAATGCATACGAGCGCGTGCGCCGGGAATACTCTTCGGAGAAAATGGCGCAAGCGTATGCAGAAGTCTATGATCACACCCGCGCTGGCTCGAAGCGCAGAAAAACATCATACCCCCACAGGCATGCTATTCCATAGACCAAGGACCGCCATGAAGAAATCACGACTGCCCGTGCTCATGTATCATCGCGTGCTCACTCCGGAGGAGAGAAAGACGATTGCCGCGACGCCATACGAAATTCTGAAAGATAATTTTATCGCGCAATTGCAGTTTTTGAAAAAAGAAGGCTTTCAAAGCTATACCATCGACGAGCTTTGGTTGCCCAGCCACGCAAACCACCGGTGCGCGTGCCCCAGGGGCGTTGCCATCACTTTCGATGACGGCTACGTCGATAACTATCTGCATGCTTTTCCGGTGCTGCAGGAATTCGGCTACAAGGCCACGTTTTTTGTCATCGTCAACAAAATCGGCTCGCGGGATTTCATGAGCTGGAGCCAGTTGCTCGACATGCACCGCTGCGGCATGAGCATCCAATCCCATACGCTCAATCACGGTGCACTCGCCACGCTGCCTTGGGAGCATGCTTATGAAGAAATTTGTGAGGCGCGCCAGATTCTGCAGCGCGAGCTGCGGCACCCGGCGAATTTCATCAGTTTTCCGCACGGCTCCTACAATGCACGCGTGATACAAGCCGTGCTGGCTGCTGGCTACTCTGGTTGGTGTAATTCCGATTTTGGCTACCATTCGACCGAAGGCATTGCGCTGGGCATTCCTCGCATCATTGTGCGCGACCGCCATACGCTTGCGGATTTCGAAAGCCTGGTTTATGGCCGCGGCCCGCGTTACGCGCGCTCGAAAATGACCGCGGGCTTGCGGCGCGCCATGGCGCGAACAGTCGGCATGAGCAATTACCAGCGCCTCTACCTGAAATATTATCACAAAGACGGCGAGGGTGAGAGCTCATGAATATTCTTTTTTTGTCCACTGAAAATCCTTATCCGCCGGATCATGGCCATCATTTGCGCACGTATTACGTTTTGAAACGACTTGCGGAGGAACATCGCATTTATTTCGTGGCTTTTGCCAGGACCCCGAAAGAAGTGGAGCTGAAAACCGAGCTGGAGCGTTTCTGCGCTTCCGTGGACATTTTTTTGTTACCGCACGGCCGTTGGCGGCAACCTTTCACAACTGCCGCGAGCCTTTTCGAACGCCTGCCTTACATGGTTGCGCGTTATCGTTCGCGTTCCGCGTTCGAACGAATCCGTTATCTCGTGTGGCGCCGCAACCTAGACCTCGTACACTTCGATTTGCCGCACCTCGCCGCGTATTTGCCGGCAGTCACGCGCTTGCCTAAGATTCTGACCAATCACAACGTCGAGTCCTTGCGCCTGGCCCGCTGGGCGCAGGTGGAAAAGAATCCGCTGTTGAAAGTCTTTCTCTACGCTCAGGCGCGGAAGCTGGCGCAGTTCGAAGCTGCGCTCTGTCCCCTATTCGAGCGTTGTGTAACGGTTTCTGATTCTGACAAAGAGGCTCTGGTGCGCCTGTGTGGACATGACAATTTCATTACCCTGCCCAATGGCGTGGATGTTGAATACTTTCGTCCCGGTGATACACAGCGGCTGGCACACGCGGGATTGGTGTGGACGGGCTCGATGCGCGGCGCCTACAATCGCGACGCCGTCGACTATTTTTTGCGCGAAATTGCGCCACGCATTCGTGCGCGCCTGCCGCATACACCTATGACTTTTGTCGGCTCATCACCCACGCCCTTGCTCAAGCAATGCGCACGTGAAAACCCCAATCTCCATTTCACGGGTTACGTGGAGGACGTGCGGCCATTCGTGGATCGCGCATTGGTCTTCATTGCGCCGCTGCGTAGCGGCAGCGGCACGAAAGTGAAAATCTTGAATGCGATGGCGCAGGCCAGGCCCGTGGTCACGACTTCCATCGGCGCCGAAGGCATTGCCGCTTCCGCGGACCAAGGCCAAATCGTTGCCGATGCGCCAGCGGAATTTGCCGAGCAAGTTCTCGGCCTGCTGCAAAATCCGGAACGCGCCGCCGCTTTGGGTGCGCGCGCGCGGCAGGTGATCGAACAGCGCTATGCTTGGAAGGTGGTCATGGCAGGCATGAGCAGGATTTATGACGAGGCCGTGCAGGCATGGAAATTGAAAAGCATCCTACCGAAAACGAACCAGGGAATACCATCGGCTGAAAACTCGCGATCTTCGAATCTTAACACCAAGCTAACCGCGCCATAACCTGCATTTGGTTACCTGTGCCCGTAAATACCTTTGCTTGACCAGCCGGAAGGGTCGTTGCTTGGAACGTTTCTAAAGCCGTGTGTCATGGATATCGTGGCTACGGCCGTGCTGACGTCGCGAGATGTTCCGCCAATAACCGAGGATCACCGTGGATACTTTTGCCTTCCCGCAGAGGACAAACATGTGCTACGAATTTTATGGGCTTCAGGAAGCGCCTTTCACTCTCAATCCGGATCCGCGTTTTCTTTTTTTGAGTGAAAATCACAAAGGAGCATTGCTGCATCTGCAACACCGGCTGGCGCAAGGCGACGGGTTCATGGTTCTCCTCGGCGATGCGGGGACCGGCAAAACGACCATTCTGCGCACGCTGTTGCGGTCACTGTCCAATGACGTTCGCATCGCATTTATCACGCTCCGGATTCCGAGCTTTCGGGATTTGTTGATCAATTTGTGCCATGATTTTGGGCTCGACTATCATGGTGAAACGCCGGAATTATTGCTGGCGCTGGGAGACTTTTTGCGGCGGAATGCGCAGGAAGGGAAAAAAGCGCTGCTGATCCTTGACGAGTCGCATCATCTCAAGAACAAGCTATTGGAAGAGATCCGCTTGCTGTCGAACTATGAAACCGATCAATCCAAACTGCTGCAAATTCTCTTTGCCGGGCAAACCGAACTGGAGAAACGCCTGCGCCGGCCAGAATTGAAGCAATTGCGCGAGCGGATCACGTTGCAGTACGCACTACGGCCACTGCACCGCGAAGACACGATGCGATACATTCGCTGGCGGCTCCAGATCGCGGGTGCGCCGGAGCAGGAAAATATTTTTTCCCCGGAAGCCGTCGAAGCAATTTATGAATGCACCAACGGCGTGCCGCGTCTGATCAATAGAATGTGCGACAACGCCCTATTGCTGGGATACATGCTGCAAGCGCGAAGTATCAACGCGACGATCGTGCATAAAGCCGAATTGCGCAGTTCTTTTAACGATGAATCGACGAGGTTCGAGATCCGTGCGCCTGGGTGGGTGGGGCTCAGCCCGGCAAACGGCAAAAGCCAGCATGGCGCCAAGCGGCACTCGCTGCAAACGCGCTCCGGCGAGCTGGACGCAACGATCGAGGATCATCGCTCCGCCATTCTGGCCTCCGCCGGCGAGCCCGTGCGCAACGGCAAGTTCTTCATGGAAAAACTCTCCCAATTTCTGCGCAATCCTTTTAATTTTATCAAAGGTTGATATATATGCTCAAAACGCTCATTCCGTTTCATCGTCCTTTGATCGATCAAAGCGATATCGACAACGTCCTGGCGTGCCTGCAATCCGGATGGTTAACGACCGGGTCCCGCGCAAATGCGTTCGAAGAAAAATTTGCGGCTTACATCGGCGCACCACACGCCGTCGCGGTGAATTCGTGCACGGCTGCGATGCACCTTGCCCTGGCCGCGTTGGGCATTCAAGCCGGAGATGAAGTCATCACGTCGCCGATGACCTTCGTGGCAACGTGTGAAGCCATACAATATCTCGGCGCGCGCCCGGCTTTTATCGACGTGGAACCGGATACGCTCAATCTGGATCCCGCGCGATTGCCCGCCGCTTTGTCCGAACGCACCCGCGCCCTCGTTCCGGTGCACATGGCGGGACATCCGGCGGATCTACCGGCTCTCCTTGAGTTTGCCGAACGGCACAATCTAAAAGTGATGGAAGATGCAGCTCATGCTGTGGAAGCGGCCATCATGCCGGCGTATGCCAACGGCGCGTTGCACCCCAGAGGCATTGGCAAGATCGGATCGATCAGCGCAGCCACGTGTTTCAGCTTTTATGCCACCAAAAACGTCACTACGGCCGAGGGCGGCATGGTGACGTGCGCCGATGAGGCATTGGCCGCGCATATGCGCAGGCTGTCGTTGCACGGGCTCAGCCGCGACGCCTGGAAGCGCTATACCGCTTCCGGCTCGTGGTATTATGAGGTCATCGAGCAAGGTTACAAAAATAATCTCACCGACCTGGCCGCAGCATTGGGGCTGTCGCAGCTCGCGAAAACCGAAGCGATGTGGCAGCGCCGCGCGGAAATCGCAGCGCGCTACCATGCTGCCTTTGCCGAGCTGCCCGAACTGGAAATTCCAACCGCGCGCAAGCACGTGCGCCATGCTTGGCATTTGTACATTTTGAAACTTCATCTCAACAAGCTGGTTTGCGATCGCAATCAATTTTTCGAAGCCTTGCGCGCGCGCGGCATTTGCTGCTCCGTGCATTTTATTCCGCTGCACTTGATGCCGTTCTATCGCGAGCAGTACGGCTATCAACGCGGGGATTTCCCGGAAGCCGAACGGCAATTCGAGCGCATCGTCTCCCTGCCGCTCTATCCCGCGCTCACCGATGCCGAAGTTGATCGCGTCATTGCCAGCGTCCAGGAGGTGGTGTATGAGCATCGACGTGCTCGTTTGGTGCAAGCACGGAGAGAACAATGCGAATTGCCTGGGTAGGTTTTCATGCGGAAGGCCTTCCGGCTCTGGGCCGGCTCTTGCAGAACGGTGTCAGGCCAGCCGCGGTTATCACGCTACCGCCGAAGCTTGCCGAGAAGAAGAGTGGCGCAGAGGATTATTCCGAGCTCTGCCGTGAATTTGAAGTGCCGATTTATTTTGTGCGCAATATCAATGACAATGAAGCTGTGCAACTCTTGCAGCGCCTGTCGCTCGATGTCTTGTTTGTCATCGGGTGGACGCAAATCCTGCACGCACCAGCCTTGCGAACCGCCGCGCTCGGCGTCGTGGGGGCGCACGCTTCGTTGTTGCCGCGCCATCGCGGCCGCGCCCCCATCAATTGGGCTTTGATCAAAGGCGAAACGCAGACCGGCAATTCTCTCATGTGGCTGGCAGAAAGCGTCGACGCCGGAGCGTTGATCGATCAAACCGTCATTCCGATCACACCATACGATACGTGCGCGACGTTATACCAGCGCGTCGCGGAATCCAATCGCGACATGATTTGGGACTTGCTCATTCGCCTGCAAGCCGGGGAACGTCCGGGAACACCGCAGGCGCATGCGCACGAGCCGCTATTACCCGGCCGCAAGCCCGAAGACGGCTTGATAAATTGGAGAAACGACAGCGCGCAGATTTATGATTTTATCCGTGCGCTCACGCGCCCATATCCCGGCGCTTTCAGTTGGTTGGAGAATGATCGCTGGCGCATTTGGAAAGCCGGGCTGTTGCCGGGAGCGGCATATCGCGAGGCGCGCGCCGGGGAAATTGTCGGCGCGATGATCAGCCCCGAAGAGGCAGCTTGCGGACTCGTGGCGGCGTGTTCCTCTGGAGCCATTGTTTTGCTCGAGCTTGAAAATGAAAGCGGTAAAATTCTCTCCGGCCGAAATTTGAGCGCGCGCGACTGGAGTGGGAAAACTTGGGGCAATACTTCGTTCTCTCGCTAGATTTCCTGCTGCAACCTACCTGCTTATGCTCACGATTTAGCAGAATGCCGAAAAAGCCTCAGTTGCGTGCTTGGCGTCTTCGCGGTTAAGCATTCGGGGTTGCGCTCATCCGCGCCGAGGCCCTGAAGCAAACCGGTGTCAGTATGGAAGAGCAATCAAAACGTCCTGGCGAAGCCTTTGCATGATCAAACGACTAGTGGAAAAATTCTTGGCTGCGGTCGCCGTCATTTTGTTGTCGCCGATTTTTTTGTTGGCAGCCCTAGGTATTCGCCTCTCGAGCGCCGGGCCGGTGTTTTATTGCGCTCAGCGGATGGGGCGCAATCAACGCATTTTTACCATGTACAAATTCCGCACGATGCACGTACAAACGCGGCCGCAAAGCGCCATTACGGCCACGTACGATCCGCGCGTGTATCCTTTCGGCGCCTTGCTGCGCAAGCTCAAAATTGATGAGCTCCCACAACTCCTCAATATCTTGAAGGGTGAAATGTCGTTCGTCGGGCCGCGGCCCGAAGATCCGGCTATCGTGCGAAAACACTATTCACCGCTGCAATTGGAAACGTTGCAAGTACTGCCCGGTCTGGCCAGTCCCGGCAGCATTTATAACTACACGCACATCGAAGCCCAGCTTGATACCGCTCATGCGGAAAGATCCTATTTGGAAAAACAACTCAAGCTCAAGCTCGCACTCGAGCTGGTTTACGTGCGCGAGGCCTCACTCTTTTACGACGCAAGGATCGTGCTGCGTACTTTGTTGGTGATTCTTGCTATTGCATTGGGCAAGCGCCGATTTGGCGACCCGCCAGAAATGGAAAAGGCGCAATTGCTCGCGCAAGGCTCCTGAATTCCCTGGTAGTGATTCAGTTACAGTGGCTTTCTATTGAGCACGCCCAACGATGAAAAAATCGACCAGCGGATTCATAACAGTATCCGTTGGCCGCTTGCCATCGTTGGTGAAAAGAATCTTCAGAGTTTCATGCTAAGTTTCGTTCGCTAATCGACCCCAAAAAGGAGCGCACTCACACCCGATGATAAACATAATCTGGATTGATCGCATACCGACGCTCGCCCGCCGCCTCATTATCCTGTTCTTCGACCTGACCAGCGTGAGCGCGTCGCTGGTGCTGGCATTTTCACTGCGTTTTGAAGGCAGGCTTTCCGCCGAAGAGACCAGACAGATGTGGCAGCTTCTTCTGCTGCTCGCGCCGTTGCGTATGTCGTTTCTGTACGGCTATGGTCTCTACCGCGGCATGTGGCGATACGCCAGCATTGATGATCTCATGACCATCATTCGTGCCGTTTCCTTGAGCGCGCTCATCAGCATTGCGTGCTATTGGTTCTTGTACGGCTTCGACGGCATGGCGCGCTCGGTGTTCATTATAGATTGGGCGCTGGCGGTGCTGCTGGTGGGCGGCTCGCGCTTTTTCGTGCGCGCAATGCTGGCCAATTCACCGCAGCTCAAAGGCGGCACGCGCGTTCTGATCGTGGGCGCGGGGGATACCGGTGAAAGCTTGTTGCGCGAAATCCTTTTCAAGCCCAGCGAGATCGACGTGATCGGCCTGGTGGATGACAATCCCTTGAAGCACCACATGCGCATCCACGGTGTGCCGGTGTTGGGCACGCACCATCATCTCGCGGTGCTGGTGAAGCGGCACAGCATCGCCGAGATTCTGATCGCCTTGCCCTCCGCCTCTGGTCCGGTGCTGCGCGAAATCGTCTCGCAGTGCCAGGAAGTCAAAGTGCGTTTTCGTCGCGTGCCGAGCGTCAAAGAACTGTTGGAGGGGAACGTTACGGTGAGCCATTTGCGTGAGGTTCAACTCGAAGACTTGCTGGGGCGCGCGCCCGTCAATTTGGACAACCAAAACCTCGCAGCGTTTTTGCAAGATAAGATCGTGATGGTCACCGGTGCCGGCGGATCGATCGGCTCAGAGCTGTGCCGGCAAATTGCCCATTGCAAGCCGCGCCTGCTGCTCATGATGGATCAAGCCGAAAACGGGCTTTATAGCGTCGACCAAGACTTTTTGAGAAGCAATACCGACGTCGAGCGCCGCTTGATTATCGCCGACGTTACCGATGCGCGCCGTTTGCAGGAGGTTTTCACCAAATATCATCCGCAGTTGATTTTTCACGCGGCCGCGCACAAGCACGTTCCGATGATGGAGTTGAACAAGAAAGAAGCGCTTAAGAATAACGTGCTCGGTACGCGGTTGCTCGCCGAAACCGCGCAAGCATACGCCGCGCTCAAGATGGTGATGATTTCCACGGACAAAGCCGTGAATCCCACCTCCGTGATGGGCGCTTCAAAACGTTTGGCGGAAATGCTTCTGCAACGCCTCGCCCGCACGAGTCGCACCGCTTTTGTGACCGTGCGCTTTGGCAACGTCTTGGGTAGCGATGGCAGCGTTGTGCCTCTGTTCAAAAAACAGCTCACGGCCGGCGGGCCGCTCACGGTGACGCATCCTGACATCGAGCGTTATTTTATGACCATCCCCGAGGCGGTGCAGTTGGTTTTGCAGGCCGGCGCGATGGGGCAGGGCGGTGAAATTTTTGTGCTGGATATGGGCAAGCCGGTGAAAATCGTCGATCTCGCGCGCAATCTCATCACGCTCGCCGGCTACAAGCCCGAAGACGTCGGCATCAAATTCGTCGGATTGCGGCCCGGTGAAAAGCTCTACGAAGAGTTGTGGCGCAGTGAAGAAAAAGTGCACCCCACGATGCACAGCAAAATCATGGTGGCGCAAACAGACGTCGCGTGGCCGGAGCTCAATGGCGCACTGGACGAGCTGATGCACGTTCTTCATCACGGCGATGATGAAGCTACCGTCGAGCTGCTCCAGCGTTTGGTGCCGACTTTTCATCCTCCCGAACACAATCGAAGAGAAAAAGCACACCGACCATGCAGCGGCGCTTCTCCTGTGTAGCATTCTTTTGGAGCACTAAAGCGGCCTTACGCCTCCAGCTTGGCGTCCAGCGTAATCTGCGCCGTGAGCGCGCGCGAAATGATGCAATTCGCTTTGGCGTCATTCGCCAACTCTTCGAATTTGTCGCGCGCGACGCCCGGAACTTTTCCGCTCAATTCCAAATGAATCGTGGTGACCGTCCAATTGCCTTGCACTTGCTCAAGTGCCAAATTCGCACGCGTGCTCAGTTTTTCCGGCTTGAAACCCGCGCCGCTCAATTTCGCCGAAAGCGCCATGGTGAAGCAGCCCGCGTGCGCGGCAGCAATCAATTCCTCCGGATTGGTGCCCGCGCCGGATTCAAAGCGGCCGGAAAATGAGTACGGCGTTTCTTTCAGCACGCCGCTTTGCGAGGACAGCGTGCCCTTGCCTTCTTTCAAAGTACCTTGCCAAACGGCGGAAGCATATCGTTTCATAGCACACCTCCTGATGTTAGTGACAGTTTCGCATTCCCGGCGGACGTCAGTGGACATTCCACAAAATATGATGGATGAAACTACCGCCCGGGCGCTGTAAATCATATAGGCGATTATGAACCTTTCATCACCACGCAATAACTTTGCGGTCCCGCCAGAATTGCCCGGTCAGATTCTGCGGCGCCATGCTGGCGAGCCAGACAATCGTCTCAGCGCCTTTTTGCACGGAGCGCGGGGCATTGCCACCTCCCATATCGGTGCGCACCCATCCCGGGCAGACTGAGTTTACGGCAATGCCTTTGCTTTTCAGCGCAGCGGAGAGCTGCACAGTGACGGCATTCAACGCGGCTTTGGAAATGCTGTAGGCCGGAGCATAGGTGCCCATTTCGTTCAACGAACCCGCGCCGCTGGAAACGTTGATAATGCGGCCGCCCTGGCTTTTCATCAAGAGCGGAACGAACGCCTGCGCCAGCAGGAACGGCGCTATCGTATTCGTCATTAAAGTCTTTTGCAATACCGCTGCGCTGATTTCGAACACCGAGAGTTTTTCATCTTCCAAAATCGCGGCATTGTTCACGAGAGCGTCGAGACGGCCGGAGCGATTGGCAACGGCTTGGACGGCCTCTCGAATGCTTTCTTCGCTCGTGACCTCGAGTTCTACAAAATCGATTTTCATGCCGTCCTTTAGCAATGAGGCCACTGCCCTTTCGCCAGCTTCACGATTGCGTGCGCCCAAGAATACGTGGAAACCCTCTTCCAGCAACTGCCGTGCAACTTCTAAGCCGATTCCGCGGTTGGCGCCTGTGATCAAAGCGGTTTTGGGTGTATTCATCTCTAACCTTCGACAATTTCAACGCCATTTCCATCTTGATCATGCGCAAAAAGAACCCGGCGCTCATTGGGAGCGCCTCTGTCTTCAAATGGCACGCCTGCTGACCCGAAGCGTTCGGACAATAGCTCCAAAGTTTGATTGTCGGGAATGCGCATGGAGAACGAGAGCAAGCCCACGGCCTCCGGCGGCGGAGGTGGTGCACCCTGCCCGGCCCAAACATTCAAGCCCACGTGATGATGATAACCGCCTGCCGACAAAAACAATGCACCAGGATATGAACGTTGCGTCACCTCCCATCCCAGCACTCCCCCATAAAATGATTCCGCCTTCTTGAGATCTGAAACATGCAGATGCACGTGCCCGATATCCGTCTGCGCAGGCATCATATAAGCCGAGGAAGAATCGTTTGCGGCCTCGCTTAGAAGGCTGTCAACCTGAAGCGGCTCGGTAAACATGACCACCGCAGCACCGTGCCAACGCCACTGTTCTCGCGGCCGGTCGGCATAAAGCTCGAGGCCGTTGCCATCAGGATCAGCGAGATAAAGCGCCTCGCTCACACCATGATCGGAAAAGCCTTGAAAGGGCCATTCGTTCTTCAGCAAACGTCGAAAAATTCTGGCGAGCTCACGGCGGTTCGGGTAGCGGATGGCGACATGAAAGAGTCCGGTGGTGCGGGGCGGCTTGGGTTTCGCATGCGCGCTGGCGCTCAGTAGAACGTGCGCCGGCGACCGGCCGGTTGCGGAAAGCACAGCGGCCTCACCCTGCCGTGTGATTTCTTTGAACCCGAGCACATCTCTATAGAACCTCAAGGCCCGCGGCAAGTCTGAAATTTGCAAATGCGCGTGACCTATCTGTGTTGCCGTGGGCAGGCGAAAGGCTTGAGCGTTCGAAGCTCGCATCATGCTATCGTTGAAGTATAGCTGGGGGCGGCGGTGAAAGTAAGAATAAAATTTATTGACAGGTCATTCTGTAACGCAGACTGCCAGCCTGCAAATAGCGCAGGCCAGACGCCTGCGTTACAGCAACCGCTCAATATATGGCACAGAATCTCTAGTTTGAAGCTTTTTCCGCTTTGGGCGTTTTTGCTTCGAGATTCAGGGTGATGTCGACGTCCTTGCCCACGATGAGATTGCCGGGTTCAAACGTCCGGTCCCATTTCACGCCGTAATCGAAGCGATTGATCGTGGTCTTGGCTTCGACGCCCAAGCGGGTGTCGCCGTCCTGATCCTTGATGGTGCCTAAAATCGTGAACGGCAGGGCCACTTCTTTGGTCACGCCGCGTAGTGTCAGATCCCCGATCGCGACGTAGCCTTCGCCCTTCTTCTCGATTTTCTTACTGGCGAACGTAATCAGCGAATCTTTGGCAACGTTGAAAAAATCATCGCTGCGCAAGTGAATGTCGCGGTTCTCATTTTCCGTGTCGATGCTGGCCGTGTGGATGACGACGTTGACGGAAGATTTGGTGACGTCCTTGTCATCATAGACGATCGTGCCGGAGAACTTTTTGAACGCGCCATTCACTTTGGCAATCGCCATGTGCCGTACCGTGAAGCCGACGTTCGAGTGCGAGGGATCGATCAGGAATTTTTCGCCGGCAAAGCCTGGCACGGTCAACAGGCTGAGCACGAACACTGCAACAAAAACAGTCTTGAAACGCATAGTTCCTCCATGAGAGTTGAAGTTTGAATAAGAAAGTACGCTCGCCGGATGGAGATGCGCAGCGACATCCCTAATGCTGTGCTGAACGAGCTCCTTGAATTGATTTTCCCAATTTTTTCAGCAGTTTGATCAAGAGATTTTTTTCGTTCGCGGAAAGCGTCTCGGTCATTGCGACGATGGTCGTGGCGTGAAGCGGAAAGATCCCGGCAATGAGCTTACCTCCGCTTTCGGTCAAATGAATGCGATACGTCCGCCGGTCATCTTCTTCCATGACCCTTTGCACCAGCCCCTTTTCTTGCAGGCGATCCACCACGCCGGTAATATTGGCGCCGCTGGTCAAATACTTTTGGGCAATATCGCACATTTTCATCGGGCCGAGATGGGCCAGGGCTTCGAGCACGCCGAACTGCGGCGCGGTCAGGTCGTAGTTCTTGATTGCGGCAGCCTCCGCTTGCGCACAGGTGTTGAAACAACGAGCCAGCACCACCCATAATTTCAAAGAAACCCGCTGTTCCGGGCCGTTGTGCTCGCGGTCCAGTATCACCTCTCTGATCAAGCGCTGATTCATCACCATGCCATTATATTTAAACGCGTATTATCTTGATTGAGAAATTCAAAATATAAATTATTTTAAATTTAAAAATTAATACGAAAAAGGCAAGTTCAATTTTGAGCAGCTTGTGTTCATGATCGACCCGCAAGAGGAAAACCTCGGTTTCCACCTGAGCGCGCCGGGGCAAAGGGCATCCACGCGCGGCGTCATTGCAGCCGGAAAAGTTTCATGGCATTCAGGCGAATGATTTTGGCAAAATCATCTTGCTTCAGATTTCTCTGCAATGCTTCCACCATCGCTGCATACTTTTCGTAATGCTTCCCGCCGTAGTAAGTGGCATCTGTGCCAAAGAGAATACGATCAGCCCCGACCGCGGCGAACGCCTGCAAAACTGCGTCCGGCTCCGCCTGCGAAGTTTCCAGATAGAGATTGGCGTCTTTGTCGTGCAAAGCACCTTTCACCGCTGCAATGGCATCCTGGTGCGGACCCAAGAATCCCATGTGATACAATATCACTGGCACGGAAGGATGGCGACGGGCCGCGGCGTAAATCCTCTCCGGTCCGGAGGTGCTGCCGGTGGCGCCGCAATGAAACACCGCCGGAACATTGTATTTCTCGCAAAGCGCGAGATACCCATCCACGCAGGAACTGTCGGCGGGAAATTGGTTCATCTCCGGATGCAGCTTGACGCCGACGAAGCCGTGATCGCGCAAAAATGGCTCGACGTTTTGCGGAG
Source organism: bacterium (assembly GCA_050732395.1). Classification (GTDB taxonomy): domain Bacteria; phylum Zhuqueibacterota; class Zhuqueibacteria; order Zhuqueibacterales; family Zhuqueibacteraceae; genus JBIOXB01. The sequence goes on from JBOHQX010000274.1 coordinate 54,345, forward strand.
AGCCCGCGGGATCGGTCGGGCGCGTCCACACCAGGCCGCGCAGTCTATCAGGATACTTTTTGACGGTTTCCAGCGTGATGCGATTCGCGGTCACCTCGTCCAAATCCAACGTCTTGCCGGGCAGATGCGCGCCGTCAATGTTCGACACCAAAACCAGTTTGATACCGAAACGATCGATATTCTCCATTAACGTTTCCGTACTCAGGTCATAGCCGCGAAAACTGCCGAGGTGGCCGTGCACGTCGACGATGTTCAAATCAACCCAGACAGGTTTTTGAGCCATGTTCGTTTCCTGAGCGAAGATGAGATGTGGGATCGTCAAACTGAAAAGAGCGGATAGCAATAAGTGGATGCAAGGTTTTCTTTGAAGTTTCATCGCCGTGCCGGGGCTAAAATTGGGCCTTACGACCGCTCTTGCAGAAGGGCAACAAGCCGATCGATCTCATCTATAGTGTTATAATGCACCAATCCAACGCGCACCACCCCTCCCTGCTCTTCCAAGCCCAAGCGGGTGGTGACTTCGAGTGCGTAGAAATTGCCATCCCAGACATAAATGTTTTCCGCGGCCAGGCGTTCGGCCAGCACACGTGGAGAATATTTTTGCATGCGCAGAGCCACGGTCGGAGTACGTTGATGAAACCGCGAGGGCGCAGTTATGCCGTAGATTTTCATACCGGGAATTGTGTGCAACCCGGCAATTAATTTTTCCGAGAGTTTTCTTTCGTAAGCTTGAATGGCAGCCATCGCACATTTGAGCTGTAATTTCCTTCCGCCAAAAGTTCCGAATGCGCTGGCATACTCGGCTGCAACATTTTGCCCTAGATCGGCAATATAGTCGATTGCGGCTTTCGTCCCGGCCAGGCCTTCGTGATTCAATGTTCCGGTTTCAAACTTGAAAGGCGGGTTTTTCTCTTGCGGCCGGACCTTGTAAGCCTGTAACCCTTCCAATATCTCGCGTTTGCCATACAAGACACCGACGTGCGGGCCGAAAAACTTGTAGGCCGAGCACGCGAGAAAATCGCAATCCAGCGCTTGCACGTCGATAGGCGCATGCGGAGCATAATGCACGGCGTCGAGGTAAACTAAGGCGCCGGCGGTGTGGGCTTTTTGAATGAGGCGCGTGACGTCATTGATCGTTCCCACGGCGTTGGAAGCCAATCCGGCGGCCACGAGCCTGGTTCTGTTGGAGAGCAGTTGATCGAGGCCATCGTAGTCGAGTGTGCAGTCTTCCGGCTTGAAATCGAGAAAGCGGACTTTGATTCCCTTTTCCTGCAGAGCCAGCCACGGCGAAACATTGGCGTCATGATCGAGGCGGGTGACGATGATTTCATCGCCTTCGCGCCATTCACGTCCCAGGCTGCGGCTGACATGAAACGTCAGCGTGGTCATATTGGCGCCAAAGACAATCTCGTTTGAGCTGGCATTGATGAAATCCGCCATCGCGGCGCGGGCGGCATGCAGAATCTCATCGGTGCGCGCGCTCGTGCCGAAGGCACCGTGGGTGTTGGCATTGTGTACGATGAAATAATTCGACATCGCGTCAACGACGCGTTGCGGCACCTGCGTGCCGCCGGGACCATCGAAATAGATCGCCTGGCGGCCTTGCGCATCGCGCTGTTTCAGCGCCGGGAATTGTTCACGCACGTCGTTCAGATTCAGGTGCATTTGAGTTGTCCAGATGGTTCCAAACCCTGACCGGTGATCGACTGAATCTATCTGACTGAAGCCTACTCATACGGGCCTGCCAAGGATCAATATGCCGCGGCATAAAGTTGCAGGCTTTCCTCGTCGGTCAGTGCACGAGGATTAAATCTGCCGGTCCATTCCTGCATCGCAGCGTGGGCCAGTGCAGGAAGATCGCGCTTTTCGACACTGCAATCGCGCAAGCGAGGAGGAAAATCTGCAGACGTCAAAAACTCTTCGATCTTTCCGGCCAATTTCTCGCCGCCTGCTTGCGCCGAATTCGTCGAGCTTGTATCCTCGAACAAATCGAAGTATTTTTCACCCGCACAAGAATCGTTGAAGCGAATGATATGCGGTAGCATCAATCCGACGGCGAGGCCGTGCGGGAGGCCATATTTCGCGGTCAACGGATTGGCGCAGGCGTGGGCGCCGCCGAGCATGGAATTTTCAATGGCGTGGCCGGCGAAATGCGAACCCAGTAGCATCTCTGCAAGTATAGAAAGATTGCCCGAATTTTGCAAACTCGGAATAAAATTCTTGGACAGTAAACGCCACGCTTCTTTTGAGAACATCCGCGACACCGGATTCGCACGGAGAGAGACGTAGCTCTCGACGGCGTGTGCAATGGCATCGATACCCGTGACGGATGCAACTTTTCTCGGCACCGATGCGAGCAAGGCCGGATCGAGGATCACAATGCGAAATCTTGCTTTCACGTCGCCACACGCCATTTTGCGATGGGTGTCCGGCTGCACAATGAGAGCATACGATTGCGCTTCGCTGCCGGTGCCGGCGGTGGTGGGAATGCCAACCGAAGGTAACATCGGCTTCGTAGCTTTGCCGAAGCCCCAATAGTCTTCCATCTTACCGCCGTTGGTGAGCAGAAAATTGATGCCCTTGGCGCAATCCATCACGCTGCCGCCGCCGAGGGCAATGATAAGGTCGATGGGAAAATTCTCTCGCGTGTACGCGACACCTTGGGCAACATGCGCAGTCGTGGGATTTTCTTTTACTTCATCGAAAACAAAACAGGTGAGATTTTCCTGTGCCAATGACTGTCGAGCTTTGTCGACATGACCGGAAGCAATCAAGCCAGGATCGGTAACGAGTAAGATTCTTTTCGCACCCGATGCTTTAGCGAGCTCACCCAGGCGTGCGAGCGCATTTTCTCCGAAGATGACACGAGTGGTGGGATGAAAATCGAACTGAAACAAGTCTGGATGCATTTCTCTCTAATTCATACTCGATGAAAATATGCAGCAAATAACCCATGAGCTATGCAAGGATCATATTTTCGATTGACGGATTGACCACAGTGAAATAGCCGTAGGCATCCGTATTCATTTCGATAAAGCGGCAAAAATGTGTTTCCATCGTTCTTCTGTAATATAGATGGTGTTACCGTGACGATCCTGAACGCTTTCTTGCCCCATTTTCTTCACCCCTCTATGTCTGGCCTACAAAAATATGATATTCACCACATGCAAACAATAATTGTTTTTCATAACTATTCAGATCACCGCCCGGGCGGTAGTCTGAAACGCCCGCTGCCGGTACAAATGCTCGAACAAATTCCCCTCGTGCGGTTGATCCCAGGAGATTCTATTGGTGGGAATCGGGCCGATATTGAGGCGATCGACATGCGGCGAAGCAAAAAGTGATTGAATGAAGGCTTCATTTTCCGTAATCGCCGTCAGCACAAGAGTTGAGCCGATACGCTTCAGCAGATCTCCTTGCGCCACTTCCACGACGCTGGCAAACGGAAACAAGAATTCAACGTTTGCCAAAGGATGCTCGGGGTTTTCACACCAAACGATGGTGGGCAGCAGAAACGTGCACCCATCTTTTTCGACCAAACGCTTGCCGCCGCGATGCTTTGCCGTCAAATCTTCCGCTCCAGGAACTTGAAGTTGTTGATCGATCATGGCGGAAATGCGTGCGGCGAATTTCTTATTGGTGAAAGCGGCAATTTGAGCATTAGGGTCATCCATGGCGCGCGCTTCAATTCTTGCCAGACGCCAGGCGAGCACTTCGGCGAGTTCGCGGCCATGCGCGGGCACCCAAATTCCGGAGGCATTCAAGCAGGATCGTCCACCGTTCTCCACGATGGAGGCAACCATCAAATCGAGATGCTTTTCCCACGAGTGGATTTGATCCTCCGCAATGATGATTTTGCTCCACCCCGGTCCGTGAATCTCCACACGCGGATCGTTGGCCCAGGCTTGCACGCTGGATTGATCGCCGAAAAACATCGCGCGACCGCAGCGCAACAAAATCTCCGTTGCGCCGGAGTGATCGGAGGGATAATAGCTGAAAGCCTCCGGCGGGCAGCCGGCAGCAATGAACGCTTGCGCGAGGCGAAACGGCGTCCACGGCTCTTCACGTCCCGGTTTCAAAACCAGCGGAACCTTCAGCGGAATGGCCGGTAGCCAGAGCGAATGCACACCCGGAGAATTGCTGGGCAGGATCGCACCGAGCGCTTGCGCTTGACGAGAAAAACTCAACATGCTTTGACCATGCTCGATCCAGCCATCATCTAGCACAGAAAGATCGAGCCCGCGCATCAGGCCGTGCAAGATCACTGGCATTTCCTTCAAAACCCGCTCGATCTTCGCCATGTTTCTGCGACAAAGGGTATGCGGCATACCTGTGGTTGCAGAAAGCTGTTCAACATAATTCTGCGGACTCTGTGAAACGCCGTCCAAAGGCAAGTCGGCGTGCATGAAATTATCCGCCGCTTTCTGGCAAATTGCGATCAGATCGGCCGTGGCTATTTCCTGCAGGGAGCGGCGGTTTTCTTCTGCAGAAGAAAAATCCTTAGCAATCAAGCCGCGGTTGGCCTGGCTAACAACGGCAACTGGCTCGCTGTCACGAAAGTGTTTGAGGGCAACCGTATCCAGGCTTTTGTACGGCTTGCCCGCGCGGAGAATAGGGATGTGGAGCATAGCTGCAACTAGTCTTGTAGTGTGTATAGGTTAAGGCGGATTATTGGATTATTGGATTAATGGATTGATGGAGTACTGGCTATGCATAGACGCTGACGCTCCCAGCATTCCAATACTCCATCACTCCAATACTCCATCAATCCATCAATCCAATAATCCAGTAATCCATCACTCCCCCACCTCCTCAATCCACCAACGATTTTCATGCTTGCTTGCCCGGCGCTAGCCCGCTAAGCAAACGCCCGATGAGAGCGGCGAGCGCCATGATGATGCCATTGATCGCAACCCCGACAACGCGGCCGATCATGGCTTGCGACATGGGCATGGTCAATTGCTCCGGAGGATTCGTGAGAGCCTCGGCCATCGAAATGGAAAATTTAGCTGGATCGACATTGAGAGCATCCCAATGTACAAAATACGTATTCAGACCGGCAGCGTAGCTGATAAGTGTAGCCACGAGAATGAGAAGCTGCGCCCAAACGCCGATACTGGCGCCGACCAGGACCGTACCCTTCCAATCGAATCCACCAATTCTGTGAGAAAGAGCGCCAAAGTAGATGCTGCTCAGCAGCATCACGGAATATACTGAAAACATGGCATTGCCGCGCGGCGCATAAGGCACGCCGGCCAGTCCCAGACTGAAGCGTGCCACAGTCCAAATGAGAACCAGCAAAAACGGCAGCCGCACGAATCGCAGAACGGAGCTCAACATGGTTTCCTCCTCCTTGAATCGTAAAGTAAATAGCAGCAATGGAATGACGGGTTATTGGATTGATGGATTGATGGAGTGATGGAGTGATGGATTTGTGTGGATCCAACACTCCAACACTCCATCAATCCAACACTCCATCAATACATTCCTCAGTACACGCCAACGACCACCGACTCTTGCAGCCTCGAAAACAGCCTTAGATTCGTGACTCCATCCCATGGATACTTTTCGATGGGCTCGGCGCGCTCCCCCTCATCGCGCTCCAAAAAGCGCGGCATAAAAAACTCTTTGGTCAGCGTAGTCAACATCACGCGGCCGGTCCGGCCATACTCCACGGGCTTTTCGGGATCGTCGGGATCGACCAACTCAAACACCGCCCGCGGCAGCGGGGGATAATACGTGATCGCGTAATTATCCATGGGATCGAAAGGCTTGTGACACGCCAGGCCCATCAGAGTATTGCCATAGGTTGGCACAAAATCAACGCCAGGCACCAATTCTTCGCGCGCGAAGCGATGAAACTGCGCGTTCATCTCGGTGCCGCCGCAAAAAATGCCGGTGATACCGTATTTGACCAAATTGATTTTTTCGCACAAAGCTTCAAGCAATTTGGGTGTGGTAAAAATGCATTTGATATTTTCGTGTGCGCGCAAAATGGTCAATCCTTGATCGATGACATGTGTTTTGTAGGCTTCCAATTCCTGGATTTTACCGCGCTTGATCAGCTTGTTCACCCAGCGTGGGTCGAGATCGACGTGAAATGCGATGCCGCCGCGATGCTGCGCCAGATGCTCGATGGAAAGGCGCAAGCGCCGCGGCCCGGTCGGTCCCAACATGAGCCAATCACAATTGAAAGGAAAAGTATCCGGCGACAACGTTTCACTGAACATCTCGTAATCGATACGAAAATCATCGATGCCGATCCGGGTTTTGGGCACACCGGTGGTGCCGCCGGTTTCGAAAACGTTCACGGGCTTGTTCGCCAATGCTTTCGGCACCCAACGCCGCACCGGGCCACCGCGCAGCCACCCATCGTCAAAATGACCGAGCAATTTGAGATCAGCATAGCCGGAGATCTCCTTGCGCGGATCAAAATTGAGCTTGCGCGCGAACTCCAGCCAAAAGGAGCAGCCGGTTTCAGGATTGAAATGCCATTGCACCATCTCGCGTACGTGTGCGTCGAGGCGCTGCCGTGCCGCGGCTATCTTATTTGACAGCGAGTTTTCTTGAATTATCATGTTCATGCCAGTAGTCAGTGATCAGTGATCAGTTGGGGTTGCTAACACTGTGGTTGTTCACAAAATATTCAACCACTTCTTCTCGTACAAAGCCCGCCAAATTGGAACAGAACTTTTCAGATTTAGCTATCATGCCGCCGAGCATGCGTCCAATTTCTTCGCACTGCCGTGTCAGAGATGTGGCTTCTCTTTTATTCAGATACCCACAATCACATGCCGTATCAAGCCAATGCTGTGTTTCATTCTGTTCACCATCGGCATCAGTAAGTTTGCTTACGAAGTACTTTTCGTAACGTCGCTTTGCCCAGGCTTCAGATATCTGGGCACCAATCGATCTCGAACATCGACGAATCTGATCTGTTAGCGAATATGCTTCTTCACGCGGGAATCTCTTTGAAAATTGAAAAATTTCTATCGAAAGTTCTCTTGCTTTTTGATAAACCAAAAGGTCACGAAAACTCTCCGCATGTGGAAGATAGTTCACTGGCCCCTCCATTCTTTCGATTGTTTGACTGTTTTCTCACTGACACCTGTCAGTGGCCATTAATCACCAATCACTTGTCTACTGATCACTGATTACTGATTACTGATCACTGCCCCCACGAACCACCTCCAACTCATAACACGCCGCCTCGCGATCATTGCGCACGAGCAGATAAGGGCCGGCGAGCGCGGGATTATTCCAGGTCTTACCCTCGAGCGCGGCAAAACGTGTGAGCTCGCGATGCGACTCGGGTATGGCTTCCACCAAAATAACTTCGCCATTTTCAGCTTGAATCAAAACCAAGTCTTCGACTAAAATGACCTGGCCGTGGCCGTATCGGCCTCCCTTCCACTTGCGCTCGCCATTGGCGGGATCGAGACACACCATAATGCCATCATCCAAACCATAAATGTATCCCTGGTGGAACACGACGTTCGAGAATTTCGCCTTGAGGCGAGAGGTTTCATACACGAGCGTGGCTTGCCATTCGCCATCCACCACGTGCCGAATCTGAAACAGTTTGCCGCCTATGCCGTAGCCGCTGCTTACAAAAACACGATCGCCCGCAAGCGGCAGGGGTTGCGCAACACACTCCGTGTTATTGGGCCATGGATGTTGCCACAGGATCTTCCCCGAGCCGGGATCATGAGCAACGACATTGCCGCGATTGAAGATCAGAATCTGCGGTTGCCCGGCGAGCGTGGTGAGCAGAGGCGAGGCATAACCCGCAGGATCATTGCCGGCGTTCCAAATACGTTCCCCGCTTTTTTTGTGATACGCGACGAGAGAATTGCCGCTTGATCCGCCGGCACTCACCACCACCAGACTGTCCAGAACCAGGGGCGAGCCAGTCATGCCGTAACTATTAACCTTGGCATTGTTGTCCTGGCAAATGTCTTTCACCCAAAAACGCTCACCGTTGGCTAAATTCAAACAATTGAGCAGTCCGGTCGCGCCCAATGTGTAAACGCGATCATGCAGGATGGTCGGCGTGGCACGCGGCCCGTTGCCGGCTATGGGAGATTCATACTTGACGGCGTCGCTATGGCTCCAAATTACTTGCCCAGATTTGAGAGCATAACAAATCACTAGTTCCTGCTCGCCGCGTTGTTCCTGCGTAATGGCGAATTCTCCAAGCACGGCAAAAGCAGACCAGCCTGCGCCGACCCGCTGACGCCACATGCGCTGCGGCGGTTGTTGCGACCAATCGCGCGCCAGCTTGATACCGTATTTCCTGGCGTCACGATGCGGGCCAAGAAACTGCGGATAATCGTGCGCGGGATTTGTTGCGGCTGTCCTTGCGTTTTTTGTTACGGAATCGATCTTGCGAACTGCTTTCCCCCGCGAGGCCTCACTCACCGATTTCATTTCAGGCACTGCCGCCAGCGGCAATGCCTGAGGCGAATCCGGTACGCTCGCCATCGAATCGAAACGCGCGACCGTAATGTTCCCCGATGGCGGGGCGGGCGGCGTTGACCAGCGAAATTCCAAAAGGGGAACGACATTTCCGCTCAAGCCCCGCACGCGCAACAGTGCCGCAGCAGATACGGCCAGCAAAACGAATGCCGTAAAAATGCCCCAACGGATTTTCCAGCGCAGGCGTGAGAAGAAGAGTAGCCAAATCAACAGCAATAAAACGGCAATAATGGTCACGCCGGCTGTCTGCATGAACTGGCGTTGGTGGTTCAGGTCATTCTTGAGCCACGCGTAACTGCCAGCAATCGCCGCTAAACCAAAAATTATGACGACCGGCCACCAGCGTATCGTTTTTGCAGATCTATTCGGGTCCGTCACCAGTACGCCTTTTTCTCTTTGCTGCGTGCGTTAGCATAAGCAGGCACATAAGTTTCGATTTTGCGCACTGCCTGAGCATTAGTCTGTTCAATCCACTATCCACCATCCACTATCTTCTATCCTCTCCTCACTCCCCAATGCCATAGACATTGCCCTGCGTGCGCACAAAAACCATTCCTTCAGAAATCGCGGGCGTGGCCATGCACACTTCGCCCATAGAATTCGTGGCCAGCAAGTCATACTTCGGCCCCGCTTGGACAACGAAGATTTCGCCGTCTTCGCTGGTGAAATAAATCCTGTCATCCGCTGCGATGGGCGAGGCGGTGAATGCGTATCCGCTACCCTGGCCGCCGAGGCGTTCGCGATAAATCTGCTCGCCGGTTTTGGCATTGTAACAAGTCACTGTGCCATTGGCAATCAATTCGGCGCGTGTCTTACTTTCGTAAATCGTTGGCGTGCCCCATGAGGGAATCTCATCGCGTCCTGTACGCCAAACTTCTTTACCGTCCTTGAGAGCATATGCCGCGATGAAGGAATTCCTTTGAATGTCGCATTGTACGATGACCAGGTTCTTGTAAATGATCGGCGAGCTGCCGTGCCCCCATTGATAGTCGGGATCATAAAACCAGCCGCTATCCAACATGCCAAGGCCTTTACTCCACAACAGTGTACCCTCGAGATCGTAGCAAAAAAGGCCTTCCGCACCGAAGAGCGCCACCAGGTGTTTGCCATCCGTCGCCGGCGTCGAATTGGCCTGAGTTGCCTTGGTGTGCCGCCTGACCTTGGGAACACCTTCATGGGCAACTTTTTCCCAGAGGACTTTTCCGGTCATCTTATTAAGACAGTAGACTTGCCAAATATGTTTAGAAATATCTTTGTCCGGAGCGACGTCGCCGTAAAGCCCGACACGCAGCTTGGAACTCGTATCACTGCTGATGGCAGTGGTGATAAAAACGCGCTGGTCCCAAATCACCGGGCTGGAGTGCGACATTCCCGGAATGGCCGTTTTCCATTTAATATTGTTGGCTTTTTCTGCATTCCAAGCCGTGGGTGGATGGTGACCATCCGCGAGGCCTGAGGCATTCATCCCGCGAAACGAGGGCCAGTGTTTCGACGTGGCCGCTGCCGGCTTTTTCAATTTGTTGGCGACGGGTGTGGCGGTTGCAACTTTTGTTTCTTTTTTTGCCGCTTCTGCGGCAGGCGCATGGACCGTCGTTTCTTCGGCTTTCACGCGCTTGAAAATAAAGCTGCGCTCGCTTTGTTTGAGTGTGAATTCATTCGCTTGATTGTTCACCAAATTGAACGCCACTTGAATGCCACTGAATTCCACTGATTTGAAGTTGGTGTTGTCCACCGGCACGTAGGTCAACGCCGGCTGTCCAGGCACGGTGCCGATGAGCCTGCCATTATCTATTGTAAAGGTGACTTCGAGGCCAATGTCATCGTTCTTGTACTTTCCGGCGTATACCTGCAACAGCCCACGCTCGATCTTGAAAGCCGAAGCGGTGGCTTCAGTTGCACCTGCGTCTTTCAAAGCGGCAACGATTTCAGCTTTGCCGCCCTTTGTGGCATTTGCAAGGGCCGAGCTCATGGTTTCGGCATCGACACCGCCCGAGGCTAGAACCGCCTTGACCATTTCCAGATTGTTGCTTTCGATGCCAGCCATAAGCACGTCATCTTTGCCCTCGGTCGCACCTCTGGCAAGCATGAGCTTTACCGCTTCCGTGTGGCCATTGTAAGCCGCCCAACCCATGGCGGGCGAATTGTAAAACGAATCCTTCATATTCACGTCCGCGCCGTTTTCAATCAAGACTTCGATCACTTTGACATGGCCGCGATCGGCTGCGAATGAAAGAGCGGTCGCCCCGTAGCGGGTCTTGGCATTCACCTCTGCGCCTTTGGTGAGCAATGCCTTGACGGCTTCGGCGTCACCTTTGCGCGCGGCGGCCCACAGGTCTTCGTTTAAGTTTTGCGCATGCGTGACGAGTGGAAACAAAAGAATAAGCAGTACAGCTTTGTGACAGATCATGTATTTCTCCTCCTGCACGGCCTGGTCAATTCTTGTGCCAGGCTGAGAATCGAAGCCCGGAAAATGGTATTGATTTCGTTTAGTGTTTTTAACCACGAAACACACGAAAAACGAAGCAGAGCTCAAGTGGACTATAAGGCTCGCTGTTGAATTTATTTCGTGTATTTCGTGGTTTTCGTGGTTCGAAGAATGAAGGGCCTCCTAGAGTTGATCATTTGCCCTCCACCTCATCCCATATCCTCACATGGTTCGTCTCGGGAAGAAATAAAGAGCCAACGACAAACGTCATCATAGCGATGGCAATGGGATACGCGAGACCAGCGTACATGTTGCCGGTCGCAGCGACAATGGCCGAGGCGATGAGTGGAGTAAAGCCGCCGAATTCACCGTTACCCAGATGATAAGGCAGTGACATAGAGGTGTAACGTATTTTTGCGGGAAACAGCTCGACCAGAAACGCAGCAATCGGACCATAGACCATGGTGACGTAAAGCACTTGGATGAAAACCAACACCGTGAGTACGACCGGATTCAAGGGATTGGCATACGCGCTCATCGCCTTGTAAATCGGGACGTAGGTGAGCGCTGCAAGCAAGCAGCCGACCATCATGATGCGCTTTCTGCCCAAGCGATCTGAAAGCGCGCCGAATACCACAAAGAACGGTGTCCCCAACGCCAACGCGATGGCAATGATGATATACGCCGTGACATAATCGACTTTGAGCGCGGTTTGCAGGAAGTAAAGCGCGTAAAACTGTCCGGTGTACCACACCACCGCCTGGCCGGCAGTCGCGCCAAAGAGCGCGAGCAAAATCAACTTCCAATTGCGCTTGTTGCCAAAGCTTTCTTTGAGCGGAGCTTTCGAGGTCTTGCCCGCCTCTTTAAGCTTGCTGAACAAGGGTGACTCACGCAGCTTCATGCGAATGTAAAGGGATAAACCAAGAAGCAACGCCGACAGGATAAACGGGATTCGCCATCCCCAACTTTTGAATGCTTCATCCCCAACTGACAGCCGGGTAACGAGCACGACGGCGAGCGCGAGAAAAAATCCCAGCGTGGCGGTGGTCTGAATGAAGCTGGTATAGTAACCGCGCCTGTCATCCGGCGCATGCTCGGCGACATACGTAGCCGCGCCCCCATATTCTCCACCTAATGCAAGGCCTTGCAATAATCTCAGCAACACTAAAGCGATAGGCGCCGCAATGCCGATTTGATCGTAAGTCGGCAACAGGCCAACGGCGGTTGTGGCCAATCCCATGATCGTGAGCGTGACGAGGAAGGCATATTTGCGCCCGATCAAATCGCCCACTCTGCCAAAGACCACTGCGCCGAACGGTCGGACCGCAAAGCCGGCGCCGAATGTGGCCAGGCTCGCGAGAAACGCGACCGTGGGATTTCCGGACGGATAAAACAGGGTAGAGAAGAACACCGCCAATGTGCCGTAAAGATAAAAATCGTACCACTCAATCATCGTGCCGGCAGAGGAGGCGAAAATGACTTGCCCAATCTTGTAGGCGGGCATTGCACTCGTGCGAACTGTGGACTGATCGTGTGGCGGCATTTTCATGAAGAAATCTCCGAAGATGCAAGGCAGTTGTTGGCGCTCGTATAAAGCGCTTTGCTTGCTTTGATCAAATATGCAAGTTTTTATAGGCACTGCACCATGTCAGGAGGAATCCCGAAAGGGCCTTTCGGCTTGTGACGCATAAGCACAGTGGTCATTTTTACCAAGATTCTTTCAGAATGACATGGCGGAGGGTATAGTTTTTGAGGTAACAGTGCAATAGTCTCCTTTCCGCAAGCCGTATTCCCGCGTGCGCAATTCCTTTGATCAAAAGTTACACTTGATTGGCACGAATGTCAAGCAACTCTTTCCTCAGATTCACACACCAACCTTGAAATTCTGTCGCACCTCTGCCTGGCTGAGTGCGCGATCATAAATCGCGATCAAATAATATTCACCGCGCCAGGGATAATTCTGCGTAAGCTCATTGCCAAGCGCCAGTTCAAAATTCTCCCAGTTGTCAAGGCTGCCGCCGAGGGTAGGCCGAGAGTCCGGTGCGGGGTCTGTGCCGTTGAGATAGAATTTGATCCGGCCGGAAGTCTTGCGAGTGTAGACCACATGACACGGCTCCGGGACAAAGTCGATGTTTTGATAAGCGCGCCTGCCGTTCTTCAGGTGTACGCCGTCCTCATCCGTCTCTGTCGTGCGCAGGCGCACTTGAAATCGATTTTCGGCGAGCTGGCCCAGTGTAAAATTGCGCCGGCCACCATCGGCCGAGAATGTGAAGATCCGATCCGGACCTGAAGCCTCTTCCACAGTCGACCGCCTGATCCAAGCTTCAATCGTGATCTCCTTCGTGGCTTTCAGGGCATGGACCAAACGCAGAGCCGGGCCGTTGGATTTGATGATGGTGGGTGCAACGAGGCGCAGGCCCTTTTCCAGCCACCTCAGCGGCTGGGCGTTGTTGCCGATTTGCAGCATGCGTAAATCAATGGGCGCGCCGGCACCGGAGACATCGTGGATGGTATCGCCGGCGCCCTCATGGAACGTGTACAACACTTGCAAGCCTTCAAGCACTCGCGCTGAGGATGAAGGATGCACCATCAGCGTCAGCTCATCGCTGACCGGCGCACCCTGCGCATAATCTTTCGCCATCAGGCGTAAAACGTAGTTGCCGGCCTTCGAAAATCTTGCCGTTGTAAAAAGCGCCGCCGCATCTCCAAAAGTGACGTTGCCCGGGCCGCTCACTTTTGACCAGCTTGTTGTAACCACTCCCGGAGGATCTGGAAAACCGTCATCGGTGACGATGCCATCAAGCACCGCCGCTGCCGGCAGAGTGATTTCGAAATCGTCGCCGGCCTCGACTTCGGGTGCGCCGTTGGCAGTGAGGGAAATCAGGGCCTCACCGGCAAGCTGGTAGCCTGCGCCACGGATTTCAACAGTGAGCTTCAGCACATAGACGCCGCTCTTGCCAAAACTCGCGGTGGTACTGAGCGCGGATTCATCCGCAAATGACACTTCGCTCGGGCCGCTCACTTTCGTCCAGCGCCGCGTCACCAGGCCATCTGGATCGGCAAGGCCAAGCTCGAGCACTGTGCCGGTAAGCGCTGCCATTTGCGGCAACGTGACAATTGGCTCGGCGCTCGCGCGCACAACCGGCGCTTGATTCACAAAAACCGTCACCGCGGCAGTGGATTGCAAATAACGGTTGTGCACGGACAATTGCAGAACATATTTACCATAAGCCCTGAAGGTGACGGGTGTGTCCAGCGCATGTCCATCGGCAAAAACCGCCTGCCCGGCTGGGCCCTCGGTTTGCGACCAACTCACCGTCAGGTTCCTGGGCAAAGAGGCATCGCCCAGGCCATCATCCAAGATTTCACCGCTTAGTTGTGTGGAGGCCGCCGGCATCGACAGCCATTGCGTTGCGCCGGCACTGAGAGCCGGCGCTTTGTTGACGGTAATTTTCAATTCGTTACTGGCAGAGAGCTGATCATCCGAAGCAGTGAGGCGCAACGCATAAACCCCACTATCGCTGAAGGCCGCAAGCGTGCTCAGCGCATCGGGATTATCGAAGATCACATTCGTGATGCCGCTCACTTGCGTCCACTTGACCCGGATTTGTTCGGGTTGCAGGCGATCATCGAGCAACAAGCCCTGCAGTGGTGCGGGGTGGGGCAGATTGATCATTTGATCTCCACCCGCAAACACGAATGGGGGCAAGTTGGTGTCTGCGCCGAATTCGAAATTCTGTTGTACTTCTGTTGCAGACAACGCGCGACCGTAAATGGCGACGAGGTGAAATTCGCCGGCCCACGCGCGATCGTGCCCTCCGTCTTCGCTCAGCTCGTTGCCAAATGCGAGGCGGGCATTGCGATCCCAATTCGAAAAACTGCCGGCCAGCCGGCGTTGCGCCGCCTCTTCGCCGTCAATAAAGAGTCGCAACGCGCCCGATGCTCCACGCGTTAGTACGACGTGTGTGAGTGTGTTTGGTTGGACATTGCCAGCCGCCAAAGCTTTGTTGCTCGCATTGAGATTCGTGGTATCGGTGCGCACAGCCGCATAGTAGCGGCTGCCGCGCTGCCCAAGCGTGAAATTGCGACTGCTTGCTCCGGAGGAGAGCGTCACAATACGCGCCAAGCTGCTTTGGTCTGTCTGGGCGGATTTGATCCACGCCTCGACCGTTAATTCATTGGTCTGTTGCAATGCATTGCACAACCGCGTGGGTGCCTGCGCGGTTTCCAATCTTGCAGGCTCTGTGATCGCCAAACCGCCATCAACCCAGCTTGTGCCGTTGGCAGGAATCATAAGCGGCAATGCAGGATCAACCGCGGCAATGTCGCGCACGAGCAGGCCGTTGCCTTCCTTGAAAACATGTAACGTTTGTAAACCATTGCTCACACGACCCGCCACTGAAATGACGACCTCATCGCTCGCCGTGAAAAAACTGTTGTTGGCCGTCAGGCGCAGCAAGTACGGCCCGCTTTTCGTGAATTTCGCCGTGGTCGCCAGCGCATTTTTGTGGGCGAAATTCACATGGCCCGGCCCGCTCTCCACCGACCACTCATAAGTCAGCGTCCCGCCCAATTCGTCGCCGAGTCCGGAATCAAGCAGAGCTCCGAGCAATTCCGCGGTATCACGCAGCCTAATTTCCTGATCTGCTCCGGCGGAAACAGCCGGCTCGCTATTCACTACAACCGTCAGATCGTCACTTACCGCGAACAGGCCGTCGTTGACCGTAAGACGTAAAACGTAAACCCCACGGCTGTTGAAGCTCACTTTTGTGATCAGACCATTTGCATTCTCAAACACCACACCGTCGGGACCGCTCACCTTGTTCCAAATAATGAGCAAATTTTCGAGTGGCTGCTGGCTGTTAATAAGTACGCCTTGTAATGGCAACGTTTCGTTTATGGCAAGGTTTTGCGGATTGTCGGGGCCGGCATCCACCTCCGGCAACAATGGCGCTCCGCCATCCACAAAATCGTCCTCGCCCGCGCCGAGAAAGAGCGTGTCTTCGGTGATGCCGAAATACAAACTCATGTATTGAATGATAGCCTCGGTGTGCGGCTGCAGCTCGGGATGATACGTCTTGATGGTCTCACGAATCGTGCGCGAGAATTCGGCAAAATTGGTGAGTTTATTCGCCACGAAGGGTTCGAGCAGCTTGATCAGCTCATAATTGCTGTCAATGTCAAGTGCCTTCATCGTCTGCTCCAACGGCGGGGCGGTCGGATCGGGCAAATCCGGCAAAACCCGGCTCACGAACGTGACGCGGTGCATGACGCGCCAGCATGGCGGCTTCTTGCCGCTTTGCCGCGCCTCGCGCAGGGCCGCCGCGTTCGGGTCGTCGCTTTGCTCGATCCAAATCGGATGCACGACTTTGTTGAAAAAAGTGTCGAAGTGCTCGGGCTTAGGCTCGAGATAAAACGTCATAAAACGATACGCATTCACCTTGCCCGGCCATTTCTTGGGCCTGGGATTGTTGGGGTCACTCGTATCCATCACGATCTCGCCCTCGGGCGTGCGAAAGTATATGTTGCGTTCCACGCCGCTGAGCTCGGCGTTCACGCCGAAGGTGTTCTCCGATTCTTCACTCTTGGTCACCGTGAGATTGATGTGCCCGCCGAACATAGCCTGCAATTCCAGCTTGGCAGCGACTCCGAAAACGCTGAATTCCGCCGATATTCTTCCCCCGGCCTGGCCTTTGAATGCATATGAGCCGCCGCTGGTCTCTTGCAGCACGTCGAAGGTTTCCTGTGTCTCTGCAAACAAGCCGCCATCCGAAGTCCACACGTAGGTGTTGCAGAGGTTGCGCTTCTCGATATTCGGCAGATTGTTGAGAATTCTCCCTTCCGCCAAATCCTTGCTGGAAAAATGCAACGCGTCCTGCCGCCGGCCCTTTGCGCCCGCGTCCCACTGCTCGTAAAATGCACGCAAGGTTTCTTCTTCACGAATGATTCGATTCTTCAAACTGTATGCTTCGATCGGCTTGAAATAACTGCTGTCCGGATTGTACGTCATGGCATTGGGATAGTCGATATCAGTATCGAAGCCGACCTTGCCATCGAGCGTTCCTTGTTTGGTATAGTGAGGGTTGATGGGAAACGAAATGATGTTCCAATCCTTTGGAATATCGGGATTGGGGCGCATTTGATAGGATACCAACGCGTTGTTGTGCGCCAGGCGCAAAGCAAAGACGTCGGCGGTCTCGGATTGCACCAGCGCGAAGCCGACGTTGTCGGGAACGTAGCGCCGCCCGACTTTGGGGTAGGGATACCTGATATTGTTGATGTTCTCGACGATACCCCGCAGCTCGAGTTTGCTGGTCTTGGTCGTGGTGCGGCCGCGGCCGATGCTGGCGTCTTGCAGCCAGCCGAGGCTGTGCTCGAACGTGGCCTTCACGCCGCCAGTGATTTCTGCTTCGACGACTTCGGTGAGCACAATGGGCGCAAGGGGCACCACCGGAGTGCTCGTGAACACCTGCGCGCCGCCGCCGAATTCTGCGGACAGCTCGACGTTCATGTCGAAGCCACGATCACGCTCGGCGGAATACGTGAACGTGGTTTTGTCTGCGTCCGCTATTTCAATCGCGGTCGCGCCATCATAGTCCGTGAACTCTTTCAACACGTAGTCAAAAAAAGTGAAATTCTCGCTCGGCGCCGGCGGTGGGCCTTCGATGTACCCGATCATTTCCGGATCGAATTGCACCTGGCCGATCCATTCCGTCACCAGATTGCCGACTTTGAAGCCGGTGATCAAGTGCCATTGCCCGCCTCTGATAAAGGCGTAGCAGCGCTTGAGAACGCCGATGAGATTACCTTCCACGTCGTATTGTAAATCACCATACTCCTGCACCGCGGGCCGGCCCTGCAGAATGCCGTTGAACGGTGTCTTGATGCCGGCGAGCGCGCTGCGCACTTGTGGCGTGTCTTCATTGATCGGCGCGGTGGAGAACACGTAGAGCGTATCCTGCAATACGAGATCGTTGCCGCGGAACGAGTGATCGGTGAGCTCGCCCGGTTTTTCCGCATCGAATGTATAATACGCGATCAGTTCTTCTTTTTCACCGAGCAGGCGCGTAAACATGTTGTCTTGAATTTGCTCCTGGGTGCGCGGCATGCGCCACACACGCACCTCCTCCAGTTCGCCCTGGAAGTAATTTCGCACGGTGCTGTTGGCGAGTGCGCCCAGCGTGAATTGATCCCGGTCGACCGGGAAGCTGCTTGCCGGTCTGAACTCGGTCGCTACAGTTTCGCCGTTGCAATACAAAGTCAAGCGC
The DNA here is from genome assembly GCA_050732395.1 of bacterium. GTDB lineage: Bacteria > Zhuqueibacterota > Zhuqueibacteria > Zhuqueibacterales > Zhuqueibacteraceae > JBIOXB01. The sequence continues at coordinate 72,516 of JBOHQX010000274.1, forward strand.
GAAGCATTGAATTCCGGGTTCTTGAGCCATTCGATATTGCCTTTGAATCTGGCATGATTGCTGCTTTTGGAATCGAAGGCAATGTTGCCATCATTTTCCTCGCAGCGCCACCACGAGACCAGGCCTTTTTCGTTGCCGAGCAGATCAACGCCGATGTTCTCCGGCTCGCGCACCACGTTCCAAATACGCACTTCACTGATCACGCCTTTGAAGCGCGCCTCGATCAAATTGGGCAGAAATGCGCGGCCAATTTCGAGCGCATCGCTGCTGCTGCCGATCTCCGCGCCTTCATACTTACCCGAGCCGCATGCCACGATCGTTCCTTGATCGTTCTTTTTGTAAAACTTGATATCGTGCCACTGCTCCACGTCTGTACCGGTCAACTGGCCTTGACTGTTTCGCTTTTCAGTGATCACGACTTGGTGTTTGCGCGTCACTGCGATACGGTTGAAAGAGCCACGTCGCAGCGCATTGTCATCGGAGGCAAAGACGTGATTACCGTTATCGACGTCTTCAAAAGCAAACATCAAACGATCATTTTCGCCGGCGTAAAGCGTGTAAGGCGAATTTTGCTCCGTACCGTCGTCGATCTTGCCCTTGCTGAGAATGCCCAACGGATCTTGATGATCCGCCCGCAAAAACACTTCAATGGTCAAATCGCCCACTATGTCCAGAGTGCTGTCACCGCCGCAGTCAAGATACGACACGCCGTCGAATTTCAGCGCGTAGGATTGATTAAATGCCGCAGCCAGATGCGTCCAACTGCCCGCAGTAAACACCTCTTTCGCCTGTACGAACAATTCGCCCACACCGGCATAGGCCGCATAACCCGGCAGCGGCGAAACCGCAAGCTGCGGATTGCCATTCTTCGTGCTCGCGTGATTGTAGCGAGAATAATCGCGCCCAAAACCCGCTTCGAAATGCCAATACCCTGCGAGATCGGTTTCGTTGCCTCCAAGCTGGCGATTCATATCAGCTTGAATCTCGCTCGGTGGGCGCCCACGCTTCCAGATGCGCACGTCGTCAATCTCGCCCTTGAACAGCCGCTCTTTGGCGCCGCCGCGGCTGCCAATGGCCCAATCCGCCTCCACTTGCAGCGCGCCGGTCGATTCAATTTGCGCAGCGACTTCAACGCCGTTGCGATAAAGCCGCCAGGCCGCACCGTCATATACTCCGGCGAGATGAATCCAGTTGAGGCCGTTTTGATCGGCTGCCGGCATTTCCGATGAAGCCAGGTGATCGCTGCCGTTCCAGGAGCCGGCTTGATAAAAGTATTTGTTATTGCTTAGGAGTATGCGGAGAAAAACTTCACGGTCGGGGTTTTGTGCGAAGCCGTGCGCCACGATGTTTTGAATGGTTTTGTTGGCATCGACCTCCGGCTTGACCCATGCTTCGATGGTGAGGGCACCTGAAAAATTCAGCGCCTCGTGATTCTCAATGCTGATATAGTCATTCACACCGTCAAAGCTCAGTGCCGATTTCAATTCTTTGCGCTCCAAGCCCAGCGCATAGCGCGAATCTGCGGAACGATGTTGAATGATCTGCCCGCGATTTTCGATGACCTGAGGCCGCGCCCATGCTTCCATCGTGACATCGCCGTCCGCCGCAAGTTTTTTCAGATCCGCTGCCGACGTCGAAGCGAGCTGCGCATAGCTGTTCGCGCCATCAAAGGCGAGCGTGTGTCCGGGCGCGGCTGCAGTCCACAAGCATGAAATCGTGTTGCCGGAGGACAGCGCTTGCTCGGTTTGGACTCTTCCAGCGGTGTGCAGCGCACTCGCCAGGATCAACAGGGAGCCGTTGCTCAGGTTACTGGGGATTTTTGTGGCGCTCGCATGCTGCACGTAATCATATTCTATAAAAAAGATCGGCACCGGCTCATTCGGTACGCTCGTCGCCAGGCTTTCCACGACGATCGTAGTAGCGCCTTTAGGCGCAATCTCCCCAACCGTCATGCGAATATCGCCGCTGCGCAAGGTCATCCCCTTCTCCAATGCACGCCGGCTGCCCGTGTCGATCGTGATGCTCTCGACGCGGCCCTGATTCATCACGATCAAGCCGGTACCAATGTACGCGCGCTCATTGGCGAGACCGTTCAGCACTTTGGCAAAGCGTTCCGGCTCGCGCGGCACCTGTTGCCAGGTCTCCACCAGATCGTTGGGGCCGGTGAGCGTCACGGTACATGTCGCCTCTTCTGCGCCCGCGGCGACATGGATCTTGAGCTGGTCCATCTCCGGCTCCGTGGAACGTGCGACACACAACACACACTCGCTGCCGCGTTCGTCCACGAGGCGGTATTGCGGCCGCTGCGTCAGGGTATTGTAATACGTCACGAAGAACTGGTCATCGGTGCCGCGAAAGTAGAGGGCGAGTTTGCCGGTGGCGCTGTCGAACAACAGCGGCGCATGATCGGTCCAAGCGAATTCCAGCAAACCGCCGGTCAGGCTCAAACCGATGGGGTCGGTAAACACCAGCGCCATGGGCGCGGCCACGCCTTCATTGAGCGAGATGCGAAGCCTGTCAAGCTCGGTTTGTTGGCTGGTGAGCAGCAATTCTTTTTCGTGGCGCTGCTGCCTCTTGTCCTGGCGGCTGGCATCGAGGTTGTTGCGTTCGTCGCGCAAAGCCTGCGTAGAAGCCGCAACCTCGTTTTCGGCGGCTATGCGGGCTTGCGTGGCGTGGTTGAGTGTCTGATTGAAACTCGCGTTGGTGCGAATATCCAAGCTGGAGATGATGTCATTCCAATCATCGCCGACGTAGCCGGTGCTCTCCGTGAAAGCTTTGGAATCGCCGCCGCGATTGGCATGCTCATAAACCGTGACTTCCAGAGCCTCGGAAATGCTAATCGAAGAAATAATGTCGTTGAAGCCGTGCCCGCGCAAATCCGTGTAGCCCACGAAACCGCCGCCGAATTGCCCGCCATTGCGGCCATATGAAATCACGCGGCCGCGAAAATTGCTGTGTTCGTACAGCAGGACCCGGCCGCTGGCAAGGTCGCTTGACAACGATTGTTCGCGACTCCGTGCTTGCGCCAGCGTGGCGCGATCGGCCTGCAGTTCTTGAATTCTGGCGTTGATGCGGTCGCGTTCAGTGAAGCGAATATCCGTGACGCGCCGGTTGCCGGTGTCGTTGATGGCTTCATTGACGATATCGATCACGCTATTGAGCACCTCGATCTCGTCGGTGAGATTGACGGCGTCATTCCGCAAGCCCAGCACCTGTTGCTCCCTCACGCTGGCGTCGTTGAGCAAATCGTCGATCGTACGGCCGCCAAGCGTGGGCCGGGGTATCACCGGCAGCTCCAGATTGTCCGGCGTTTGCGCCAGGCGTCCCGTACTGGCGACGCCGAAATCGAGCGCCGCGATTTCCTTGTTGGCCCCGCCGGCGCTTTGCATCGCCACCGCAAGCATCACACGCGCGTTATGCTTGAGCGGTTTGGACGCGCCCTCATAACCGGTGGCGGTTTTTTCTTGGTGATAGTACAACAACGCCGTTGGCCCCGAGGCCACCTCGCGCCCGGCGATGCGAAAGCTGCTACGATTCAAGCCGGAGTTTTCGCCGATGGGCGCATCCGAGGTGACCCATTCGCCGCCGTGAATGGTTCCGTTCGCGGCGTGGTCGGTTTGATCGTAAACCGTGTCGCCCGAAGCTTCATCGAAACGCCAATATCCCGCGAGCCCGGGCTCAAGGCCGGTCAGGCGCTGGCGCATGTCGATTTTGAGCTCATCCTGTGTGCGTGGCCGATTCCACAAGCGAATCTCGTCAATCGTGCCTTGCATAGAATTGCCATTGGGCTCGCCGATAAAGTGAATGTTGCTCGCGATCGGCTTCTTGCCAGCGAGGGGCTCGCGCTGTTCTTGCTTCACGCCGCCAATGAAAACGTCGGCCTGCTGCGTGCGATGCCGTTCGTCGCCATTGACGAAAACACGGTACGAATCACCATTAAACGCGACCGCGAGATGATTCCACGCATTGAGCGTGAGAATGTGCCCGGTGGTGAGCTCGTACCATTTTTCGCCGTCGCCAAAGCCTGCGCGAATCGCCCTGCCTTGATACGTCCACAGCGATGGTGCGGCGTTCTTGTCCTGGCCCTTGTCCGTGAGCAGCGCTTGCACGCCGTCTGCGCTGGTCGGGTAAATCCAAGCCTCTTGTGTGAAGGCCTGGCCGGCGCTCGAGCCGCTGCCGAGGTCGACGTGCCAATTACCATCCGCGAAATGCAAGGCCGACTCGGCATAGCCGATGAAATTCGGCTCCTGCGAGCCGCGAGTATTGAACAAGCCGTCCGCGGCGCGTTCGATATTGAAGGAATCCATGGCGCCGGTTTTGCCGTTGTGCGCGAAGATTTGCCAGCGCTGCACTCCAACAACTTGTGTGGGCAGCAACAGCGCTGTGAAGCGGCCTGCATTCAAATTGCCGATGAAGCGCAACTCCTGCGTGGGCTCGAAGAAGGGATGATCTTCCATATCTTTCGCCCCGAGACTGTCCTTGCGGCTTTCGGGCCGCGTCTTGCTGCGGCTGCGCTGATAGCGCACTTCCATTTTGGTTTTCAAATCCGTGCCCGCGAGCACGAAGCGGTCGGCGAGCAAAGTCGAATTGACGATCGGCACGGGATTGCCGTCGGCGTCGGTGATGGGTTTGCCTTCACTATCGAGCTTGAACACCACGTGGGGATGATTTGCATCAATCGCCTGTCGGAAGATGAACACGTGCCGGCTGTCGGAAAGCGCTTGGAACGGCGCATCGGCAGTGAGCCGGGCTGTGGTGGAAAGAAAAATATCCTTCTCTTCTTCGCGCACGCGCGTGCCGCGCGCAGCGGCTGTGCGGCTGCCCTTTTTGACCACAGGTAGCATGGTTTGATCCGCCACACCCACCCCTACTTCTGCAATCTCGTTGGGAAAAATCAATTCTTTGGGATTGCCCATCCAGTAATTGACGTCCAGGGGAGACTTGATCTGCGTATTCTCGAGATCCAAAACCGAATAGAAAATTCGCCGCTCGCTATCCAGCGCGAAGGCGATGACCGTGCCTTTATGGCGGACCATGGTGACGTGTTTGTACGTGCGGTTGCTGTAGGTCTTGATGAAAGTGCTGAGCATGGGCGGGGCTCCTACGTTGTCGGTTCAAGCAAGCCTCATCGACCGGAGTCGGCGTGACGGGAAGGATTTCAGGTGTTTGGCAACAGCTCACAGTCCATTCGAAGCCCCCCCTGGAATGTCATCCAGGAGGGATCCTGGTGGATTTGGCACGGAGGCCTGAACGAATTACCGTGCCAATTCAACCAAGATCCTTGCTGGATGACATTCCAGGGTCACGGCACAAGCACTCAGCCGTTGCCTCTCAAAAAGCACAATTGTGAAGGTGGAGTCAAATGGCAGGAATATGCAATCCCAAAGGTTGGATGTCAAGGCAATTGTGGCGAAGAATGGAGGATAATTCCAAAAAGTTAAATTTCAAACAGCGCGACAACAAGAGCCTGTCCAAAAGCCCCATCCTGTCATGCTGAAAGCATCCTGGTAGTTTCGGCACTCACTACTGATATTGAAACTGTGCCCAACTGTTGAAAAATGCCCAACGGATTCTGTCTAGAGTCCGTTGGTCGTTCTCAAGTCTGTTGGGCAACTCTTCAGTTTCGAGCATCCCTCAAAGCGCCGTCGGTCGCTCGTCCAGAAATCTCGCTTAGCTCTTTACTGAAATTGTTGGACTAACGCTTCGACTTGCGCGGTTTTGGGATGGCCTAACTGGCGACCAACTTGAAGCGCTTGTTGAAGCAAGGGCAAGCCTTGCTCTGTTTGGCCGAGCTGGCAGAGTAATTGTCCGAGATTAAGTGCAACATTAAATATGCCTTCAGCATTGTTGATTTCAAGTGCCAAACTTAAAGCTTCACTAAAAGCCTCGAGCGCTTCTTTAAGTTGTTCATTTTGAAGAAAAATGTGCGCCATATTGTGTAACGTGGTAATCATACCCGCGCGGTCGCCGATTTCGCGCCTTATCGCCAAACTCTTTTCCAAATACTCCAGCGCCTTCCCGTAATCACCACGCGCTTTGAAAATCTGGCTGATATTGTTCAGCGTCGTGCCTTCACCCGCGCGGTCGCCGATTTCGCGCTTTATCGCCAAACTCTTTTCCAAATACTCCAGCGCCTTCCCGTAATCCCCACGCGCATCGTAGATTTGGCTGATATTGTTCAGCGTCGTGCCTAGGAGTTGCCTATCCCGCTGAGATTTGGCAAAGCGCACTTGCTTTTCAGCTTGCAGATAACATGACAAGGCAGAATCATAAGACCCAAGCGTGTGAAACGCCAAACCCAACCTGTTCCAAACGTCCCAGGAGGCGTTCTCCGGCCGCTTCTCAATGAGAGGCCTTAGTACAAGATTTCACAATTACGATGACGTAAAAGCGAACACAAGAATTCACATCGATAGCAATTGCATTATGAAACATACATCACAAAATTCATGAGATACTGCGCACTGTCGTAGAACCCTT
>JBOHQX010000275.1:0-7020 GCA_050732395.1 bacterium
TTCAGCTCCTATTTCCTGTAAGCGGATTGAACGGATAAAGCGGATTTCTAAAACTTGTTTTGCAGAATCACTATCCGTTCAATCCGCTTCATCCGTTTACTCTTCTTTTTTGAGCTGAATAGTCACATGAAATGAACCTTACATTTTTCTGTCTATGTTTGAAGGCAGGAAAATGGCGGGCAGAAAAATTTGACATCTTTATGGAACTTGGATTTTGAATTTTGGAATTTGAAGAGCCTGCCATGATTCGAGTCATCATCCCATATCATCTGCGATCACTGGCGCAAGTGGGCGCTGAAGTGCAGCTCGAAGTCAAGGGCCCGGTCACGCAGCGCGCGATCCTCGACACGCTCGAGGCCCGCTATCCCATGCTGGCCGGAACCATCCGTGACCACGTTACACAACAGCGCCGGCCGTTCTTGCGGTTCTTCGCCTGCCAGGAAGATCTTTCTCACGAGTCGCCGGACGCCCCCCTGCCCGCCGCGGTAGCCTCAGGGGCGGAGCCTTATATTATTTTAGGGGCCATTGCGGGTGGCTAGGCTGGATACGTCATGTTGGCTGCATGAAAACTTGCAGGAAACACTGTGGAGATTCCTCTGGAGATCAAGGCTTTTTACAATCTTCCAGACGCAAGTGTCGATGCTGTGCTTTTGCACGGCCCTCTGTACCATCTGACAGATAGAGCTGACCGGATAGTAGCACTCTTGGAAGCCCGTCGTGTCCTACGGCCCGGCGGCGTTCTGCTCGCCGTCGCCATCACCTCCCATGCATCCACAATTGTCGGGCTGGTGCGTGGATGGGTCTGGGATCATGACTATTGGTAGCAGTGGCGCGCAGGCCTCGACAAACATGAGAAGAACACCCGTTTCCGATGCTTGCCGTCGCTCTCCGTGATATGGTCACCGGTACAATGCGGCCTGGGCAATCGGATCTCAATCCCGCCCGCAAAAGCTCACAATGAAAATGGAGCCAATTTTATGATAGACCAATCTTGCGCTAGCGCGGCTGTCATGGCAGTTTTCTGCATCTCCCTTAGCTTCAGTGCAGTCGTATATGCGCAAACCCCAACGCCAATTTCGAACACATCCCCGAAGGAAGCCACCATGACGTATCGTGCAAGTGGAACATTCGAAGTGAAGCTCACACCTCAAACAAATGACAGTTCCGGGGACGCAACCTTGGGCAGAATGCTAATTGACAAACAATTTCAAGGCGATCTCAAAGGGAACAGTAAGGGGCAAATGCTGTCAGCCATGACGGCCGTGAAAGGCTCGGCAGGTTACGTGGCAATTGAAAAGGTCAGCGGAACATTGCATGGCCGCAGCGGCACCTTCGTGCTCCAGCACAGCGGCACCATGACGCGCGGTACACCAGAATTGATTGTCACCGTCGTGCCGGACTCGGGTACCGACCAGTTGGCGGGTCTTGCGGGCAAGATGACGATCAGAATTGACGAGGGCAAGCATTTCTATGAGTTTGAATACACCCTCGCCAAAACTCCGTGAAATCCGGTCGTTTGGTGAACCGGGGTGGAATTCAACCACACGATCGAAAAGTGGCCACTTCGCAAGTATGGTTGCGTCAGAAAACAACAAAACCTCCGCGCGCATGAAAATGTGGGCAATATGCTATAACCAGATACCCAATATCTTTTGGTCGGTCTTGAGTTTTACACCGTTAGGTTATTTTTGGTACATGGTAAAGGATTTGAAGTGGCTATATATTTTACTGGCCGTGAGCTTTTTAGGTGGTTTTCTTCCCAACACTTTTTTTGACGCCGTGCAATTGGGCAAAACCACCTCCATTTATGAAAAAATAGGAATCAGGTTTGTCAAGAAATTTACCCAGGATGGCGATGTGATCAACCGGTTCATCAGAAGAAAATTTCCTCGGTACAGAGTCTTTGATCACAACCAATCCATTCAGAAGTATTTGGCAAAGGCCTATTCTATAGAAAGAATCCATTTTGTCATGTTCTTGTTTTTTCTGCTGACGAGCGTCTATGCTTTGGCGCGGGGCTATGCCTGGTGGGCGGCTATCCTAACCTTTAACAATTTGGTTTTTAACCTGTATCCGAATTTCTTGCAACAGTACAATCGATTGCGACTCAGGCATTTAATGGAAAGGCGCCCGGCAAGCTAGCAAAGAGGTTTTTCACCCAACGGAGCTACACGCATGAAATACATGTTGCTGATTTATCTTGACGAGCAGGCTTTGAGCGAGGTTGAGCGGGAACAGTGTTATGGGGAGTCCATTCAGCTCGCGCAGGAGCTCAATGCAAGCGGCCAGTATCTGTCCGCTAACCCACTGCAGCCGACGTCGACGGCCACTAGCGTACGCGTGCGCAACGGCAAACAACTCGTGACCGACGGGCCATTCGCGGAGACCCGCGAGCAGCTCGGCGGCTACTTTCTCATCGACGCAAAAAATCATGACGAGGCCGTTGGCATCGCCGCGCGGATTCCAATGGCGGGCAGGGGCACCGTCGAGGTCCGCCAGGTAATCGAGATCGCCGGCCTGCCGGCGGATTCGAGCCCTTGAGTGGTTGAAGCGGTGAGATGAAAAGTTCGAAGTGTCCCGCATGCGCATGAAATATGCAATGTCGATTTCGGGCGTCGCCAAACGACCAAATGTTGAAAACGGCAAGATCAGAAATTCTCGGCAATACCAAATGTAAATCCGACCCCTGGTGTAAGGAGTTCAAAGGGAAGAATGATTTTTGAACACAACGGGCAGATCAAATACTGACATCAACTATACGATCGAACCCATCGGGATTATCCGCTCTGCGCTGGTCAATTGTGCGGCGGCTCCTCTGCAAGGAGACGAGGGCGCTCCCGAAGCCTGGCTGGAGCTTACGGCCCAGGTAGCGCAAGGGCTTGACGGCATCACGGCTGGCAGCGAGCTTATCGTCTTAACCTGGCTGCACCGCGCACAGCGCGACGTGCTGCAAGTGCATCCACGCGGAAGACTGGAAGCGCCATTGACCGGCGTGTTCGCGACCCGGTCGCAGGATCGCCCCAACCCAGTGGGACTTCATCGGGTTTCGGTCTTGGAGGTTGCCGGGCGCAGGCTGAGGATTGCGCCCATGGAGGCAATCGACGGGACACCAGTTGTTGATATTAAGCCCGTGCTCTTGCGTATCGAGGAGCGATGATGAGCAGACTCGGGCAAGCGCACGAGTGGCAAAATCTCCTGGTGCCATGTGTCTTATTGTCGATTTTGGGACCGGCGGAACGACTAGGTAGTACAAACTGCAACCATTGGCGCTTAAGCAATCAAACTTAGCTTGACAATGTTAAGTTAAACTCGCGCCATCTCAATCTGTCATGCTGTAAGCATCTTCCCTAGGTCTCGGTGCAGGTTTCCGGGGAAGATGCCTACGGCATGACAGGGACTAGGGGCTGTAGAGGGCCAACTTAACATTGTCAAGTTAGAATAAAATCTGGAAGATTACACACGGATCAAAAACTCACGCGGATTGAAAGCTTTTCCGTGTGCGTTCTTGATCCGCGTGTGCTGCCCGAAGGGCTTCTGTTTTCAGTCTGTCTGAAAAGCAGAGGTAGAACTTAACCGTACGGCTTTGTCAAAATCTCTATGAAAATGAGGATGTTTGAAATGATTAGCAATTAGCGATTTCCGATTGACGATTTGCGATTTCAAATACTGATAAACCCTTCGTAAATCGAAAATCGTCAATCGCCAATCGTAAATCAATCAGAAACGGGCAGGAGAAGGCCATGAAATACATTTGCCTGGGATACACGGACGAGAAAAAATGGGATACTCTGTCTCAAAGCGAGCGGGAGAACTTCATGGACGAGTGCTTTGCCTATGACGAACAGCTTCGGAAGAACGGCCATTTTGCAGGTGGGGAGGCGCTCCAAAGCGTTCAGAACGCCACCACCCTGCGGTGGCGGAACGGCAAAGTGTCGATCACCGACGGTCCTTTCGCTGAGACGAAGGAGCAGCTGGGTGGGATCCTGGTGCTCGAGGCCCGGGATCTGAATCATGCCATCCAGTTGATGTCGAAGCACCCGGGCGTGCGCGGCGGACCCTTTGAGATTCGCCCGGTAGCGGACTTGACCGCAATGGTGGCGGAAAGCGAACGGCGGCGTAAAGCACATTCATGATTCACCTGGCGACATTGTGCCGGCCTGAACAACTACCAAGACAGAAAAAGGAGGTGGAGCGATGTATACAGATAGAACACCATGTGTAATCATGAGGATGATCTTGACCATCGCCACGCCGGCGAAAAATAACCGGATGAAAATGATAGAATTGATCGTATTGCGGAAAGTGAGGCATGTTTTATGACCGCACCGAACTTCGTCACGAAATGGTCTGCTTTTGGCCCGCAGTTGCAGAGCGTGCTTCGTATCGTGGCCGCGTTCATGTTCGTGCAGGCCGGCACAATGAAGCTCATCGCCTGGCCGATGGGGATGCCTCCGGACAACAGTACCGCCAAGCTCATGTCCCAGATTGGGATTGGCGGCATCCTCGAAGCGTTCGGGGGTGCTCTGCTGCTCCTCGGCCTTTTCACCCGCCCCGTAGCGTTTATTCTGGCCGGCGAAATGGCGGTGGCGTATTTCCAGTTCCACTTTCCGCAAGGCTTCTGGCCGGTGATGAACAATGGTGTGAGTGCCGCGCTCTACTGCTTCCTCTGGCTGTACTTCTCGGCCGCCGGCGCAGGACCGTGGAGCGTGGATGCGAAGCGGGGGAAGTAACCACTCCCGGCAGCATGCAAGCGTTTTTCCAGTCTGCAAACCAGGCAGGCTGGCTGCATGCGCTAGAAATGCGTGCTGCACGGCCAGGTATCTCGAGCCAGAAGAAATTCTTGACAAATGAGCACAAGCCATGACAGGTAAACCCAAGACCATTGACGAGTACCTTTCAGCCGTGCGCCCTGACCAGCGCGCCGCGCTCGAGCATCTGCGCAAGACCATCAGAGCTGCGGCACCAAAAGCCGAGGAGTGCATCAGCTACCAGCTCCCCGCGTTCCGGCAAAATGGCATGCTGGTGGGCTTCGGCGCGACTCCGAATCACTGCGCTTTTTACCTGATGAGTTCCACTACGGTGCAATCCTATCATGACGAGCTCAAGGCCTACGACACCAGTAAGGGCACCATCCGCTTTCAAGCGGGCAGGCCCCTGCCGGTTGCACTGGTGCGGAAGCTGGTAAAAGCCCGGCTTGCGGAGAATGAGAGCCAGCGAAGGGCATCAAAATAGCGGGCCTCAAACTTGCATCCTGGCCAGAGGGCCGAATCTAATTGAATGGCTGAAAAGAAAAGAGCATAACAACCCCCGGAGAGTGACCATGCGAAAAGTAATCATATCCACACTTGTGGCGCTTGCTGTCGTCATCGCCGCTCTTCTCGGCTTCGCCGCAACCAAGCCCGACACGTTCCGTGTCGAGCGCACCACGAGCATCAATGCTGTTCCAGAAAGGATCTTTGCACTCATCAACGACTTTCACGGTTGGGATTCGTGGTCGCCCTACGAGAAGAAGGACGCCGCGATGCAGAGGACCTACAGCGGCGCGGCAAATGGTATGGGCGCCGTGTATGAGTGGAAAGGCAACAGCGAAGTCGGCGCGGGGCGCATGGAGATCACGGAGGCAACTCCATCTTCCAAGATCACCATCAAGCTGGATTTTCTCGCGCCGTTTGAAGCCCACAACACTGCCGAGTTCACCCTGAAGCTCGAAGGCGGCGCCACCAACGTGACCTGGGCGATTCACGGTCCAAATAAGTTCATAGGGAAGCTCATGAGCATTTTCTTCGACGTGGACAACATGATCGGAAAGGATTTCGAGAGTGGTCTTGCCAACTTAAAGACCGTCGCGGAATCGGGAAGAGAGGACGTCGTCATCACGCGAGAATTCGATGCGCCACGTGAGCTGGTCTGGAAGGCGTGGACCGAACCCGAACGCGTGAAGGACTGGTGGGGACCGAAATACTACACCGCACCTGCTTGCAACATCGATCTTCGCGCCGGCGGCCAGTACCTTTACTGCATGCGCAGCCCCGAGGGCCAGGATTATTGGAGCACGGGCGTTTATCGGGACATCGTTGAAGAAGAGCGGATTGACTACACCAATAGCTTTGCGGATGAGAACGGCAACGTGGTGCCCGCGACGCACTATGGCATGAGCGTGAACTTCCCATTGGAGATGCAGATGACCGTCACCTTTGCCGCACTTGAGGGTAAGACCAGAATAACTCTGCGACATGCCAGCCTCCCTTCGGGTGTCATGATCGAATTGGCGCAGGCCGGCTGGAACGAATCTTTCGACAAGCTGGCGGAAGTTCTGCAATAGTTGCGGGCACATCCTGACCATCAGCAGCTCGTCTGCTTCTTTTTTATCCAGGAGCATTTTGCGACTTTCACGCTGCCGCCGATTCCGAAAAACCAAACGAACAGGTCGACTCTTTGCTGAAAAGGAGAAACAGTTTATGACGAAAGACCTTTGGATCAATCTGCCGGTGAAGGACGTCAAGAAAGCCAAGGAGTTTTTCACCAAGATTGGATTTGTGCTCAATCCGCAATATGGCAACAGCGATCACTCGGCTAGTTTCCTGGTTGGAGACAAGAAAATTGTCGTGATGCTTTTTGCGGAATCCGCTTTCAAGGATTTTACCAGAAACAAAATTGCAGATGCAAAACAAGCCACGGAAGTGTTGTTCTCTATTGACGCGGAGAGCAGGGCTGAAGTAGACGAACTGGCAAAGAAAGCGGCAAAGGCAGGTGGCACAATCTTTAGCGAACCCGGAGAGCACCAGGGTTGGATGTATGGCTGTGGTTTTGCCGATTTGGATGGGCATCGGTGGAATGTGCTGTACATGGACATGAGTAAGATGCCGAAGAGTTAAAAAGCAGGTCTGCCCGTGGACATGGCTCAGCCATGTCCACGCGTGACAATTCAAGAATTCCCCATTAGGCGCTTAACGAATAAACTCAAAATAAAATTCTAAAAGTTTTTGACCTAAAAATTTCCCACGGATTGAAGAATCCCTC
>JBOHQX010000276.1:0-53468 GCA_050732395.1 bacterium
CTACTCCTACTCTTACTCGCTTTTGGGGAATATAGAAGGCGAGTAAGAGTAGGAGTAGGAGTACGAGTACGAGTAAGAGTGAGCGGACGAGTATGAGAATGTGGACGAGTATGAGTATCAGCACGGCTACGAGTAACAGCACAAAAGGAGAAATGCGATGAGACAAAGGCGTCTCCGAAAGTCTGTTTTGGCTGTGGCCTCGTTCTTCATGATAGCCTCCGTCAGTGCGCAATCGCTCACGCCGGAAATGGTGGTTGCGCTGAAAACCGTTTCTGCGGTGACGATCGATCCCACGGGCAAGAACATTGCATTTCTTCTACGCACACCGCGCGCTGCAGAGGGAGAGACCGGCAGCGCTTATATCTGCTTTCACCGGACGGCAAGTGGATCGCGTATACGATGACGGAGGTGCAAACCGAATCGGAAAAAAAGGCCGCAAAGTCGGGCCAGGACGTGCAAGTCGTCGACAAGAGCTTCAAGCAGCACGTGCTGTACGTGCAGGGTACGGGGAGCAGCGAAAGCAAGGGGATCACGGGTGCAATGAGTGTGTGGGAGTTCGAGTGGTCGCCGGACGCCACTCAACTCGTGATACAAGCCAGTGCCACGCCGCGCACGGACGATTCCTACATGTTCAAAAGACTATACCTCGTTTCAAGAGTAGATACGGGTGCGCCGAAGCGGTTGACGGAAACCAACGGCAAGCTCGGCGCCATGGCATGGTCGCCGGAAGGGAAGAACATCGCGTATCTAGCCGGAGTCGATAGCAGCGATCCCACAGCGGGCAGTATTTTCATCGTCCCGGCCGCCGGCGGCGCAGCCAAAAATCTTTCCGATAAATTCGAAGGCACGGTGACCGGGGTGGATTGGCTGAACGCGAATACGTTGATTTTCTCTGCCACCGAGCGCAGCCATACCACTTTGAATACGATTCCGGCGGAGGGCGGCTCACTTACACGCATTCTTCCCTCAGGTTATGGCCTCGGCGGTCCGGCCTCCTTCACGAACGATGGCAAAACGTTTGCGCTGTCTTTGCATGCGTACAATCATCCCAACGAAGTTTTTGTGGGAGATCCCGCCACGAAGAAAGTCACGCGTTTGACCAATACCAACCCCGATCTGGATCAGATGCGCTTTTCCGGCGCCAAAGAGATCGCCTGGAAAGCGAGAGACGGCTTGGAAATCACCGGCCTGCTCATGTTACCGCACGATTTTCAAACCGGCAAAAAGTATCCCTGCATCGTGCAAGTGCACGGCGGCCACGAATTTGACGATGTCATCGACGGCGTCGATTTTCTCGTGCAGCAAGGCTACGTCGATCCCGAAGCCGTGGGCATCGGCGGCTTCTCCTACGGCGGATATTTCTCCGCCTGGGCGGCAACGCGCCACACGGAGAGATTCAGAGCCGCCTCCATGGGCGCCGGCATCGCGAATTGGATTTCTTTCACCGGTACTTCCGACATTCCCTACGAAAACTCGATGGTACATTGGAATCTTGACGTGTACAAAAACATGCCGCTGGCATGGGAACGCTCGCCGATGGCGCACGTCGAGAAGTCGCAAACCGCATTGTTGATTTCGCATGGAGACAAGGACGATCGCGTACCCCTCGGCCAGGGCTGGGAAATCTACACCGCGCTGAAGCTGCTCGGCAAGACCGTCGAGTTCGACATTTATCCTCGCGAAGCGCATGGGTTTAGCGAGCGCAATCATCAATTGTATTCGATCAGGCGCAATTTGGAGTGGTTTGACAAGCATGTGAAAAGTAACGCTAATAAGACTACGCTGCCAAACTAGGCAAGAATTGCATTCGTGAACATTTTCGCTTATCGTATTGAAAGGACCTTGTGAAGCATTAACAATTAGTTCGTTTTTTTGAAAAGCTACTTTGAAGCACCGAAGCGATAACGGAGGATCTACAACTATGGCTACGCAACGTTACACCGTTACGCCGCATCCGATTGAAACCTTGCTTACCTGGGTTAAATCTGGCGAAGTCGCTATTCCTGAGATTCAGCGGCCTTTTGTGTGGGAGAATACCAAAATTTATTTCAAGGATATCGTAAAGCAATGCCAGGGAGGCAAAACAAAATACGGGCTTGGGCACTGTCGAGTTGAAGCGAAATCTACGAGATGAAAGCGCAAGCGCGACTTCGCATTTTCTGTGTGGCATGCAAAAACAAGTTAACCTCTGACGAGACTTTTTTACGCTCGCCTGCATGGGCGATCCAACTCCGTTGAGACGGACTGAGTGCCACACTAAGATTTCAAAAGAGATATGAAGTATCATTTTTTTCTACGTACGCTTGGCGCACTCGCGCTGATGGTGGATCCTGCACCACTTCCTCCTTCCTGCCGCCAGCTTCTGCTCGTAGTGACCCCTTCGTACGAAGCAACGCAAGGTTCGCTTCACACTTTCACGCGCAGCAGTGCCACTGCGCAATGGCAAGAAGTAGCAGGGCCGATACCAATTTTCGTTGGCCGCTCCGGCCAGGGTTGGGGCAAGGGCTTGCATACCGATTTCCCTTCTCATCGCCCCGTGAAACGCGAAGGTGATGGCCGCAGCCCTGCAGGCGCTTTCAATTTGAGCACGGCTTTTGGCCTTCCCTCTGCCGAAGAATTGGCGCCTTTGCATTTTCCTTATCTACAAATCACGGAAAGCCTGGAATGCGTGGACGACAGTCAATCGCTGTATTACAATGTTCTGACTGACCGGCATAAGGTTGAAAGCGATTGGCTTTCTTCCGAAAACATGCTTACGGTCAAAATCGAATATCGCTTGGGGGTGTTTGTCGATCACAACACAAATTCCAGACTTCCGGGGCTTGGTTCTTGCATTTTTTTGCATGTTTGGAGCGCGCCTGGCCATCCGACGGCCGGTTGCACCGCAATGGCCGGCGAGGAAATGGAAAGAATCGTGAAGTGGTTGAATGCCGAATCGCTGCCCGTTTTGGTGCAACTGCCGCAGGAAGAGTATGCGCGTTTGCGCCAGGCCTGGCAGTTGCCGGTTGTGATCTGGCCCAAGTCAGCGCAGCCAAATCTGGAATAGCCATAACGATTCCTGAATTTTTTTAAGAACGTTACAAGTAATTTGAGTAGTTGCAGAAGAGGCAATTTCCAATGCCCAAAAGCCGACATGGCAAGCGGCGAAACAAGAATAGGCCGCACACGCAGATATTCAATGTGTCCAAAAAACTGGAGCGTATTGATGATCTGCTTGAAGCAGGCAGCCTGGAGGAGGCTATGGAAGAGATTTCCTCGCTTGCCGAGCAGATGCCGCATCGGGCCGACGTTTTTGAGATGCTTTTGTTGGTCGCCGTGGAATTGCAGGACAAAGAAACCCTGATGAAAGCAGCCTGCCGCCTCGTTGAGCTGCAACCTTATCTTCCAGAGCACTATCTCAACCTCTATACCGCTGCCAAGGAAAACTTCTTGCTCGCGCTGGCAGTATCTGCAGGGCGCGAGTTTTTGCAACGCTGGCCGCAGCAAGCCGGTATGCACCCAGGCTTGCAAGAGGAGTTGAATGAGCTTTGCACCCTGTTGCGGGACCAGGCGGCGCTCATGCAGCTTCCGGCTGAATCCTGGCTGCACTGCCTGATTTTGCACGACCGTGTGCAAGTGGCGATCATGTGCCACGAGTATGGGCAAGCGCGCCAATATGCGATCCAGCTCATTCAGGCCGCGCCTGCTTTTCTGCCGGCGTACAACAATCGCAGCCTGATCAGTTTTGTGGAAGGGAATCTCGACGAAGCGATTGCCGATGCGCAGCGCGCGACGTCGATCGATCCGAACTACGTACACGGTCTGGCCAATTTGACGCGGTATTTACTGCTCAAAGGCCGTCCAGCCGAAGCAAAGGAAATCGCCGATAGATTGAGGGCCGCACCCATAACCAGGGCGGAGGATTGGACTAAAAAAGCCGAGGCGCTTTCATATCTCGCGGATGACGCCGCGGTCCTGAAGGTCGGAGAAGGCGCCGAAAAGGCCGGTATATTGAAAGGCAAGGACGGCGATGCTTTGTTGCTTCACTTCCTTGGAGCTGCAGCAGCTCGCCTCGGAAAAGAGCAGAAAGCGCGCCATTACTGGCTCGCCGCGCTCGAGCGCACGCCCTCGCTTCATCGGGTTGAAGAGAATTTGAACGATCTCAATCAGCCGATGGGCAAGCGCAATGGCGCTTGGGCGTTCGACCTCAAAGACTGGCTTTCGCAACAGGTGCTTGAAGAGTGGGTGGAAATTATCACGAAAAGCATGAGCTCCAACTCTTCACGAGTTCTTCCTGTGGCGGTTCGGCAGTTCATCCAAAAGCACTCGCATGTCATGACCCTGCTGCCGGTGTTGTTGGAACGTGGCGATGCGATCACGCGAGAGTTTGCGGTGAGAGTGGCGGAGGGAATCGCTACTCCGGAGGCCCTCGGCTTGCTTCAGCACTTCGCCTCCGGCCCGCATGGCACGGACGCCATCCGCCATCAGGCTCTGCAAGTGCTGGAAAAGGCGGGCGTCATCAAAAATGGCGAGAAGGTTCCATTCTGGTCGCATGGCGCTCAAACCGAGATCGTTATGCAGAACTATGCTCTCGATGGCAAGCCCTATGAAAAACTGCCGGCCAAGCCAGCGTCGCTCGGCGCGGCTGGGTTGGCGTTCATGAGGCAGAAGGAGTTCGAGCAGGCCGAAGACGCGTTCATGAAAGCCCTGTCCGAAGCGCCGCGATCGGCGAGCCTGCGCAACAATCTTGCCTCGCTTGAAATCATGCGTGGTAACGTTCGCAAAGCGCGTGCGCTCTTGGAAGCCGTCATGCAGGAGCACCCTAAGTATGTATTTGCGCCCTGCATGCTGGCGATAATTGCCCTTGCCAATGGCCGTTTCGAGCAAGCGTATGAGCTTTTGGGTCGTGTAGCCGAAATAGATCATTTTCATTTCGACGAGTTCGCCATGTACTGCAAAGCGCAACTGCTAGCAGCGCTCCTTGACCACGATAAATCCGAGGCGGCACAAGATTTGTTCGAGATGTGGGAAGAAGTCACGCCTGAAGACCCACAGTTGGAAGTATTCCGTCCCCTGATTCCTCCTTCCCACTTCTCGCGTTTTCGTGCGAAGCAGTTGGTGGCGCATTTGCGGGAAATATGAGCCGTTCGTAAAAACAATCTTGGATGCATTCGTTTTTCCTTTTTATATTTTAACTTGTATAGGAAGGAAGTTGCAGGGAATCATTAAAGGACCATGCCACTATGCTGATCAAACATGAAAAAGATTGCCAGGAGATCATCGCGAATGACGGCTGCCGTTTGCGCGAGCTGCTGCATCCCGAGCGTGATCGCGCCGATATTTCATATTCGCTTGCTGTTGCATACGTCGAGCCGGGCAAATCCACTTATCGTCATGCGTTGCGACAGACGGAAGTATACTACCTCATACAAGGTATCGGGCGTATGCACATCGGCGAGGAAGTGCGTGAAGTTCAAATCGGCGATGCCATTTACATTCCTCCCGACCAGCCGCAATGGATCGAGAACATCGGTGAAAACAATTTGGTGTTCGCGGCCATGGTCAGTCCGCCGTGGCGCGCGGAGGATGACATGCGCTTATGAAATTGCCGGCGATCCCGCCCACTGCCCGCCGTTGGCCGTGGCTGCTTGTGGTCACTTTCCTGTTGCTGTCGCTGGGCTTATTTGCCACGCCCGGATTTGAGGCGCGGCGCAGCAACGAGCCCCAAATCACGCGGCCGCCTTCGCCCAGCCGTGAGGAGTTGCGTCGCAGTTTGTTTCAGCAACAGCGCTTGCACGTCGTCTATTCCGGAGCCGGTGAGATCGTCCGCCAACGCTATCAGCAGTATTTCCAGACGGCGCCTTCCCGGCGCTTCAAGATATCAGTTTTTGCCGATCGCGACTATCCGCGCGACAGCCTCGGCTGCGCGCCGCTGCGCATTGTGGGTGCGTTTTCCTCCAATCGTGCGCTCCAGTCCCTCCTGTCACAATTGCCCATCACAAAGATCAACAAGGGCTTCGTTTTTGCCTCGCAGGCTTATCGCGACTCTACTGCTCTTTTGCATTTGTTTTACCCT
Source organism: bacterium (assembly GCA_050732395.1). GTDB lineage: Bacteria > Zhuqueibacterota > Zhuqueibacteria > Zhuqueibacterales > Zhuqueibacteraceae > JBIOXB01. Next base: position 6,056 of record JBOHQX010000276.1, read on the forward strand.
AACCCACGGAATTCTGCCATGCCCGTGTGGATCACCACCGGAATAAACGATGCCGTGGTGTTGGACTATCTCGAGAAATCCGGAGCCCGCTTCGGCGATATCGGGGATTATTGGGTCTCTACGCGCGGCCAGATGCAAGTGATCGGGTTTTTCCAGGACCGGGGTCCGCAGGCCTGGCGGACGGAAGCTGCGCAGGAAATGAGCCTCGCCGCCGAACACAAAACGGCAGCGAAAACGAAAAATTTTGTGCTCATCACCCACGGCGCGGCCTTTGATCATGACGAGATCGAAGCATTTGCCGAGCAGGAAGAAGTCAACCTTGCGGCTATGCTGCAACGCCTCCAAATGCCGGAGTCAAGATTGGAACGCAGCTTGCCATTGCGCGTTCATTTGTGGGACAGCTTTGAAAAGAAAGCCCTGTTCACGCGCAACGCCGGCCTACGCCACTGTGATCTCGCACGCCGTGAAGCGCATCTGGTCTGGACGAAATCTGTGCGCGGTGACGATTTTTTTGCCGAGGCGCAGTGGTTCATCGAGCAATTGCTCCCCAAGACTTCTTCCACCGCACTACATGAAGGCCTTGCGGTTGCTTTGACCAAGCAGTGGCGCGGCACCGGCTTCGCAGGTTGGACCTCGCGCTTGCTCTCAACCGGCAATGCCAGCGTCATTGAAGAGTTGTTTGATCCGGAGGTCTGGCGCGCGGAATCTCCCTTGACACGGCAGCCGTTGCTTGGCAGCCTGGTAAATTTCTTTTTGGAGTATTATAACGCCGGGGAGTTTGAGGCAGTTTATCAATCGTGGCCCGAGAAGGGCGTGTTGCAGAGCTTTCCGCGCGGAGAATCGTGGGAAAGCGTGCGCAATCTTTGTTATGAGAAAGTCATACAAACACCGCCGCTTGCCCTGCGCCGCCCGCGCCCGCCGGCCGTCTCGGTGCAGGATTTTCATCGCGGTTTTTGTTATGCGCACGAAGGGTATCAAGTCTACGACGGCTACATGGGTCACCGATCGCGCGAATCCCTGAAGCAACTGGGGAAGTTGGGCGTGGACGCGATTTCCGTGACACCATTCGGCTATCTGCAAAGCCCACAGCAACCGGAGTTTTTGCGGCATAGCGACGGCCTGGGCTCGGAAAATGACGAAAGCCTGCTGGCATCGCTACAATTCGCTAAAGAGCTGGGCATGCGCGTCATGCTCAAGCCGCACATGTGGGTGGGCGGATCATCCTATGGATGGCCGGGTGATCTCCACCTCGACAGTATGCAGGAATGGCGGAGTTTTTTTGCTGGCTATGAAAGGTGGATGAGGCACTACGCCATGCTGGCCGAAATCTACGGTTTCGACAGTCTGTGTCTCGGCGTGGAGTTGGTTCATGCCACCCGCGGCAACGAAGCACTCTGGCGCGAGTTGATCTTTCGGCTGCGTGGATTGTACTCCGGACCTATGGTTTATGCCGCCAATTGGGGCGAGGAGTTCGAGCGGTTGAGTTTGTGGAGCAATCTAGACGCGATTGCGATCAATTGCTATTATCCGCTTTCACAGAAGGAAAACGCCAGTGCGGCAGAGTTGCTGGCGGGCGCGAACGATATCGCAGACAAAATTGCCACGGTCGCGCAAAAGTATCAAAAGCCGGTGCTCATCACCGAAATCGGTTTCTGCTCGCGCCCGGGAGCATGGGTGCAGCCACATCGCGATGACCGCAGCGCCCCGGTGCATGAAGAATGCCAGCGCCGAAGTTACGAGGCAATCTATAAAGCTTTCTCGCACCGCACCTGGCTTGCAGGCATTTATTGGTGGAAATGGCCGACCGATCTTGACGACGGCGGGTCGGAGGATAATCAATTTACGCCCAACGGGAAGGCGGCGGCGCAAGTGGTGGCGCAGTGGTATAAGTCCAGAGATCATCTTTCGGTGCCCGCGACTCATGAATAATTGAGACGAGCGCAGCGCGGAGCATCGACCGGCGCGAGAAAAAAACGCATTGAACTCGAGCGACGATCTTCTTATATTGCCAGGACTTGTTTGACCTGCGCTTGCGCGAGTTGACTCATGATCTATCGGAGACCAATCATATCGTTGTTGTTGCTCAGGTGCTCAATGAATTCTATTTCGCTATAACTCGCCCCCGCCGCCCTAATCCATTGACACACGAAGAGACACCACAAATTGTGCGTGACCTCGAAGCTGCATAATTTTGACGGCATTGAAGAACGGGTGAATACGTGCGACACCTCTTTTCAATTCTGCACAAGTTGCCTCCTCCTCCAAAAAGTGCCAGGAAACCTGTATTTTCACACAACCCCAAAACCATTCCGCTCGTTGCATTTGTACTCGTTCTGATTGCGGCCATCCCGGCGCAATCTGCCGATCAAAAACCAACCATCCGCAACGCACAACTTCGACGGCTTTATCATTCACTGCGCTTGCCCGTCTTTGCCGATTCAAGCTGGATCCTCACGGACACTCTTCGCCTTTCATTTCCCGATCTACGTCTCACTCTTCCGCACGGCACACTCACGCCGCTCTATGACAGCACGCATGTCATCACCGGCTTGCTGTTCGAAGGCGAGGCCCAGGTCAACTTTCGCCCGCGTCTGGCGCTGGAACGATTCCAATTGGAGCGCTTCACTAAAGATTCCGTGCTCAGTTGCGATGCCTCACGTGTGCTATTGCGCATGGTTGAAACGGCTGGCTTGCCTGTTCAAGATGATGAAGAGAGGCGAGGTTTGGCCGCACTGATGAGCAAACGGCCAAAGACAAAGAGCAAGAACCGCCGCCAGTCTGAAGAACTGCAAAGAACTCTGGAGGAAGGCCTACGCGAGCGCAACGATCTGAATCTGGCGGCGCGCATGCTGGCGCGCAAACTCGCGCCCTCCGCGGAATTCGTCCTGTGCGCATTCTATCCGGAGCACGGCCGCAATTTTTCGCCGCCGTTGCACGTTTACCTGTACGACGCCAATACCCTCGAATCCATCGCATTCTATTCTTACTTCCCTAAACGTATCGGGCGCCAGTTTTTTACACTTTGCAGCTATACGCATTCGTCCGGCATGTTCAACCCTACTGCGCTCATAAAGCCAACGAAATACAACGGCTGGGTGGCGTTGGACGAAGACGGCCTTTTGCAGGCCGACATGGGAGTCGATCTTTTTACCGGTGAGGCACGACCGCCGGCGCTAAGTTTTGCCCTATCTGCGGATTTGAAGGTTTCAAGAATCTCAGCCGAGGCAGGCGATACGCTGGATTTCGTGCAAGAGCCGGAAGAAGCAGGCGTCACGGTTTTCTTGCGACCATACGCCTGGCAGAGTGATACCCTGCGTTTGCTGTTTCAATATGAAGGCCAAGCACTGCGGCGCCACGAGAATAGTACCTACTTCTTAAAGGACCCGATCAACTGGGCGCCGCGCGCGGGCTATTTGGAGCGCGCGCATTATCAGATCATTTTCAAGGTGCCGCGGCGGCAGCGTGTGCTGGCGGTCGGAGAGCTTGTTCGCGATTGGGAGGAAGCCGGCCATCACCTGAGCTTTTTCAAGACCGTCGCGCCTGCGAAAGCCGCCACGTTCTGCATGGGGGATTTTCAGACCGACACGCTTATGGCTGCGCGGCCGGGCTTGCCGGCGATTGTCATGAATACTACCGGGCAACGTTCGCATCAGGAGCGGCGTCGCGTGGCCGGTGATCTGGCGAACAGTCTTTATTTTTTTGGAGCATTCCTGGGCGAGTATCCCTTGCCCTGCTTGCGGGTCGTGGAGGCGCCGACCATTCACAGCCAGGGCTTTCCAGGGTTCGTCACGCTGTCCTGGATCGGTTTCACCAGCCACCTGGAGGGCGGTCGCGAAGCATTGCGCGGCCACGAAGTCGCGCACCAATGGTTTGGCAATCAAGCCGGCTGGCGCACATATCACGATCAATGGCTGAGCGAAAGCTTCGCGGAATACCTCGGTGCAATGTACGTGGAATGGCTGGCGCGTTCGCCCGAACAATTCGAGCAAATCTTGCAGGCGTGGCGCGACGATGCGCTGGATCGTGGCCACATCGGTGCAAATCTCGGCATGCAACAATTCGGCCTCGGTAAGGTCGCGTTACGCAATGCGGAAGGCCTCAAAGCCGGGCCGATCTGGATGGGTGCACGTCTGGGACAAAATGAGGTGCTCGATTACTACACGCAAACCTATGAGAAGGGCGCATACGTCGTGCACATGCTGCGCTGGCTCTTACGCGATCTAAATACCGGCAGTGATGAGCGTTTTTGGAACATGCTTGCGGATTACATCGCGTACCATCGCCACCGTGAGCCCGCGACGGAAGACTTTCAACGCATTGCAGAAAAGCACTACGGCGCCTCGTTGGACTGGTTCTTCCAACAATGGATTTTTGACAACCAGATTCCGACCTACCGGTGGCAGTACGACGTCAAGAATATTCCTGCCGCCACGCCAAGCTTGCCGGCCGGGATGCCGGTGGCTAATGCACTGGCGACGGAGCATCGCACGGCACAAGTGGCGCGTATTCGCGTACAACAAGAAGAGGTTTCGTCGAGTTTTCGTATGTTCGTTCCTATCCGGGTCGAGTGGGATGACTCTACCCACATGAGCGTACGTCTATGGGTTACCCAAGCGGGCGCTGAAATCGATATCCCATTGGCTGCCGGCGGTCTGAAACGGGTCGTTTTCAATGCCGGGGACGCGGTTTTGTGCCGGATCGTAAATGAAACCGAAGACCACTGGCCTGCGGCAAAATAAATTGGCCGCACCAAGCCCTTGTTGAACGTTTCGCGTCTCTGCGCGGTCATTTATTTAGCCGCTTTGTTCCCGCTGCCATAAAACACTGGTGAAAAATTGTCTTGTTGATTTTCCACCCCAGGAGGAGTAAAGATGGCCACCCTTGCTTCTACCGCCTTGCGGCAAAAGCCGAATTTCCAAGAGTTCGTCAATTTTTCCCCTGCGGAAGACTTCCTGCAGCGTTTACCCGTGAGCCGTTTGGGAAAAACCATGTTTCTGCCGGTCGAACGCGTGGTGTGGATCGGCACACAATATCGCATGGTATTTGCTTACACCGATCTGCAACGCCATGCTCTAGACTTTGGCTTGGAGGAATTGTGCGCCAAGCTCGATGCCGCCAAGTTTTTTCGGGTGCATCGCTCCACGATCGTCAATCTCAATCAAATTGCGCATACTGCCTACCTTGACGACGGCCGCTGCGTGCTCACTATGAAGGACAAGACCAGCAGCGCCATTACCGTTAGTCGTTATCGCGTGGCCGAGTTCAAAAGTGTGTTGAACGGCCGCGCAAGTTAAAACTTAATAAAAACAAGATCATCTGCACCTTACACATCATTGCTCTTAATCTAGAGCCGCCTATTTCCCGTTTAAGTGATCCCCGTACAGGTGTATTTGAGTTCAATTGTCATTTGAGCGTCAAGCGCTTTTGGACTCCCTCCTCCCACCCTTCCCAAGCGAATGTGACTGTAGCGGTGCACGTATTCTTGACAACAAAGTCTGCCCGCATTGCCTTTTTTAGAGACGATTGCTATATTTCCCAAATTTCACATGGCAAGTGCGTCCTTTCATAATTATTGCACTCATGATTCATATCCACAATTTAAAAAAGCAATTTGGCGCGAAGCTTGTTTTTGATGAAGCTTCGGCGCATGTCCCGCCGCACGCACGCGTGGGTTTAGTCGGGCCGAACGGTTCGGGCAAAACCACTCTGTTTCGCATGCTCACCGGCGAAGAAGAACCGGAGAGCGGCAGTATCGTCATTGCCAAGGGAGCGCGTCTGGGTTATCTCAAGCAGGAAGTATGGGAAAATCCTGAACGCAGCGTGCTGGCAGAGACTTTGGCAGGCTTCCCGGACTTGCAAGCGATGGAGCTGCGGTTGATGCAAATGGAACAAGCGCTCGCCGCGGACTCCGACCCGGAGGATTTGCGGCGTTATGGCGAATTACGCCAACGCTTCGAATCTGCAGGCGGCTACGAAGTCGAGCATCAAGCCAAGGCGATTTTGACCGGTATAGGCTTCAAGCCCGAGCAACACTATGCGCCGTTGCGGGTGTTTTCCGGCGGCTGGATCATGCGCGTGGCGCTGGCCAAGTTGTTGTTGAGCCGGCCCGAAGTCTTGCTGCTGGACGAGCCAACCAACCATCTCGATCTCGAATCCGTCGTCTGGCTGGAGAATTTCCTGCTCGACTATCCCGGTACCATCGTACTCACCACGCACGACCAGGTTTTCATGCAACGCATCGCCGGGCGTATCCTGGAAATCAGCGTGCAGAAGCTGCACACCTATATTGGAGATTTTGAATCCTATGCCGAGCAGAAAACGGCGCGGCGCGAGCAGTTGGAAGCGCAATTCAAGAATCAGCAAAGAAAGATCGAACAGACCGAAAGATTTATCGAGCGCTTTCGTTACAAAGCCACCAAAGCACGGCAGGTGCAAAGCCGCGTCAAGATGCTCGAGAAAATGGAACGCGTGCAGGTCGAGAACGACTCGCCGCGCGCCATGAAATTCCGGCTGCCGCAGCCGCCGCGTTCGGGACAGGAGGTGGTGCGGCTGTCAAAGGTTGAAAAACGTTACGGTGATAAAGTCGTCTATCGCGATCTTGATTTCATCCTTTCCCGGGGCGACAAAGTCGCCCTGATCGGTCCAAATGGCGCGGGCAAATCCACCTTGTTGAAAATGATTGCCGGCGTGCTGAGCTATGAGAGCGGTACGCTGCACTACGGCCACGAGGTAACGGTTGATTACTATGCCCAGCATCAGTTGGAGAATCTGAATCCCGAGGCAACGGTCTATGAAGAAATCGCCGGCGTGACGTTTAATTTGACCCCGGCGCAGCGCCGCACGTTGCTCGGGGCATTCTTGTTCAGCGGCGATGAGGTTTTCAAAAAAATCGACGTGCTGTCCGGCGGCGAAAAAGCACGTGTGGCACTGGCAAAATTATTGGGCCGTCCGGCCAACATGCTGGTGATGGATGAGCCCACAAATCACCTGGATATTTTGTCGCGCCAGATTTTGGAGGAGGCGCTGGCGGAATATGAAGGTACGCTGTTATTTATTTCGCACGATCGCGCCGTGATCAATGCCATTGCCAACAAGATCGTGGAAGTGAACGACGGCCGCCTGGTGGTTTATGTAGGAAACTACGACGAATATCTCTGGCAAAAAGAGCGGGCGCAATCCGCGGAAGGCGAGAACGCCGCCGGTCCTTCGATCAAGACCGCGACTACTGCGGCCTCGACGGCAAACCGCAAGGAAGACCGGCGCGTGCGCGCCGAGCGCATTCAGGAAAAATCGCAGAAACTACGACCGTTGAAACAACGATTGCATACGTTGGAAAAGGAAGTAGCCGGCCTGGAAAAGGAAAAACAAGAATTGCTGGAGGCGGTTTGCGATCCCCAAATCATCGGTGATCCCATCCTTTATCCCCAAAAACTCAAGCGCCAGCGCGAAGTGGATTTGATTCTAAAAAAGGATTTGGAGGAATGGGCATCGCTCAGTGAAGAGATCGAACAGATGGAGATGAAATACAACGCGTGATATTTCCCGACTGTGGTCGCTTTTGGTGTTCGTTTTTCAATGGATTGCAAACATGCGGGTGCACATTGAAGGCGAAACTATTAAATACAAAAACAGCTTTTAATAGTTTTGCCCTTAATAGTCTTGCCGTCTGGGGAAGACACTTGCATAGATACGATGGATTTTCAAGAAACGGAGCTTAGGCTCTATGACCGAAAAAATATTCATGACTCGCCTGGCCAATGGGAAAACGGACGTCTTGCAAGGAAAAATCTGGGCATTTTCCGATGAACATAAGCGCCAGAGTAAAAGACAAAAAGACTTGGCAGATATTTTTCGTTTAGTGGAGGCTTATCCACATTTGAAAAAGCCTTTGCCCAAATCGATACAGAGCCGATTCTAAATCGTGGATTGGAATAATCAGATGCAATCCTTAAAAAGCAAAGTGGCCCTTATTACCGGAGTCAGCCGCAGAAATGGTATCGGTTTTGGCATTGCGAACCGGCTGGCTGCCATGGACGCGGATTTGTTCCTGCATTCATTCGCGCTGTATGATCAAGAAATGCAGGCGCTGGACAACCCTTACGACCCCGTAGTTCTCATGCAGGAGTTACACAATTACGGCGTCAGAATCGAGCATATGGAAGCCGACTTTAAAGATTCTCAATCTCCTGCTCGCGTGATTGCCGCTGCCGTTGAAAAGTTTGCTCACATCGATATTCTGGTGCTCAATCATACCCATGATACTCTCAAAGAGCTGGTGGACTTAAGTGCTGAGGAAATCGACCGCCATCTCATGATCAACGTCCGTGCGTCATTGTTGCTCATCAAGGAATATGCGCAACAACATACCGCAAAATCGGGTGGCCGAATCATTCTGCTCATCTCCGGCCAACACCTTGGCCCCATGCCGCATTTGGCGTATGTGGCTTCGAAAGGCGCACTCCACCAGCTCACGGCCAGCCTTTCTGATGCTCTCATTGATAAAGGTATTACTGTTAATGCCGTTAATCCCGGTCCCACTAGGACCTATGAGCCTAGTGCAGAAATCGATCATGCCGTTTTGCGGCGCATGCCACAGGGACGCTGGGGTGAACCCGATGACGCAGCCCGTCTCATTGGCTGGTTGGTATCAGATGAAGCGAGGTGGGTTACCGGCCAGGTGATAAATTCTGAAGGGGGATTCAGGCGAGGTTGATCTTTGCTATTATATATCCCGAAGAATGTTGAAACTATATTGAAAACATTCGAAGAGCCTTGTATAAGATAAAGCAAAGTACGCAAAATCAAACAAAACTGCTCATCCGAATATTGCCGCAACAGTGTTTGAATTTCCTTGAACTGCCGCAAGGGCATCGCTCATTGCGCCCGATTTTTTGGGCACGAAGAAGGGGTGGATTGAACCTCGGTTTCGGGTGTTCCCGCAAATGGCGCTTGAACATTTCGTAGTGACGGTTCAGGCGTGCCACATACGCCTTGTCTTTCAGAATGAGGTTTTTGAACAGATACAGAAGCACCGATGCATACGATGATTGCAATCCCAATGGATCCAAGAAAGGGCCCTTCGCAAATTTGCCCAACTCCCGATCACCGTACCACTTCTCATAAAAACTGGTGGATTTCCAGCCGTAGTTGATCGTAGCTACCGTTTCTTCCGAAATCTCCGGCGACACAACGGTCATGATCACGCGATGGCAATCGCAATCTTTGTCGCCGCAGTAATGCTCGACGAACGCGAAGCCGCCGTCGGGCAAATCATGGCGATCGCGGCAAAGCAACCATCGGGTTTCTTCTGGGCCAATCTCCGGAAAGAGATTAGAGAAGGGGATCATGCTCATGGCTGCTCCATTCTTGCTTCAGTTCTTCTTCTCGGGCAATGATTGCACCGGCAGTCGCAAGCACGATATGTGAGTCTAGTTCTCTGACGACCCTGCGCGTAGGCGCACAATTCCAGCGCGAGCCCGTATCTCAACTGAATAACCCTCGAATATCCTCCACCGTCAAATGCTTGAATAATCCGCTCTCCGTCGTGATCAATTGCGAGACCAGGTTTTCCTTGCGTTTCTGCAACTCGAGGATTTTCTCCTCCACCGTGTCGCGCGCGATCATTTTATAGACAAAAACGTTTTTGTTCTGCCCGATGCGATGCGCGCGATCGATGGCCTGGCGCTCCGCCGCTGGATTCCACCACGGGTCGAAAATAAAGACATAGTCCGCCGCGGTCAGATTGAGCCCAAACCCTCCGGCTTTGAGACTGATGAGAAATACTTTGGTGTTCGGGTCGTTTTGAAATTGCTCAACGCAAGCTTCGCGGTTACGCGTCGCCCCCGTTAGAACGGTGTAAGTGATCACTTCTTTGTCCAAAGCTTCCGCCACGATTTTGAGCATGCGCACGAACTGCGAAAACACCAGCACCTTGTGGCCGGCGGCGACGATCTCGCGCAGCAGATCGAGAAAGGACTCGAATTTGCCCGAATCTTTCTTCCTCCCCTCCTCCAGCAATGCAGGATGGCAGGCAATCTGGCGCAGCCGCGTGAGGCCTTGCAATACTTTGAAACGTGCATCCTGCAGTCCGGAAGTCGAGATCAGGTTCATGAGCTCGGCGCGGCATTGGTCGCGCACCTGTTCGTAGAATTTCTTTTGGGGAGCGCTCATGGCACAGTAGAAGATTTGCTCGCTCTTGGGCGGAAGCTCCTGCGCCACGTCTTCCTTTTTACGCCGCAGCAGGAAGGGGCCGATCATGCGCTTGAGCAAAGTGGCGGCGCTTTCGTCTTGATGGCGCTCGATGGGCGTGGCAAAAGCGCTGCGAAAATAGTGCATCGACCCTAACAGGCCAGGATTCAAAAAGGAAAATTGCGACCACAATTCCAGCGTGTTGTTCTCCACCGGCGTGCCGGTGAGCACCAGCCGGTGCCGGCTGTTCAGAATCCCGGCGGCTTTGGCGGTTTGCGAAACGGGATTCTTGATGTTCTGTGATTCATCCAAAATCAAATAATGAAAAGAGAAGTCTTTCAAGAAGTCGATATCATTGCGCATCGTGGCATAGGTGGTGAGCACAAGATCATGTTGCGCAAAAGTCTCCGCCGTGCGCGCGCGCTCAAGACCGTGATGGATGTGCAGCTTCAAATCCGGCGCAAAATGGGCGCATTCTCTTTCCCAATTGAAAAGCACGGACAAAGGCGCGACAATCAGGCTGGTGCGCGATACTTCATTCTGCTTGACCTTTGCGTTCTTCTGCGCCCGGCCATGCTTCTTTTTTGCTTTCGCCGGCGAAGGACGCCCGGCTTCGACCGGAATTGTGAGTCCATTTCTGCTTTTTTCTCGCAGCAGAAACGCCAGTGCCTGCACCGTCTTGCCCAGGCCCATGTCATCCGCCAGGCAGCCGTTGAAGCCGTATTCCTGCAAAAACCCCAGCCAGTTCAGCCCGGCTTGTTGATAGGGCCGCAGCGTGCCTTGAAAATTTTCCGGCACAGGCACTTCTTGAATGCCGTCGAAATTCTTCAGCCGTTGCACGCGCTGCTTGAAGCCGTCGTCGAAGCGCTTGTCCTGCGCTTCGTCAAAGAGCGCGTCGATAAGCATGGCGTGCGTTCCGGCAATTCTGCCTGTGCCATTTTTGATCTCGGCGAAACTGAAGAAATGGCTGAAACGCTTTTGCCATTCTTCCGGAATGCGCGCCAGGCTGCCGTCGGCCAGTTTCAAGTAACGCGCGTCATTGCGAATCGCCGTACGCAGCTCCGCGAGCGAGGCCATTACCCCGCCAAAATCGATCTCCAGGCTGAGATCGAACCAATCGATGTCGGATGAAACGGCCACGCGCACGGCGGGCGTGGCCCGATTGACGCGATTGCGCTGTAAGTTTTCTTCACCGAAAATCTCGAAGCCCGAAGCGGCCAGCTTGGGCAGCTCGTCGAATAACCAGGTGAGCGGCTCTTCCTTTAGAAAGAAGAAGCCGTTACTCGCTTCCCAGCACATCCTCGCTGACAAAAGCACTTCATGCACTGCGTTCTCGCTGGCAAGGTCACGTTCGACACGCCACAGGGCACCATTTTCGCGTGCTTGCTCCAGACTGACCTGCGATCCAATGCCGCCTTTTACTTCCACTTCGCCGTAAACAAAGCGCAACTCGGCGCGTAGCGTATTTTCGTGCTCCTGCAAGTAAAGGCGCTTGCCGGTCAGGGTGCGTACGGTTTGTAAGCCCAACTCTTCGGGTAGCGTCAATTCCACTTGCGGCGTGAGGCGAGGAGCAAGAGCTTTCAGAAAATCGCCGGCTTGCTCGCGTGGGATTCTTAACTTGAGCCCCTTCTGTGTGAATGGAAGGAGATAGGCCGCGGGCACGGCCTCGCTCAGACGAAAAACTTGATCGTCCCTTAGAAGCCAGAGCGGGTTCGAAGACAGAACACGATAGCTGCCGTCAAATGCTTCAGGATGGCCATTGCATTGCAGTTGAGGAAAAAAAAACAAATCTCCGCCGCCGTTCTGTTCTGCATTTGCGCTCGCGAGCTGAAAGCGCAATTTCGCCGTCGCTTCGACGAATTGCAACGGTGTGAAAAGCTCCAGGTCATCTTCCAAAAAGACCGTGCAGCTTGACAGGATTTCAAAAAGCTGGTCGACCTCCGCGCCGTAAACGAATTCATAAGTCGGTACGGCAGAATAGGCATACAGGCTGCCATATCCTGCAGCTGCCTTGAGCTGCGCCAAATAATCGATGGCTTGCTTTTCCTGGTTCGAGGCATTCAGGCTTTGAAATTCATGGCGTGAATATGCCGGTTGTGAGCGCTGTCCGACCTGGCCGTTCTTCTTAATGTAAGTCTTTGCCGGCCGCAACGACCAGCCGGACGGTTTGAGCCGCAGAAAGAACATGAGACGGTATGTTTGCGTGCGCGGTGCCTGAGGCGTAGCGAGCAGTTGCGGCAGGCCTTGCACATAATTTGCCCAGGACATCGCTCCTGCCTTGTCGTCAATCAAGCCGTTGTTGCCAGGTTGGAGAATTTCCAGCAGCAGCGCGACGGCATGCAAACAAAGCTCATCATGTGAGTAGCATGAGCACTGGCTCCGCGGCCGGCCCTCTTGCTGCCAGCGCACGACCACGAAACGGGAATAAGAATTGCTCAAGTCACGGACCGTGGCCTGCAGATTGTTCATCGCGCGATTGTGAATCTTGATCGCCCCATTGCGATGCAACTCTTCTGCTTGCAAAAAAACATGCTCCGGCACAAAAGCTCGTAAACTCGCCCGAGAAATCTTCATGCTCCATCCCTGAAGAAATCGTTACAAAAATAACACTCCAATATGGATTGCCTACTGGCAGAATGGTTTGGAATCATTCTGCCGAAAAATTATTCTGCAAAAAAACCTGCAGAACTTTTCTTGAGTATTGTCAGCCAAGCGGATATACCGCATCAAAGCGGCAGTTCAGTTTTAGATCGTTAAAAGTCGAGCTCTTTTTGTTCGAATTCTTTGCGCGCCTTTTCAAAGGCGGCGCGCGGCCGGGTTTGGTATTTCTCCATGTAGGTCATGGCGCGGTCCAGAATCAATACGTCACGCTCGTGAAAGAATTTGTAGATCTGATTGCCGCGCTTGATTTTTTCGGGCTGGAGATAACCTTCGCGCACGAAGTAGGAGAGCTTGTCGCGTGACAGCCCTTTGCCGATGCGCTCAATGACCTCGCCAGGAGAGAGAGTTTTTGGATCCATTACATAAACAAGTATTTGTACAAGTGCTAATACTATTCTGAATAATTATAGTAACTTCTAAGCGCATTTGCAAGCATAAAATATTGTAACTATTCAGCGCCTTACCCCGGTGATCGGGGTTGGTTCGACAAGCAACACCACCGTGTCATCCCGCAGGGATCTTGTTAAGTTTCTGGCACGGTGCTCGTGCTGAAAAAGATGCCTCCTGCATGACATGTTACTTGGAAGCGAGGCTTCGCCTCAAACCAACAAGTAAAAGCTGGACACCAAATACGACATATCATCGACTGGTCGGAACTATCAACCTAGCAATTTTTCCCTCTGGCCCCGCAGCCCAAACGCTTGCCCTGGAACTACCAGCGCTGACGACGTTGAAACCACCCGCATCAATCCTCTTCCACGTCAGCCCACCGTCTCCTGAAGAATCTGCGCCTGAGGTACCCACAGCAATCAGAATCTGACCGTGCATTTGCGGAATAAAAACCACGCCGGAACGAAACTCAAGTTGGGCGGACTTGGGAATCTCCCAGGTCTGCCCACCGTCCTTTGTAACAATCACATGGCTCGCAGCTTCGGCCGGTTTGCGATAGTCGCCGCCCACGGCAACGCCGTTTTTTTCGTCGCGAAACGCCAACGAAAAAATCCCGGCCGATTCACTTCCGCTCGACAGCGGTGTGTTTGCGACGGTCCAGGAATGCCCGCCATCATTCGAATGAAACACACGCGCGGCAGCCCCGCCTGTTCCAATCCAAACTTGAGATTTACCTTGTACGGCTATACTCGTTCCGCTAGCAGCGAAGGCGAATTCACCTTCGATGACGGGCGGAATGTTTTCAGGCGGTATTCGTAGCCAGATATTGCCGCCGTCAGTGGTGGTGATGACGAACAGGCGCCCCTCCAGCGGATCGCCGAAAGCAATGCCGCGCTGCCCCTCCCAGAATTCAAAGCCATCCAGAAAGCCCGCCGAATCTGGCATGGTGAATTGCAGCTTCCAACTGCGGCCGCCGTCCGTGGTCTTGTATATGCGCGAACGCTCGCCGGGGCCCGCACTCATCATGTAAACGGTGTGCGCATCCACGGCATGCACGTCGCGGAAATCGAGGTGTGTCGCGCCTGCCATGGAATCGGCCTGCCAAGTTTTGCCGCCATCAAAGGAGTGCACGAAAGTGCCGCGTGTGCCCGTCACCCAGATCACGCTGTCGCTCGGCACACTCAGGCCACGAAATGAAGCGCGCGTGCCGCTGTCGATCAACTGCCAGTGCGTGTTATGCTGTGCAATACCTGCAACCGGCATGACCAGCAAGCTGACAAGTAACTTTAATTTGTCGAGAATGAGATGCCACTCCATGAATCGTTTCGGAGCCTGTTTTGATTGATCAGCGTTCATCTGCGAAATCTGCGTTCAATTTGCCCTCTGCAACGGTCTGATTGATCAGCAACAGAGCGATAGATGGTCGCCCAGCATCACTCAAATCGTTCACAACGCAAGGCCGTGAGCGGAATTGCGGGCTGTTTTCCAAGCACGATCTCGGAGATCAGCTTTCCTGTAACCGGCGCCAGAGCGATACCGAGCATGGCGTGTCCGGTCGCCGCAATCAGATTTGGGTATCGTAAAAAGCGTCCGATATAAGGCATGCCATCGGGCGTGCACGGTCGCATACCACCCCAGATTTCCGCCGTAGCCATTTGTGGCAAAGGATCCCAATCATAAAAATACTCCGGCACCGCTTTGAGAATGGCGCGCACGCGGCGCTGATTGATCGCAGGACCGAGGCCAGCAAGCTCCATTGTGCCGGCGAAGCGCAGCTTGCCGTTCATCGGCGTTATCCCGACCCTGGCTTCGTGCAAAATAAAAGGAATGCTCGGAATCTCTTGCGATGCAGAAATGGTAATGCTATACCCCTTTCCAGCTTGTAAAGGCAACTTCATGCGCAGCGGTTGCAACAGTTGCGTTGACCACGCGCCGCCAGCCAGCACGATCTCATTTCCCGTGAATTCCCCGCTTGAAGTTTGAACCGACATGAGGCGGTTTCGCGAAGCTTTAAGCTTCAATACTTCCGTGTGGGTACGAATCGAAACGCCTTGCTGCGCGAGATAGTGACTCATATGGCGCACGAAATTCGCGGGTTCGAGATGCGCATCGCTGTGATAATATATTCCACCCACCGCGCGCGTCCGCACCTTCGGTTCGAGCGCGTGAATTTGGTCAGGGTTCAACGCGCTCACTTGTAGTCCGGCTTGACGCGCTCGCTCCGCCACCACCAAATCGGCGCGAAATTCCTTTTCGGTTCGATAAAGCTGCAACAAGCCCTTTTTCCTCAGGCCGAAATCGAAAAGCTTGGCCCGTGCAATCTCATCGTATAACGACGCGCTCGTCACCAAAAGTTCATGCAAAATTGGAATGGATCTTTGCACGTGCTCTCGTGTGCAGGAGGTATGAAACTTCCAAAGCCACGAGAAAAAGTCGAGGTCAAATCGCGGCTTGAGATAAAACGGGCTTTCCGGATCGAACATCCATTTGAGTCCTTTGGCAATCATGCCCGGTGCCGCGAGTGGAATGATATGGCTGGGGACGATGAGGCCGGAGTTGCCGTACGAACAGCCGGAACAGATTTCATCCTTTTCCAAAACGGCCACGTTGGCGCCGTTCTTCCAAAGATAATATGCGGTGCAAATGCCGATCGCACCGCCGCCGATAATGAGAACGTCTTTTTGATTTTGCATTTTCCATCAAGAGCCCTTGCAGATTGAATCCTCGTTCTTCCCGATATTCTGAAAGCATCTTCCCTATCTTCAAGATACCGCCAGCAGGAGAGCGCTTTCACAAGCGCGAGGGAGGATTCTTACAGAATGACAAGAAGGAATGCTGTTCATTCACGCAGAAACCGCGATAAGCTAAATCACCTGAAAGCCATGCGCATAAGGATCTTCGTCGTCAATGAATATGGTATTAAAACCGGTCACCCGCGCCCACCCGGTGATGCTCGGCACGATGGCCTCAAAATCGCCGACCCGAGATTTCGCCTCGACCCGGCCATGAAATAAGCTGCCAATGATGCTTTCATGGACAAAATCGTCGCCGGCTTGCAATCTTCCCGCCGCCGCCCATTGCGCCATGCGGGCGGACGTGCCCGTGCCGCACGGGGAGCGGTCGATGGCTTTCTCGCCATAAAAAACGGCATTGCGCGCATGCGCCTCCGGGTGTTTCGGTTCTCCGGTCCATTGAACATGGCTCAAGCCACGAATCGCGGCATTCTCCGGATGCACAAAAGAAAAACTCTCGTTGAGGTGCCGGCGCAGAATCGGACTCAGACGAATCAAATCCGCGGCGGTGTAGCGCTCGAGGCCAGGATAATTCTTCTGTGGATCGACGATCGCATAAAAATTTCCCCCATAAGCAACGTCGACTTTTATAAAGCCAAGCTCAGGGCAATCCACTTCAAGATCGCGCGAATGAAGATAAGAGGGCACATTGACGACACGCACGGATTCAACCCGGTTGCCGGTCGATTTGTAATGTGCCTCCACCACTCCCGCCGGCACCTCCAGTCGCAAAGTGCCCGGCATTCTTGGCCGCACAAGATTGTGCTCGATCATCACGGTGACGGTACCGATGGTGCCATGGCCACACATGGGCAGACAGCCGCTGGTTTCAATGAACAAAATACCCACGTCGCAGTCTGCGCGCGTGGGCGGATACAAGATGCTGCCGGACATCATATCGTGGCCGCGCGGCTCGAACATCAAGCCCGTACGAATCCAATCATACTCCGCGAGAAAATGCTGCCGCCGCTCGCTCATGCTCTTGCCCTGTAGCTGCGGCCCACCGCCCGCTACCACGCGTACAGGATTGCCGCAGGTGTGGGCGTCGATGCAGAAGAAGGTGTGTTTGGGCATCTGTTTTTGGTCGTTGGTTGTTGGTCGTTAGTTGTTAGTCGTAGATGGGTGATAGTACATCGTGGATCGTGTGATGAAAGCTTGAGTGCAACGCCTTTGAGATTCCAACTCTCCTCTTTCATCCTCTATCTTCAATCTTCGATCCACAATTAACCACCCACTATCAACGACCTACACGCCTCACGGCGCCGTATAACAAGTCTTAACCGTCGTATAAAACTCAACCGCGTACCTCCCCTGCTCGCGCGGGCCGTAGCTGGAGCCTTTGCGGCCGCCGAAGGGGACGTGATAATCCACGCCGGCCGTCGGCAAATTCACCATCACCATACCGGCCTGGGCATTTTGCCGGAAGTGGCTGGCATATTTCAACGAAGTCGTGCAAATGCCGGCAGACAAGCCGAAGTCCGTATCATTGGCAACGGCCAGCGCCTCCTCGTAGTTTTTTACCTTAATAATCGAGGCGATGGGGCCGAAAATCTCTTCGCGATTGATGCGCATGGCATTGCTGGTTTCAACAAACAATGCCGGAGCCTGATAATAGCCATTCTTGGCGCGCTGCAATCGTTCGCCGCCCAAAATCAGATTTGCGCCTTCGTCCCGGCCAATTTTCAGATAGGAAAAGTTCTTTTCAAGCTGAATTTCATCGACCACCGGCCCGAGGTCCGTGCCTTCGGCAAGTGCATCGTCGACTTTGAGCTGCTTCATGCGCGCCAACATGGCGTTCACGAAGCGATCGTGAATACGTTCGGTCACAATCAACCGGCTCGAAGCGGTGCAACGCTGGCCGGTGGAAAAATAAGCGCCATTGATCGCGGCGTTCACGGCGACGTCGAGATCAGCATCATCCAGAACCACCATGGGATTTTTGCCGCCCATTTCGAGCTGCACCCTCGCCATGCGTTGCGCGCATTGCACCGCGAGTTTTCTGCCCACGGCGATCGAGCCGGTGAAGCTGAAACCATCGACTTGCGGATGAGGCACCAGCGTGTCGCCGATTTCGCTTCCTCGACCCATGAGCAGATTAAACACGCCTTTCGGCAAACCTGCGCGCGCAATGATTTCGGCCAGAGCCCAGGCGCAGCCGGGGACGAGCTCCGCCGGCTTGAAGATCACGGCATTCCCGAACGCCAGCGCCGGCGCGATTTTCCACGCCGGAATCGCCAGCGGAAAATTCCAGGGCGTGATCACGCCGACGACTCCGAGAGGCTCGCGCAGCACGTCGATCTCGATGCCCGGGCGAACGGAACGAATATGCTCACCGGCAAGGCGTAGCGCCTCGCCGGCAAAGAATTTGAATATTTGACCCGCGCGTGCGGCTTCGGCGATGCCTTCGGGCAGAGTTTTGCCTTCTTCGCGCGAAAGCAAGCGGCCCAGCTCGTCTTTTCTCTGCAAGATTTCGCTGCCGATGAAATCAAGCGCGTTGCAACGTTGTTGCAGCGTGGCCGCAACCCATTGCGGTGCAGCCAACCGAGCGGCATGCACCGCCGCTTCGACTTGCTCCGGCCCGGCTTGCACGTACGTCCCTACGATGTCATCAATATCAGATGGATTGATATCTTCTCGCGGCACGCCGCCGCCGTGCCACTCGCCGGCGATGAAGTTTCTTTTCAGGTCAGCCATGATTTGTTTGCCCGCATTGAAATACAAATTGTCATCCAGTAAGGATCTTGGTTGATTTGGGCACAACTTCGATTTCAGGCGTAGGAAAGATGATTGATCCCAAACGGAGCATTTAATAGTCTAGTGCACTGTTACCTTAAAAATTATACTCCCCGCCATGTCATTCTGAAAGAATCTTGGTAAAAATGACCACTGTGCTCATGCTTCACAAGATTCCTTCTGAATGACATCGAGAGCTACTTACAAAAACTAAGGTAACAGTGCACTAGTCTATTGTGGAATTACGCAGCAGAAACTTGGTTCTAAAATAACAAAATCTGGACAAAGATGCCACTCCGAGAGCCGGTGCGCGCCAACCTCATACACTCCAATTGAGATTTGGTGATTGCAACTCCGCGCAAAAAGCATTATCATCGCCAGTAGTAGGCGCTCAGGGACCAAGTCAATCGTTCAAATTGGAGAAAATCATGCGACCCCACCGCTTGTTGGTAGCAGCCGTAGTTATTTTCCTTCACCTCCTCACTGCTTGCGGCAAGATGGGCGTTTCCGAATCGGAGGCGTTGCTGAAAATCACCAAAGAAGAAATCTTGCACGACGTGCAAATCCTTTCCGCCGATGACATGGAGGGCCGCGCCCCCGGCACGCAAGGCGAAGAGAAGGCGGCGGGCTACATCGCCAAACGATTCAAAGAGTGCGGTCTCTTGCCGGTGAGCGGCTCGTATTTTCAGCCGGTGAAATTGGTGGGCAGCAAAAAAAACGCGGGAAAGTCTTCATTGCAACTGCAGAGCGGAAACGGCGAGCTGGAATATTTTTCCGACTCCACGCTAACTTATTGGTCAACTTCTCAAAAGGAAGTCGTCGAGGTCAATGACGCGCCGCTGCTTTTCGTGGGCTATGGTGTGGAGGCGCCGGAGGACAACTGGGACGATTTCAAAGGTGCGGACGTAAAAGGCAAGGTGTTGCTGTTTGTGAATAACGATCCACCCGTGACGGAAGACGGCGTTGCATTGTTCAAGGGCGAAGCCCGCACGTATTACGGCCGGTGGACGTACAAATTCGAGCAAGCGATGAAACATGGCGCCGCCGGCGCCTTTATGATCCACACCATTCCCTCGGCCAGCTATCCCTTCAGCGTGGTGGGCCACGAGGGCGCGGAAGAGCAATTCGCGCTCGATTTGGCCGGCAGCGGTTACCAGGTGGATTTGTTGGGATGGATGGACGAACCCACTTCCCAGCGCTTGGCGCAGTCGATGGGCACGACGCTTGAGGGCTTGTTCACAATGGCCGCTTCGCGCGATTTCAATCCGGTTGACACCGGATTCAAAGTGACGGCCCACATTGAAACCGTGATGCGCCGTATTGAAACCAAAAACGTCGTTGGCATGCTCGAAGGCAGCGATCCTGACTTAAAGCAGCAGGTCATCGTGTTTTCGGCGCATTACGATCATCTCGGCAAAAATGAAAACCTTCCCGGACCGGACAAAATTTACAACGGTGCATGGGACAATGCATTGGGCACTTCCTGTATCATCAACATGTCGGAAGCGTTTGTTGATTTGAAAGACCGTCCCAAACGCTCAATGCTGTTTCTGGCTTGCGCTGCCGAAGAAAGCGGTTCGCTGGGCAGCAAATGGTTTGCGGACAGCCCGCCGATCGCGCGCAGCCGCCTGGTCGCGAATTTCAACATCGACATGCCCCAGATTTTCGGCGTGACTTCCGACGTCGCTGCCATCGGCGTGGACATGAGCACGCTCGGCGAGGCCCTGAAAGCCGTCGCGCAACAATACACGGTGACGAGGGATGGCAATACCGTGCCGGTGGAAGTAACCGGCGATCCCAATCCCAACGCCGGGAGTTTCTATCGTTCGGACCAAGTCAACTTCGCGAAGGCGGGCATTCCGGCCTTGTACATCAATCCCGGCAAAAATTTTGTGCAGCCGCCCAAAGTGGATACTGAAGTCTATCACGAAACGCACTATCACCAGCTCATCGACGTGGTCGACGAGGCCTGGGATCTCAGCGGCTGTGAACGCGACGTGCGCATTCTCTTTCAAACCGCGCTGAAGGTGGCGAACGATGCAGAAATGCCGCGCTGGGCGGCGGGGAATGAGTTTGAGGAGGAATGGAAGAAATTGCATGGTGGATCGAATTAGAGCCGCCTGAAAACCTCATCACCCTGTCATCCCGAAGGGATCTTGGTAGATTCCGCACCCGGGCTCGAAATAGGCACTGCGCCCGAGTCAAACAAGATCCACGGGATGACATTTCAGGGTTTCCGCATAGCCTCTAAGAGCATCAGGCGTGGCTCTTTTTGTTATTGTCCGAAGTCGTTGCAAACATCGCCGCTGGCTTGAGATTGTTGACAGCCAGCGCCGGCACAGTGATATTCGTGGGTTCCGCCCGGATATCGCGGTTCGGAGAGCATTCCTGACTTTTGTTACGGCTAGACGAAGCCTAGTGGATGAGAAGGCTTGATCCGTTTCTCTAAAAATCCCTCTATTCCAAATCGAACAGTTCGTGAATCCAAATGTATGCTATCGTTTTTCCGCTTATCTGTTAAACGATTTCCAGGCGCTTCAATCGTATTCTCTCACTTCTCAATCTTCATCACAATCCTCTTCGCTGTCAGACTTTCGACTTTCACCTTGAAGCCCGGCATTTCGCCGGCGAGCAGGGCGTCGGCGAAGTCTTCGGTAGCGCCTTGGTATTTCACTTTAATATTGGCGGTTTTGCCCTCGAAAGAAGATTTGACGTTCTGAACGCCCTCGATTTTCTCCACCGTGTTGCGTGGCTGTGATAGCGGCCAGACCGATCGCGTTTTCTTTTTGATTGATTTTTTCGGAAGCTACGACTTCGCCGGTGGTCGCGTGAATGATGCGAATCGTGATGCCCAGCTCCGAAGTGTACCAGCCCACGCCGCCCAAGGCTTTGCTTTTCACCAAACCGCCCAGCGCGCCGCCGCCGGTGTTTTCTTCGAATTTGCTCACCACGCCGACCACCAGATATTCCGCGCCCACGAGCTTGCCCACTTCTGCGCCTGTCGCGCCGTCAACTTCGCCGGAAAGCGCCATGATTTGTTCTTGTCGAAGAACTTGCAAGTCGCTGCGTTCTACAACGAAATAGCGCCCGGTTTCTACCAACGCATCGATCAGCAAATCGCCCATGGCGGTGCCGAGCGCTTTTTGTGCCTGTTCGACTTTGATTTGAAAATCCACAACAGCCAAGCGGGTCTTTGACTGAGGTTGTTGCGCTGGCAATGGGAAGTGGCAGAGGCCACATAGCGCGATCACGGCGCACACGATTTTTTTTTGCAACAAGGGAGCGCATGGTTTTCCTTTCTCCGATAGTGATTTGAGTTATGATGGAGTGAACGGCTGGAAGATCGCTTTTCCTGCACCGAAATGCCGTAACCTTCCACGTCTTGCGTAAGCCTTTTTCTACTGCGGTGTTAGTTTATTGCTGCATACGAATCCGGCTTGTTAGCAATACCAAGGGCGCCGCTTGCTCTTCCCAACTTACTCCATTCAAGTCCTATGCCAGTAGAATTCTCTGAAGAAATCACAGATGGAAGTTGATTTTTAAGGCATTGGAAAGACGCAAAAAGAGGCGTGCAAGCGGGCCTAGGTACAGGCGCGCCATGCTCATGGCACATTTGCCATGTTCATGGCGGGTGTGCCTGCGCAAGACGGCTTGAGGGATATTGACGAATGTGGCAATAAAGGTCACATGCTGGGAAGCCAAATGCTTAGCGATTACACCAAAGGCTTAGTGACAACGTCTTATGCATTGCTTACATTTTCCCCATACCCGTGCTCCGTTCCGCGGTTCAGGGCGGTTTGGGATTCCATCACACGATCGCTCATGCGGTCACCGATCCATTGATGGGGCATGGGGGGAGCCTCATCATCATGGCCCGTTTCAACAATTTTCTTTCGATTGATCGCACAAATCCTTAGAATAACGGATTCGGCAACTTCGACCCAGGGAGCGCGATCGTGATCGAAAAGGAGTCCACGGAATTCATTATTGCCATCGCATTTACGACCGGCATCATCTGCCTGGTCATCTTCGTTTATGCCTTTCAATTGCTCAGTTCGGGAAAGAGGCTGAGAAAGGCGCAGCGGCTGGTGGACGCCGCCATCGAATTCACGCCGGCATTCATGACAATTGTTTTTGACGAGCACGACCGGGTGGCTGATCTCAAAGTTCGAGATCCGGCCTCGCAGGGTTATTTCCGGGAGGCGTTTGCCGGCAAAGATAAGCAGGATCTGAGCTTCCTGCCCCTGGCGTTGCGGCAGACTGCCAGCCCCGAAGCGGATTCCATGCCGGGACCAGAAAACGGCAAGCCCACGGCGCCCCTAAAAATGCCGGAGGGCAGCATTCTGTATATTGCATGGGACATGCAAAAGTTTATGAACGAGACCGGCAAAACTGAATTTCACATTGCCCGGGGATACGACATTACCACGGAGCTGCTGCAAACACAAAAAAAGCTCCAGGTGCTTTCGGCAACTTCGCTGGAAGCGGAGGAGCGGGAAAGAAAGCGCATTGCCGAAGATTTGCACGACCGCATCGGGGAAGTTCTGATTTCCTCCTCGCGCCTCATCGCCGATCTGAAGAAAAAAAACCCGGCGGCGGAGATCAGCCGGGGGCTGGAGGAGTTGAGCCAGACTATCGACAACTTCACGCGCGGAACCCGCTCGTTGATTTTCGATCTGGTGCCGCCGGTGCTGTACGACGTCGGCTTTGCGGCTGCGGTTGAAACACTGGCCGGAGAATTCAAAAGGCAGCACAAGCTCACGATTCGCGTGCAAGACGCCTGGCAGGATTTTCAGGTGAATCAGGAAATCGCAATCTTTCTTTATAAGGCCGTGCGGGAGTTCATTCTCAATGCCATGAAGCACGGCGGCGCGGATGAAATCATCGTCGCGCTAACCCGCTCGGAACGCACCCTCACCGTCACGGTGGAAGACAATGGCTCCGGCTTTGCGCCGGGAGCAAATCCCGCGACATTGAGCAGGGATGCGGGCTTTGGCTTGTTCAACGTAAAAAACCGTGCGGAATATTATGCCGGCGGAGTTGATATCGCCGGCTCAACTGAATTGGGAGGAGGGCAAATCAAAGTTTGGGTATCGCAGCCGTAGCGCGGCAGTGCGACAGTCAAAACCATTCACCATTGACGGCTCACCATTGGTGACGGACAGCAGTGCATTGGCAATCGACAATCGCGAATTGATGGTTGCTTACACAACACCACTGGCGCGGGAGGAAAGTCCAATTTGAAGATCAAAATCCTTTTGGTCGAGGATCATCACGTGATCCGCGCAGGCTTCCGCGCACTCATGGAAGGCCAGCCCGAGCTTGATGTGGTGGGCGAGACCGACAATGGCGCACAAGCGATTGCTATGGCGCTACGGCTGCAGCCGCACGTCGTCATCATGGATATTGGCTTGCGTGGCTCTGAAATTACCGGCACGCAAGCCACGCGTAAAATCACCTCTGCGAACCAAGAGATCAAAGTCATCGCCCTTTCCGTGTGGGACGACGGCGCGCACGTCAAAGGCATGATGGCGGCAGGTGCTGCGGGCTATTTGTCCAAAGCATGCACGGCGGAGGAATTGATGGCCGCGATTCATACCGTGCGGCAGGGCAAGTATTACTTCAGCGCGGGCATCAA
Source organism: bacterium (assembly GCA_050732395.1). Taxonomy (GTDB): domain Bacteria; phylum Zhuqueibacterota; class Zhuqueibacteria; order Zhuqueibacterales; family Zhuqueibacteraceae; genus JBIOXB01. The sequence goes on from JBOHQX010000276.1 coordinate 30,458, forward strand.
TGCGACGATTCAAGAGGAATTCGTGAATATCCTGCGGAATTCCTCTCCTTCCCACCCAAATGACCTGAGCGACCGCGAGCTGGAAGTTTTGCGCTTGATCGCCCAGGGGGAAAACACCAAAGAAATCGCCCTCAGCTTGAAAATCTCACCCAAAACCGTGGACGCACACCGCCGCAACCTCATGGACAAGCTCAAGCTTCACACCGTTGCAGATTTGACGAAATATGCCATTCGGGAGAAGATCATTCAGGAGAGCGAGTGAATTGAAAAACGCCGACCGTGAACAAAATGTTGTGGATGATGTTGGTCACCGCATGCATTTTGAACAATGCATCCAGCATTTCTAGTTGCATTGTAAACATGAAGGCAAACAAAACGAGAGAAGTGCTGTAGTAAAATGCCATCGCGAGTAACATCCAAAAACGATAATCCTTGGCGAGATTTTCCGGGGTTTCACGCCATAAATTTTGCATAGTAAGCAAGGCAGATGCACTCAGTAAAAGAACTGCCAGCGGTCTGGTTATATTGTTATGCAATCCCGGTTCAAAATTTTCCAGACCGACTGCCTTAATGAGTATGAAACAAAAGAAAAAAATAGGAATACTTGAGCGCATTAGTTTACTCAGTTTAGAATCAATTTGCCAACCTGCAAGCACTATAGTGGCTAATGTATACTCTATAACCGTATAGACATGAAAAATCCATGCACTCTGGTTGCCATGCCAGCTAAAAATATACAAGATGATTTCTGCAGCAACAGCAAATACAAAAAACAGCCACAAGAAAACCAATCCCGTGGAGCATTTAGTCACATGCCCAATCCTCGTGGCACTGGCAAAAAGTGGTAAAAACGTTGAAATGGCCGAACATAAAACAAGAGGCGGATAAACAGATTTCATCTGAATCCCGATTATTTTTCAGCTAATCGGTGCGCAATATTTTGCGTACGTTGAATTCGCTTTCGACTCCATTAGGAGTTCAATGTGCATAGGCATACCACCTGGTTTTTGAGAACCCCAGAGGAATGACATGCTTTTTGCAGCATTGTTGAGGCTATGGTATCAATAAAGTGGAATCAAGAAGCCCATTTGGAGGGCGTTATTTCCAGATGGGCTTAGGCTGTAAATCAAGTAATGCTATTTTAAGCAGCCAATTCCGTGGCCGTTATGCTCTTGCTGACCTTGCTATGATTCAGCAGGTTCGCCAAGCCACAAATTGGAGGGCAGGGTTTTGACAAATCAATCATCGGCGCATAAAACATATCTACGCCGAATCGGTCCACACATATTGCAACAATAGTCCTTTCGCCGTTCTTGTGGGTGCCAAAGAAGAAGCGCAGGCCCACACAGCCGGGATAGTCGAGTAGGCTTTGTATGGCCTGCTTGCCGAAGAACCCACCTTTGGGCTGGCCGGACTGCAGATTTTCTTGATAGCGCGCGGTGAGTTGCGATGCTTCGTTCAAAGAAATCTCGTGATGCACCGCGTCGCGGTTGTACAGTCCGTGCGCCGTCAGCGGCGGATTCATGATGGAGAGTTTGAGCAGCCCGCCTTCGAGCAAATCATTGCGGTTGGCGTTGGTGCCCACCAGCACGAGCTGCGTTTGATTGAACATGCCGGCGCCATAGTAATAGCGCATGCCTACGGCCTCGGGTTGATCGAGAATCGCTTGTACGGCATATTTGTCGAAGAATGGCCCGGGCGCGGCTTCCGGGCCGTAATGCTCGTGGAATCCTTTGATGAGCGTTAGCGCTTCGACGATGGTGATGGCGTGATTTTCCTCCCCGGTAAATTTTTTGAACTCGTGCATGGCAGGGCTCCGTTCCGAGTAGAATGATACCCAATGAAAACGTGATTTTTGCCGGCAGAGTATACAAAAAACTGTAAACATGCAAATCATTTTACTCGAAAAACAAAACCCCAAGCCCGTCTGCATATGTACTTTCCAGACAAGCTTGGGTAGATCCAATCATATGTGGTTGTTTTTAAGTAGCCAAACTCAGCGTTGCTTTGCGAGTGGATGCTGGGTAATGATTCAAGAGATTCGGAGAGCCACAGTAGGGTGGGCAACTTCCAGACAAATCCACCGACGGGCCATAAACTATTTCCGCACCGAACTTATCAACACACATGCCGACCACCGCCCTTTTGCCAGTCCTGTGAGCGCCATAAAAAAATCGCAGGCCGACGCATTCAGGATGATCGAGAAGCTTTTGAATCGCCTGCTTGCCGAAAAAACCGCCTTTGAACTGGTCAGGCCGCAGGTTTTGCTGAAAACTTGCGGTAAGTTTCGAGGCTTCATGCAAAGAAATCTCGTGATGCGCTCCTTCGCGGTTGTATAGCCCGCGCGCCGTCAGCGGCGGATTCATGATGGAAACTTTGAGCGGCCCGCCTTCGAGCAAATCATTTCGGTTGGCATTGGTTCCCACCAGCACAAGCTGCGTTTGATCGAACATATCGGTACCAAAGTAATAGCGCATGCCGACGGCCTCGGGTTGATTGAGGATCGCTTGCACGGCATGCTTATCAAAGAAAACTCCCGGCGCTGCTTCCGGGCCGTAATGCTCGCGGAATTGCTTGATGAGAGTCAGGGCCTCTGCCGTGGTAATGGCGTGGTTTTCATCGCCAGTGAACTGCATGGCATCTTTCATCATGTTTTTCCTTTCTTGGTGGAATGAATGGTGAATTCCACGGCCATGGAAATCGTGATTGGAGAAGCGCGCGCAACGAGTTTTCCGGAAAAAGTGAATCGATTTTGAGCACCGTCTGCCTCCGCTCGAGCAAAGGTCAAACGCTATTGGCCAACGCCTCTTCAAGCTCCGTACCAATCGAGAAAGTGCAACGACGACAAAGCGTTAGGTCATTACTGGAGACGAACTTAACGAAGAGAAATAGAGGGCGAAAAATTGCTGATGTGAGCACTAGGAGGCTGAAAACGGTCTAGTATAGACGACCGTGGTCGAGATAACGCGACCATGCGAGTGAAAAGGTGGGTGGTGATACCGCAATCGGATCAAAAACAAATATGGAATGTGAAGCATTTCCGGAAGAGTATGACACTACCCAAACTGGTTCCTTTTGATGCAAATCCCATGTCTTTTGATCTTGTTGATAAAGGCGCTCTTGTTGATCCCGGCGAGCTTGATGGCCTCATGCTGCCTGCCTCCCGTCTGCTGCAACAGCGCGATCAAAACGTTGCGCTCGAAGGCATGCGCCACGGCACGTGTGGCAAGCTTCAACGGCATTCCGGGAACGGGCTTGATGGATATGAGCAACTGCTCGTGCAACTGATGGTCCGCGGGCGAGGCCTGCGTCGCGTCTTCCATCCTGCACGGATGGCCCCAAATAAATAGGCGGTCTTTAAATTCTGGCGGTAAATATCTGTTGTAAAAGCCATCGGGGCTGAGCTCGAGCTTTGCCGGCGCGGCTCCGGCCGCCTGCGCCTCACACCCGGTCCAGAGCGCTTTGGGGAGGTGGAGGAGTCGAATGGTTTCTTGCTTGGCGCGTAAAGCGAGGTGCGCGGCCTCGCATAAAAGCGCTTCCAATTCGCGCACATTGCCGGGATATGAATAGCTCATCAACACCTGGCGCACTTCAGCGCTTAGGCAAACGTTGGTCTTGTGCGCCTGGTTGAATTTATTCAATAAAAAATCGGCAATGAGCGGAATGTCTTCTTTCCGTTTGCGCAGCGGCGGCACTTGCAGGACGACACCCTTTTTCAAGCGAAAATAAAGATCTTCGCGGAAAACACCTTTTTGCACCAACGCGGTGAGGTCTTGGTTCGTGGCGAAAGTCAAACGTACGTTGGCCGGCGTTTCTTCGCCGGCGCCGAGGCGGCGATATTGCTTGTGATCAAGAAAGCGCAACAGCATGGCCTGCACGCGCATACTCAAATTGCCGATCTCATCCAAAAACAACGTGCCGCCTTCTGCTTCCTCCACCAAACCGCGTTGCCGTTGCAACGCACCGGTAAAGCTCCCTTTCTCATGCCCAAAGAGCTCGGAGATCAAAATATCCTCCGGCACCGCCGAGCAATCGAAGGCGACGAATTTTTTCTCGCCCCGCTCGCTTTGGTGATGCAATAAACGGGCGACCAGCTCCTTGCCCGTTCCGCTGTCGCCTAGAATAAGAACATTGTCATCGGAGTCCCTGCTGAGCTCGACCCTTTCGAGCACTTCTTGAATCGCTGCACTGTTCCCGACCAATGCGAGGTAGCCCATTTCGCGGCCGCGCAAATCCTGCAGCTCGCGAGATATGTGCTTGCGTTCATCGTATTGCTCGATTCTCTTCCGCAAATGTCCGGCCAGCCGCCCGGCAAGCTCATGCAACAAATCCTGGGTCTCGTGGTTGAAGAGGGCTTCGCGATTGCAATTGTCAATGTACACCACGCCAAAGGTGCCCCGTTGATCGTGCAGCGGCGCGCAGACCACGGACAGAACGTTTTGTCCCAGGACGGTGCCCGAGTCCCAAAAGCGCGCATCTTTCCTTGCATTCGCGCTCAAGACGATCTCGCCGGTCTCTTTCACCCAGCTCAAAATCTTGCTGCTGATTTTGCATTCGCGCCGGTCTTCAATGTCTCTGCCGGCTTTTCTTGCTTTTAGAAAGCGGCGCTCTCCTTTTTCATCATAGAGCTCGATCTGGCCGCGCTCGGCATTCGTGCCTTGAATGACCAAATCGAGTATCGCCGGCAGGGGCGCGCAAAGGTCGCGGCATTCCAGCAGCAACCGGTAGATCTGCAGCAGAGTATAGTTAAGATTGGACATGGTCAATTTAGAAAGCGCCTTCATTCATCGCAACTTATTGCTCTTCATTTCAACTTTGTTGGCGGCAAGGCCGGTGATTTCATTGCCGGCCTCCTGCGTTTTGACTAACGTTTGAAGACTTAAGCGCTACTTCGAAGCGGCCTTTCTTGAGCGTAAGCACCGCACCGTGATCGCCTTGATAGACGGCCAAACATTGAAAAATGCCGCTGATTTCTGCTTCCAATAGCCCCACTCCTCCGTTCCCACCGGCCGCACGCTGCCCTGCACTTTCGTGAAGGATGGAGAACGCTAATGCCATGCGTCTATTTCCTTTCTGAACCCGAGGACCATTCTGCCTCCTCTAAAAAAAGCTTGAGCCAATGGATGTTCGCTTCATCATTTCGATCAGAAGGTGCACAGCTTTGCGAGCAGAGGCTGTTTGTGCCACCGGGCTTATCCATGATCAATAGCCATGCCAATTCGCGAACGCCAGGTACGGCAAAATGTGCTTTGGTTTTTATGGCCTTGGGTGAAGAATGGTGAAAGAAAAAGAAATGAAGAAGTGGCGACTACACCAGCAAGCTGGCGTGGACGCCATGAAGAAGGAGAGCTGTCCTATTTGTCAATGAGGTTTATTCAACAAACCATTCCCATCTGAGACTATGCTCTTTCATCTTATTGATAAAAGTCTTGTTATATTTCCTCAAAAACATCTCAGCCAGCAGCAGGATGTCTTCTCCGCGCTCTCGCAATGGCGGCAGGGTAATCGTGCGGCCTTTGTTCAACCGGTAATACAGATCGGGCATGAATTTCTTTTCGAACACCATGGTGTGCAGGTTCTTGTTCGTGGCAAAGATCAGCCGCATGTTGGCTTTTGCCTCTTTCGTCGAGCCCAAACGGCGATACGTTTTGGTCTCCAGAAAACGCAGCAATTTTTGCTGCACTTCTAGAATCAGGTTGCCGATTTCATCCAAAAACAATGTACCGCCTTCTGCTTCGTCGATGATACCAGGCTTGGCCTGCCGCGCGTCGGTGAACGCACCGCGCTCATAGCCAAACAGCTCCGATTCAAGCATATTTTCGGGCACGCTGGAACAGTCGAAGGTTACGAAAGGCTTGTGGTGGCGAGCACTGGTACGGTGCAGCGCCTTGGCCACGAGTTCTTTGCCGGTACCGGTTTCGCCCAAAATCAAAACCGGAAATTCGTAGTCCTTCATGATGTCGATTTCCTGGCGCACGCTCAGGATGGCCGGACAATCGCCGATAATCTCTTCATGTCCCAACAATCGGTCCAATTGCGCGCGCAACGTGCGCACGTACAACTCCTGGCGTTCGCGCTCTTCCCGATCGTGAAATGTCAAGTCAAAAGACTTTTTCAGAGATCCGGCCAGCAGAGTAGAGAGCTCGAGCAGTTGCCACCCGGTTTCGTGATTGAATCGCCCCGACTCCCGGCGGTGGTCAACGTAAAGCACGCCAAAAACTCTGCCTTCGATCCGCAGCGGTGCGCAGGCCACGGACAAGAGCTTTTGATGTAAAATGGTGGATTGCTCGCGCCCGGGCTCCGCAAAGCGCGCGTCGATCATGGCATTGGGACTGACGATCGTTTCTTGTGAGGTTTTGACCAGCGCCAAAATCTGCCGGCTGATGCGATTGTCATCGCCTGCGGGCGGGTCTTTGCCTTCCATGTTCCGCGCGCTTTGAAGCACGGTTTCGCCGTCCTCGTCATAGAGCTCAATGCGCGCTCTTTCTGCGTCGGTGTCGGCGATGATCTTGTCCAGAATCTCCGGCAATAGCAAGCGCCGGTTTTATGTTGCGGAGTTGCGCGAAGATGCTTATGTTGCAGCTGCAGTACTCCAAACGAATAATCTCATTCACAATCTGGAGAAGATCGATGTCAAATTTTTGTGGGATGTTGTTGTTGACCGTATTCACCTTAGGCTGCGAACAAAAAATCCAATTCGAGAAACCCATGGCGGATGAAAAAAATCCCGTGATGCGCATGCAAACCACGGCTGGCGATATTTATATTGAGCTGTTTGAGAAAGACGCGCCCATGACGGTCGCGAATTTTGTGGAACTGGCGGAGGGCAAGAAGGAATTCACCGACGCAAAAACCAAACAAAAAGTGAAGCGCCCGTTTTATGACGGGTTGAAGTTTCACCGCGTGATCAAAGACTTCATGCTGCAAGGCGGATGCCCCCTGGGCACGGGCACCGGCGATCCCGGCTATAAGTTCAACGATGAGATCAATGCGGCCTCGCTGGGGCTGAATCAGATCAAAGTACAGGACGCTCAGCAATACGCCGGTCGTGACGCGCAGATGTTCGTTGGCCGCAAGCTCAATATTCAATCGCAGGCCGACGTACAGGCCAGGATGACGGAGATTCAACAAGAAATGGCGACCGTGGGCAACATGAACCTCGCCGATTTGTACGCGGCGAATGGTTATGCCTATGACCCGGCGCTGCACTCACACAAAGCGGCACGCGGCGCGCTTGCCATGGCGAATTCCGGCCCAAACACCAACGGCTCGCAGTTTTTCATCAATCAAATCGACACACCGTGGCTCGACGGCAAGCATACGGTTTTCGGCCAGGTCGTAAAGGGTATGGACGTTGTAGACAAGATCTGCAACTCACCCAAGAACAGCCAGGATCAGCCCACACCGGAAATCAAAATCGTTTCCCTGCACGTAGCTCAAAAAAGCAAGCATTGATTAAAGTTCGTAGCAGCGCCTTTAGGCGCAATCTTCGTCGCCTGAAGGGGTTACTACGAACCGGGAAACTTTCCAACACAAAGGCACAGAGCTGCACAAAGGAACACAGAGTTTTTCTCTGTAATACAAACTTGCAGAACTTTGCCTTTTTAGCAAAGTTTTTGGTTGCGACTTTGCCGGCCGGAGGTCTTTGCGAATCTTTGCGAGGCTCTGCGTGAGGCTTTTTTTGTTGCGGCTACGCCGCTCTGTGATACAAAGTTGTGTTCCTTTGTGCCTTTGTGTTGAAAGCTTTTCCCAAAGCTACCAATTCATCGGCGGATGCTTTAAATGAAAATCCGTCGCGTCTTGATAAGCCTTCGCTGCCGCCAGCACTGTCGCTTCGTCGTACAATCTCCCCATAAAACTGATGCTCGTCGGGCTGCCCTTTTGATCAAACCCGTTGGGCACAACCACGCACGGATGCCCGGTAAGATTGGTTAGCAGCAAATTGTTCCCACCGAACGACGGCGCAACGTACACGTCGATATCCTGCACAACCTTTGCCATGTCCTGAATCAGCACATGGCGCGCGCGATTGGCCTGCACATATTCCACCGCGGGAATAAAGCGCGCGGAGCGAAAGGCATTCGGCCAGGCGTTTTTGATTTGCCGCACCAGCAGATCGTCCTTGCCTGAAAGCGTGAGATCATCGAACGCTGCCGCAGCCTCCGCGCTTAAAATGACGGTCATCGCTTCCACCGGCAGTTTTGGCAGCTCGATGGGAATGAGCCGTGCGCCCAGCTGGCGCAGCTTGGCCAAAGTTGCTTCATTCGTGACGCGATACGTCGAATCTTGCTCGAAGTCTTTTTGCAAATAGCCGATCCGAAGCTGGCTGAGTTTTACGCCGGAATTGTAGTTGAACGGCACATCCACCACCGTTTGATCGACCCCATCCGGGCCGTAAATCGTGTTGAAAACAATCGCACAATCTTCCACGGTACGACACATTGGCCCGATTTTGTCCATTGACCAGCTCAACGCCATGGCCCCGGTACGGCTCACGCGGCCATAGGTGGGCCGCAAGCCGGTCACGCCGCATCGCGTCGACGGAGAAACAATCGAGCCCCACGTCTCGGTGCCGATGGCGAACGCCACCAACCCTGCCGCCGTTGCCGAGCCTGAGCCTGCGGACGAGCCGCTCGAGCCTTGTTCTAAATTCCACGGATTGCGTGTTTTGCCACCGTACCAAACATCGCCCCAGGCCAGCTCGCCCATCGTCAGCTTCGCAACCAATACCGCGCCTGCAACTTCGAGGCGCTGAATCACAGTCGCATCTTGATCGATAACTTGTTCTCTGAATGGCACCGAGCCCCAGGTGGTTTTGTAGCCTTTGGTGGCAAGCAAATCTTTCGCACCGTACGGAATGCCGTGTAACGGACCGCGATATTTGCCTGCAACAATTTCCGCATCGGCACGCTGGGCTTGTTTCAATGCAAGCTCTTCCGTAATAGTGATCACGCATTCGAGCTTCGGCCCGTACTTTCTCAAGCGCTCGAGATACATCTGCGTGAGCCGCGTTGAAGTTATGCGCTGTGTACGCAGCAGCTCGGCCAATTCCCGCACCGAAGCGAATGCCAAATCTTCGATATTCGCCGGCGCGGATACTTTTGGCGCTGGACTCAGGATCAGAGGCTTGCGCTGTGTATGGAATTTCATGCCGGCGGGAACCGGATTGAACTGCAATGCCGGCGGCACGCTGTTGTCAATTTTCAATGCGCGCAGTTTTTGATAATTGTCGAGATTCTCCTGCAAATCACCCAACATCGAATCGCGCTTGGCCTCGTTGAAACGCAGCCCGAGGAGCTGCTCCGCAGCCGCAACTATGTCACGGGTGAATGTGATTTTGGATTCCGACTGAAAAACTGCGCCCAACAGAAAAAAGCAGGAGGCGCCAAGCACGATTCCCATCACGGCCGACGGACGTATGCGCATGAATGCTTTCCTTTCTTCTCGTGGAATGCGGATGAGCAATTGTCAACAAAGTTAAATGATTCTGCACCGAGAGGCAAGCGGAAGCTGCCTGGCAGAGTATTGTTTCAGTCAATGGTGGAGAAATGTAACGTAGTCATCCAGGCCGCAGGCAAGATGCTCGCGCGACGCGATTCTCAATTCGTTGCAGAATTCAGGGAGTAACTGAGACATTACCCGGCAGACTTGGACACGACTTCGACTCCTTATTGAGTTTCTCAATGCATTCGCTTCATGAATTCAGCTTGCGTCTTCGCAAGCTGTGCTTATATTATATGTTGCGACACCTTGATGCACGGGAATCACACCTTTCAAGAAACTTTGATGATCCGTGGGGTTTCATACCGCACAAACTTTTCAACACCGAAGTCCGGCGCTGACTAGTGCCGGCATTCAATCACCTGTCTCCAAACTTGCAGGAGTTCGAACATGAAAATACCGTGGGCACCTTCCTTCTTGGTCTTGACCGCCTTTATGCAAGCCGGTTTCACGCAGAGCTTATTTGTCGATCCCGCAGGCAGTGATGCCAACAATGGACTCACTCCTGACCGGCCTTTACGGACGATAGCCGCTGCGCTTGGGAAAATGTCTCCTGACAGTCTGCATCCGGGCACCATTCATCTGGCCGCGGGTGTCTTCAGTCCTTCAACCAATGGAGAAAGCTATCCTTTGCGCTTGCAGGGCAAGAATTATCTCGCATTATCGGGCGCCGGCGAACTCCATACCATTTTGGATGCGGAAAGAACCAGCGTTGTGCTGGAGGTTGATTCGTGTCAAAACTTGGCCATTCAGGGCCTAGCCATTCAAAACGGTGCTTCCGATGACAAGGGCGGAGGCATTTCAAGTGTGGCTTCGATCGTGAACGTAGCGCATGTGACCGTGAGCAAGAACACCGCCTCTTGGGGTGGCGGGATTTATTGCGCCCAGAATTCTCGTTTGAATTTGGACCATGTCACTATCAGTGACAACCAGGCCAAATTCTATGATGGCGGTGGCATTTTCTGCTTCCAAGCCGAGATGACTCTAAAGAATAGCCGGTTATTCCGCAATGCAGCAAGTGATGGCGGAGGCGGTATTCATGCTGACGACTCCCGGTTGAGCTTGACAGAGGTACAATTGAGCAGAAACCGGGCGGCTTTTGGTGGTGGGATCGCCTGTCAAGGCATAAGCGAAGCTCAACTGGCGTTGTCAAGTGTCACCATCAGAGAGAACACCGCTCACAATGTCGGTGGAGGAATTTATTTCGAAGATTTTTCGGCTATATCTTTTGATCCTGCCATGCGCAGCAATATCTGTCTAAACAATGCCGGTTATCAGGGTAATGACCTTTACGCGGAGCCGTCCGTTCCGCTTATCAATGTCGTCGTAGATACCTTCACGGTGATGAATCCCACCGAGTACAATGCGTATCCAGGCACGAGCTTTGCTTTCGACATTCTGCAAGCCAAGGCGGAAAAAGTGAGAAGCGATTTGTATGTAAGCCCGCACGGCAGCAATGCGAACAACGGGCTGTCACCATCCGCTCCTCTGCGAACGATATCCTTCGCTTTGGCAAAAGTCGAAGCAGATCATCTGGCGCCACGTACGATTCACCTCGCCGACGGTGTATATAGCCCATCCCAAAATGGTGAGCTCTTTCCGCTCAACATGTTGAGTTATGTTTCCTTATCCGGAGAATCACGGGAGGGGGTGATCCTGAATGCTGAACGCCAAAGCAGTGTTTTGTTTCTTGAGGACGATCAAGTCATTTCAGTTGCCAACATGACCATAACGCAAGGTGACTATGGTTATGGCGGAGGCATTCATTGTTACTATTCCAGCCTAGCCTTGTCTCATGTGAGCCTCTGGCAGAATCGAAGCTTTGAAGGCGGCGGAATGAAATGTGTCGGATCCAATCTTAACCTGACTCGTGTGGATATCAAATACAATGCGGCGAGCTTTGGCGGGGGCATCTTTCTCTACTCTTCTCAAATGAGTTTTAATCGGGACACTCGCTGCAACATTTTTCTCAACAGCGCACTGAGCGGCGGGAATGATCTTTATACTCGGGACGAGGACGGATTGACCAACGTGGTGGTAGATACATTCACGGTCATGGCTCCTGATGATTATCACGCCTATCCGGTGCACAGATTTACCTTTGACATACTTCATGCCAAAATCGCAAAAGTTGATGAAGACTTGTACGTCAGTCCGGACGGCGATAATGCCAACAGTGGCCTATCGTCTTCCGATCCATTGCAAACCATATCCCATGCGCTGCAAAGGATTCGCGCGGACAGCCTTCATCCTCATACCCTCTATCTTGCCAAAGGTGTTTACAGTCCCTCCACAAATGGCGAAACCTTCCCGCTCAGCATGTCAAGTTATATCTCTTTGTCCGGCGAATCAAAAGAAGCCGTTATTCTAAATGCGGAAGGCAGGGAGTCGGTCTTGTTTTTTGACGGTGTACAAGGCACCCGCATAGAGAATCTCACTCTTACCGGCGGAGTTTCATACTATGGCGGGGGCATTTATTGTGAGGATTCCAAGCCACGCTTCGAAAATATCACTGTGATTGGAAACACGGCCGAGCATAGCGGCGGGGGCATTTACTGCATCTATTCCGAGCCGACCTTTAGCACGATGGTGGTATCGGGGAATCGCGCCAGTCAACGCGGCGGTGGCATTTCATTGGTTGGATTTGAGCACGCGCCGATTCTGAAAAACGTAACCGTTAGTGGAAATAGTGCCGGGAATTTTGCAGGTGGAATAGAATGTGAAGGCATCGATCCGATTCTCGTCAATGTTACCATTACCATGAATTCAAGCGAAGGCATTTCCTGCCACCGCGTAAATTTGACCCTGATCAACTCGATCCTGTGGAACAATTCGTCTCAAGAAATCTCTCTCGTTGAAGGTTCGACAGCACAGGTGTTCTATTGTAATGTCCAGGGCGGATGGCAGGGGCAGAGCAACATCAACGCGGATCCGCTATTTGCCGGCCCGGAAATTGGTGATTTCCATTTATCCGCAAACTCTCCTTGCATCGATCGCGGCACCTCGTTCTTCGTGTGGCAGGGAGACACGTTGGTCAACCTGAGTCCGGATCAATATTACGGCCATGCGCCGGATCTCGGCTCTTACGAATATGTGCCCGCCTCGAGCATAGACCATAGAGCACGAACGCCCATGAGGTTCACCCTGTCGCAGAATTTTCCCAATCCCTTCAACCCGTCCACGGCGATCCATTACACTCTGCCCACGCCCGCCAAAGTGCTGTTGAAGGTATACGATCTTTTGGGGCGGGAAATTGCCACACTGATCGACGAAACGAAGGAGGCGGGAGCCTACGACCTACAGTGGCAGCCACTTGGTTTGCCAAGCGGCGTGTATGTTTATCGCTTGCAAGCGGGCGAGTTTTCGGCGACGAAGGCGCTCGTCCTGCTGAGATAACTACACCTGTTCTCTCGAAGCGGGGCCATTCTGAATCTGGAATAGAGCCTGAGCCAGTGTACAAGCAGCGGTGCGTCGGGCTCGCGTTCCCGAACGGCGACGATCCGGCACTGTCATTGATAGTAGCGTCTTTAGATAATAAAGCCAGGAGTCCATATGAAAACATTCTATTCAATCCTGTTCATCCTCCAGGCCGGAATCGTTTCCATGGCAAGGGCACAAGCTGGAGGCTCGGCTGCCGTTCCGTTTCTGACGATCCAGCCTTCGCCGCGCGCGAATGGCATGGGTGGAACCTCTGCAGCATACACCGGAAACGATCCGCTCGCGATCGCTTTTAATCCGGCACAGCTCGGCCACATGTCGCTCGATCAGGCTTTCGCGTTGGAGCTATATCCCAGCTCGACCAGTTGGCTGCCGCAGCTCACCTCGAATCTGAGTTTTGATGCGAAAACCGTCCTTCTGGGTTATCCATTCAAAGGCCTTAATCGAAAGAAACCCTTCAGTTTTGGCCTTGCCTATACTCGCGTCTCTTTGGACTTCGGCGAGTCCGTTATTACCGGCGAGGACGGGCCGGAACCAATCGGCACCTTTCACGCATTCGAGCGGGCCAACTTATGGTCGCTTGGCGCTGGCGTCGATGATCTCGTGGAGGCTGGATTGGGCTTGACTCTCAAGGATATTCAATCCAACCTCGCGCCCGAAGTCACAGCTGGCGGCGGCAGCGCATCTGCAATCGCCTACGACTTCGGTGCAGTGGCTTATGTGCCGGCGGATGAAATTGTCGCCCGGGTAAAAAAGGCGCCCATTGAAATCGGTCCAGGACTTCGCCCGTTCGGAGGGATCGGTTTCGGTTACTCGCAAAGCAATATCGGAGACAAGATCTCCTACATTGACGCGTCCCAAGCCGATCCTCTCCCTCGCACTGCGCGAATCGGCACCAGCCTCAAAATCGGCCTGGCGCTTCATGCGCATGATCAAACCTGGCAACTTCTCTCTTTCGAACATGTGCATGAAGCAGAGCAGTCGCTGGTGCGCTTCGACGGAAGCGGGGAGGTCAGCTATGACGGCTGGTTGGGAGATATTGATTTTTGGAACAATGTTATTTTGCGAAAAGGTGGCGCCGAAATCACCAGCAAGAATGGAGGGGAATTCGGACTGGCAGAAATTGTAGCGATTCGCTATGGCCACCATGACGATCCGGTTGGCAACTTGATTTATGACACGAAGGGGATTGGTTTCAGTTTGCATGGCGTGCTCAAGATGATACGCCACTTTAACCCCGGTAGCCGGAGTGAGCCCTGGCTTGATTTCATGTACAAACATCTCGACGTTGGTTTCAATGCCAGCCGCTTGAACGCCAAGGAAGGACATCCTGTCACTGGCACCGAGTTTCAAAGCATCAGAATCAGCATTTTCTAAGAAGTTGAAAAAATATCTGAGAGCGCTCTCGGCAATCCCTATCTCGGCCTGAAGTTGCGCGGAAACACTCACTATTTTTCGCAGAGATCGGCGCACGCGCACCCATGGCAAGGAGAGACAACCTTGGGGCCAGCGTGGCCGCCCTGGCGAATTTTGCCGATCGCTCGGAAGCATTCATATCCGACTATGTTCCTATAATGGCACTAGCCAACTTTCATCTCCAAAGTCCAGCAGGTTTCGCCCTGCGACTACGCGCCGGCCCGTCCTTAAAGACAAAATGATGGACGACAAGATAATTCATCATTTTGTCGTCCATCATTTTGTCTTGCGATAGTCTTTGCTTCTTGGCAAACGTTGAACTAGCGCAAGCATCAGAAAGCTTCGCCAGTCATGAGCCCATGCTTTGCAGAAACGAACGGCTCGTCTTTCCACAGGCTGTCAATCATCCGCGCGCGTTCCACGGTCCCGCCGCGGCGACGAGCCGCGCTTTTCTTCAAGGCGTGACTGAGACTGCTTCACTGCTTCTTTGCGCTCTCGGCGCGAGCGTGGCGAAGGATCGCTTGCGACCACGACTGGGCGGTGTTCTCTTTCCACCGGGCGGGAGGGAAAAGTCACGCGTCTCATCTCTCCACCGCGCCTTTCATACGTTCGCCTTTCCAGTTCTACCGGCTCGCGCTCCGCTCGCCGGGACGGTGGCCCATAGCCACGTCTGTCCTCATCACGTTTTCTGTAGTGGTGGCGGGGCTTCCGATCGCAGTGGTCTCGTTCTCGGGCGCGATAAACGACTCGCGGGCGCACGTAGACAGGCGTCACCACAAACGACGGTGCACAGCGAGTACCCAGGTGGATGCGGATATTCGCTTCCACACGCGCAAAGATGCGTGGAAAATCGACGTGAGCATAGATGATTTTGTTCCTGCCCAGAACCAGCCCCGCCTCAAAAAAGCTCCGCTCCAGCCACGGCGCCAGCACGACCGGATCGGGCGTGAAGATCACGCCTATTTGCGCCTGGCCTTCCTCCTCGTCATACAAATAAACATCATCAGCCAAATCACTCAGGCGGTAGACGCGATCGGGACGAAGCTCTTGCTGGAAATGATGCGCAAGCGGATAGAGGACCTCAACACTACCGTAAGGTGTGATTTGGTAAACGGTGATGTAGCCGCGCGCGTCCGAGCGCAAGAAAACTTCCAAATGTGCCTCGTCGTAAGGATCGTCCGGGCATGGTGCCGTCCAAACTTCGACGCGGGCGTCGCGCGGATGATGTGCGTGTGCGGTTTGCCAGCCTAACATCGTGGCCAACACGAGGAGCACGGTTAGAATGTTTTTTCTCATGGCAACACTCCTGCAATTCGATGGGAAAACATCAGGCACTTTCGCGGCTATTTGGCACTGCCGCCGGCAAGCCCTGGTCTCGAGCCGCGCACTCGCAATAATGCTCTTGACCAGCGCCACAACTCGTCGTTTTTGCAACGGACGTGCCAGACATGCAGCCTTTCTGAGCATCAAAAACCCGCAGGATGGCTCCATATCGAATGCTCTATTTGCATTGGACTTATCCGTTCTTCCATTCCCTTCGCAGGCGATCAAAATCAGCATGCCTTCCGCCACTGGCGGGAAAATTGTGAAGCGGGCAAACCAATTGAACTGTGGTGTCTTCACTCGGATGTGTTAAAATGCTATGCAGGATGCTTCGAATGGTGAGGTGGAAAGACAATACCGTCGTGCATCGATTGAGGACGCTTGATTATCCAGAACAGGATTACTACCTTATCTTCATGGTGGGTTTTGAAATGGCATTGGAAAAGTCGATATGAAAATCAAACACAAAACTCAATTGTGAAATTGAAGAATTTAAGGTTTCAAGCCTAAAGCTTTTCGGGCGGTTTCGCGGAAATCGCCTTCCGCTTTCGTTACCCACTCGAGCGTGATCGGTTTCATAAAGCACCTGGCCTTGTTCCAGCACTTCGCGCATAAAAACGTCGCCCAACTCCAAACGTTCCTGCACTTGTTGCGGCGTGCGCACCAGTAGATCAATCGGAAACGGCGGCCGCACCCGCAGCAGAATCTCAACGGCCTTGTCAGCGGTTCGCCTTTCGACCGAAGTAATGACAAGAAGATCGACGTCGGAATCTGAGGTCGGCTTGCCGCGAGCATAAGAACCAAATAAAATCACGCGTTGCGGACGAAATTCTTTCCCAATGCGCTGTGCGACTTCTTGGATTTGCTCTGGGGTAGTCATGGTGACACAATCTCTGCTCTCGTCAGAAGCTCATGCTGTTTCAGCCAGCAAACAATACTCAAAAAATGGGGAATTTGCAAGCGATAGTCTGCCGCCAGGGTTCACCGCGTGGCGGCTATATCCAACCGCTGCTTGATCAGCGTAGCCATGCTTGGATAGGCTTCGTTGCGTTATGCTCGCGCATGGTCTGGTTCGTCAAAAAATGATGCAAACACAGCGGGCCGCGAAGCGAACGGCTGAAATCGCATCCATTTTATGGCCGAATCAAGCGCTTCGCCTAACCGCTCCGCGCGGTAATGGGCAATGGCATCGGCCGCAAACATGGCCTTAGGTTTACATTGCTCTTCGATCCCGGCTGGGAAACTGAAGCGTTGTGAAACCCATTGTAGTTGCGCAAAAGTGTTCTCGTCGGGGCACTTTGCTGCGATACGGAAAAATTTCTTCGCTTTTTGCGATGAGAACGAGTTAAGTTCCATTGTCCCAACAGTACCTGCAAGTTTTGCCAACATCCATGGGTGGAAACCCCCCATAGGTAACCATTCTTCTGCCGATTTTCTGGAGTGGCGACTTAAGGCCGAATGCTTCTGAGATCGCGATGTCAGCGGACAAGAGAAGGGGGTTTTTCTTGGTCACAGGCGAGTTCCGCAGAATGTGGAGACCGCGATCTGGAGACTTTACAGCGTGGAGGAGAATGCATCGCGTAAGAAGCGAGGCAGGAAGTGTTGGGCTGGATGAATAATAGTATGAGATCCAAAGTCAAATTCGCGAGACGAACGATGGGCTGGCTTCGGACCTCTCGCGCGCCCTCAGAAATCTTGACTCTATACGGCGAGAATCATTGCTTTGATATAGAATCAATGCAGAGCAGATGGGGCAACGACTAGAATTTGGAAAGTGTTAAGTGGGACGAACAAGAGGTGGGAAGCCTGAATCATGCTATACTACTAACAATTTTCTAGGTCGAAGCGCAGTTCACGGCCTTGGCTTTTTGACATGGTAAAGATAAGTATCTTCGCTTTTCAAGTTCCTGGCCATTGCTGTTCTTGCTCCCAATCATGAAATTCCATCTTGACGATTTTTTCCACAACCAGCTTAGCGTAGTGAAAAGAGTCCCGAGCAATATAATCTGCAATGTTTTCCAAGTCAGCCAAGCTTTGTGGCGACCAGACTATTTTAACCATTTCTCCAAGCGCTTTTTCACTTCCTCATGGGCAATGCCCTGCCCCGTCTTGATTTGCTCCTGTCCAATGAAGATTTTCCGCTGTATCCACAGCGCTTCCATGACATCGTCAAAGGAACACGAATCGGGCAATTGCTGGATAAGCTCAAGGGTTTTTTCTTTGACTTTAATCATCTATTCCTCCTTGTCAACGATCTTCCGAAATACCACTGAGTTGCCACAATGCAATATAACGAAATATGGAGTTTTGTCAAACGGTAAAAAGCGATGCCGGAATATTTAGATGCGGAAGTGGCCGCTTAACTTGATAGCAGCCTGCGACGCACATCACAAGTGCGTCGCAAGCAAAAGGGAAATCAATACCGATAATACTCCGGCTTGAACGGCCCGGCCACCGGCACGCCTAAATAGTCGGCTTGGTCTTTGCTCAGCGTGGTGAGCTTCACGCCGAGCTTGGCCAAATGTAGGCGCGCGACCTTTTCGTCGAGATGCTTGGGCAAGGTGTACACGCCGATCTCGTATTTATTGTTGAACATCTCGATCTGCGCCAGCACTTGATTGCAGAAGGAGTTGGACATGACAAAAGAAGGATGGCCAGAGGCACAGCCCAGATTCACCAAACGGCCTTCGGCGAGCAGCAGAATCGTGTGGCCATCTGGGAACACGTATTTGTCCACCTGCGGCTTGATCTCGATTTTCTTGATGCCCGAAAACGCATTCAACTGCGCCACCTGAATCTCGACGTCGAAATGGCCGATGTTACACACGATCGCCCCATCTTTCATTTTTTTGATATGGTCGATGGTGATGATGTCTCGGCAGCCGGTCGCCGTGACGAAGATGTCGGCCCTGGTCACGTAATCTTCAATGGTCGCGACTTCATAGCCTTCCATCGCCGCCTGCAGCGCGCAAATGGGATCGATTTCGGTCACGATCACACGCGCACCGAAGGCCCGCAACGATTGCGCCGAGCCTTTGCCCACTTCGCCGAAACCCGCCACCACTGCGATCTTACCCGCGATCATCACGTCGGTCGCGCGCTTGATGCCGTCGGCCAGCGATTCGCGGCAGCCGTAGAGATTGTCAAATTTGCTCTTGGTCACGGAATCATTGACGTTGAAAGCCGGCACTTTGAGCTTGCCTTCTTTCAAATTCTTGTACAGTGCATGCACGCCCGTGGTGGTCTCTTCGGAAATGCCTTTTATGCCTGGCAATAGCTCGGGACGCTTTTCGTGCACCCAATGCGTGAGATCTCCGCCGTCGTCGAGAATCATGTTCGGGCCCTGGCCATTGTCGAATTTCAGCGTTTGGTCGATGCACCACCAGTATTCTTCCTCGCTTTCACCTTTCCACGCAAACACCGGAATGCCGACAGCGGCAATGGCGGCGGCCGCGTGATCTTGCGTCGAGAAAATATTGCAGGAAGACCAGCGCACTTGTGCGCCGAGTTTCACCAACGTTTCAATCAGTACGGCGGTTTCGATCGTCATGTGCAGCGAGCCGGCGATACGCGCGCCTTTGAGCGGCTGTTGCTTGCCATATTCTTCCCTCAGCGCCATGAGGCCCGGCATTTCCTTTTCCGCCAATTCGATTTCTTTGCGGCCCCAGTCGGCAAGTTTGAGGTCCGCGACCTTGTAATCGGTGAAGGCAGAACCGTTCGCGCCTTTCCCATTGGCGCTCACCGTTGAAGTATTTGACTTGACGACATCGGTTTCGAACATGATGACCCTCTTCTTAAAGAATGAAATTCCATTTCACAAAATCCAAATCACAAATAGATCTCAAACTCCAAAAGCCTGCGTCGCATCTCTCGTGTCCAACATTCCTATGGGAATGCATGACCGCCCTTCCGGCTTGTACTGGCCATTGAGAATTCGCTTGTTGTGGTAGCAGCAAAAACTTTAATGGACAAAATAATTGCAGCCAAAATGATTCAAAACATAATTTTGTCGGCACTCATTTTGTCTCCTTATGCCGGCTTGCTGGCTTGAAAGATCAAAACCTGCATGTTTTTGCTCTTGTTCAGAACGTCGGCTTTTTCGACGCTAAATCCTGCGGCGCGCAGCCATTTGGACACGTCGGTCTTTTTGAAGCCCAGCCATAGGTCGGCATATTGCTCGCGCATTTCGGCAATGTCATGCTGCTGCAAATCCGCGATCACGAACCGGCCGCCTTTTTTGATAATTCGATAGACTTCCTTGATTGCAGCCGCGGGATTGGACACGTGATGCAGCACCATGCATGCGACCGCCGCATCCACGGCGCGATCGGAAATCGGCAGATGCTCCAGCTCGCCGAGACGAAATTCACAGCGCGAACGCTGTTGCGGCATTTGCCTGAAAATGTAATCGGCCGCAACTTTCAACATCGTTTGCGAAGAATCGATGGCAATAACGCTGGCAAAATTTTTCAGCAATTCCGGCAGCAACAATCCGGCTCCCACTCCGAGATCGGCCGCGGATTCCCTGTCCCGCGGCAGCAGCTCCAGCACCTGCTCGCGATAATTGCCACTGTCGAGCACTTCGCGTTGCAATCGTTCCCATTCCGGCCCGACGCGATTGAAATACTTCTGGCTCAAGGAGCGCCGGCGCTGCACGATGGATTCGAGATGCTGCAAATCGCTTTCGTATTCCGGCAAGGCTTTCGCGCTGTTGATTGCCAACCGTAGGGCGATGGTCAGGTCAGAATCGGTACCGTTCGTGGCTAGGGCGTAATAAATCCAATTCCCCTCCCGGCGATTCCCGACCAATTTGTTGTCCGCCAGAATTTTCAAATGCCGCGAGATGCGCGACTGCCCCATGCGCAGGATCTCGAGCAATTCATTGACGTTGAAATCGCCTTGCGCAAGGATCGCGAGCAAGCGCAACCGCGTGGGATCGCCCAGGGCTTTGAAGACGTGCAGCATACTCATTTTAGAGAATCACTATATCAGGATTTATTGATATAGTACGACCGATCAGAGAAAAATGCAAATGAAATTTTAGGATTTTGGGGAAAAGGTTGAGGGCAGAACTCGCGGAGAAATCGGAGGAAAGAATTTTGTTTCAAGTCTGCACGGAAGAACTCACCGGATCGAATGATGACTCAGCGATATACCGCGATAGAAACGGATTCCGTGCGCTCGGGTTTCTTGTGGCCCTTTGCAATCTGATCGACCTGATGCAACACTTTTGAGCCATAATAGTGCCGCCCGCATTGATCACAGACTCCCACCGGCACATTTTCCAGGATAACTAAGCCATCTTTGTGGCGAAATATCTCTCGTGCCAAGATTTGTTCGCGAACCGTGCCCCGGCAATGCTCGCAATGGTCGTGTACCATGAGTTTAGTTCTCAAATTGAACTGCGTAAATCGTAATGATCCGATACCGCCCTGACGCCGTGAATCTCCCGACGGTACAAACTATTGTGCCGGCATGTTTTGCAGGGCCATGCACGATATACTTGACACCAAGCGGATCGTTCTTGAGAATTCGAACGATGCTGCCGAGCACGATGGAGCTTTCGACGTCTATAATGTCCAAACCATCCTCGGCCATTTCGTCGTTCGCATGTGTCGTTGCTTCGTACTTGCCGGATCGAATGCATGCACGAATCTTCGCCAATGTCTTTGCAAGCATAGTCCCCCCGTTAATTCATATGGCCCAAAACTAAAATAGCTGTTTTTCGCTAACGATACAAGCTAAAATTCCATCAAGAGTATTCGTGCACAATCCAGGCGCATTGCCCACTGTTTTTGCCTGCTGCGGGATTCAAAAGAATCTATCCCGGAATTTATAATACACCCCGGCCACCAGCAAAAACCACGGCCGGTGGCGATAAAAAATGCGGCTGGGAAAGCTCAAATTCAAAAAAGGCGATTCGCATTGCTCGCCGCATAAAATCTGCCCCAGGCATTTGCCGAAATAGACGCTCATCACCACGCCGTGGCCGGCGTAACCCATGGCGTAATGAATACGCTCATGCACGCCAAGATGCGGCATTTGATCGAACGCGAATCCAACGTTGCCATGCCAGGCATACTCGATTTTGACTGGATGCAATTGTGGAAAGACTTGCAACATGTCCCGCTGCAAAATCTTGGCAGCCTGGTGATCAGCCATGGGCGTGAAACTGGTGCGGCCGCCGAAGAGCAGGCGATCATCAGGCGTACGGCGAAAATAGAACAGAAAGTTCTTGGTGTCATAAACCATGCGATTGGTGGGCAGCAGCTCTGCAGCGAGATTTTTTTTCAGTATTTCTGTCACGATAATATAACTGCCCACCGGAATAATGCGCCGCCGCAAGTTGGACAAGAAAGAAGGTGTGTATGCATTGGTCGCGGCAACGAGCTCCCGAGTTTGAATCGCGCCGCGCGGAGTTTCAAGCAAGAAACCCGCGCTGTCAGGGCGGCATCCGACCACGGGTGTTCTCTCGAAAATCATGACGCCTGCTCGCCGTGCCGCATCCGCCAGTCCCGCCACCAATTTCGCAGGATGTAAGCTGGCGCTTTTGGCATCGATCAACCCGCCGTGATAAACTACTGAACCGAGCTCGCGCTGCAGCTCTGCCGGTGAAAGCAATTGTGTTTCGTGGCAGAAATTTTCCTGCAAAAACTTTTGTGAGGCCGCCAATCCTCCAAAATGCGAAGGTTTATAGGCGACACACAAATCACCGCAGCGGCGAAAATCGCAATCGATTTTTTCCGCAACAAGAAGCTGTTCGAGATCCGCAATCGCTTTGATTGAAATCTGGAAGAACCTTTGCGCCTGCCCATGGCCGAATTTTTTGACCAGCTTTTCCGGCGGGAGCTTTAATCCTGTTAGCGCCATGCCCGCGTTGCGCGTGCTCGCGCCCCAACCTATGGTTTCCTGCTCGAACAAGACGGTTTGTGCGCCATTCTTTGCCGCATGCAATGCCGTCGATAAACCGGTCAATCCACCGCCAATGATGGCGAGAGCTGTTCGCGCTGGCAATTCGATTGGCTGCCCGTAGCTCGAAGAGGCAATCGGGAAGGCATCGGTCCAATAAGGCCTTTCTTTCAGCGACTGGAATGCTTGGTTCGGCATGGATGTTTGTACCGCATGGTTAAGCGTTTAAGGAATCAAACATAGAATATCTGAAAGTTTACACACGGATCAAAAACGCACGCGGATTGAAAGCTTTTTCCGTTGGGATGTGTAAAAATTACTCTCTGGGAGTCATCACGAATTGCGTTTCCATTCATTATCTGCCAATGCAACGTGAATAAATCAAGTAAAATCATTGAGCGACATCTAATAACTTCCGGACAAA
>JBOHQX010000277.1:0-3693 GCA_050732395.1 bacterium
ACGTGCACCGTGGTCAAAGCCGGTGAGAGATAGCGGGCTACGGGAATGTCGTCAAAACCAGCAAGGGCGATCTCATGCGGCACGACTACACCGATCTCGCGCAGGGCACTGAGCGCGCCCAACGCCATGGAATCATTGGAGGCAAAAATTGCTGTGGGCCGCGGCTGCAGTGTCAATATTCGCTTGACCGCGTCATAGCCCGAGGCTTCCGAGAAGTCCCCGTTGATTTCATGGTTTTCAACGTGCCGGCCGCTCTCCGACAACGCCTGGCGATAACCGTGCAAACGACCGAAGGCGTCCAGATTTTTCTCAATACCTTTGATGATCGCGATATGATGGTGGCCATGCTCCATGAGATGGCGAACCGTCTGATAGGCGCCGGTGAAATTATCGATGTTGAACGAATCGAAGGAGTCATCTTCAACGTGGCAATTCAATAGAACAACTGGCAGGGTTTTCGGCAGGTTGGATTTGAGCGTGTGGGCATCGATGTGGGGCGACATGATGATCAAGCCGTCCACCCGGCCACGCATCACTTGCAACGCTTCTTCGAGCGCCGCACGCGACATATGCGAGCTCGAAACCAGCAAGTGGTAACGGTTTTGTTGCGCCGTTTGGTCCGCGCCCCGGATCACCTCGGAGAAAAACTCACCATGCAAGTCGGGTAGCAACAGGCCGATGGAATCCGTGCGTTTGGTGCTCAAGCTGCGGCCGACGGCGTTGGGGGTGTAGCGCATTTCCTTGGCGACGGCTTGCACGCGACGTCGGGTTTCAACTTCGACCATCCCCATGTTATTGAAAACGCGCGACACGGTGGCTGTCGATACGCCCGCCTTCTTCGCCACTTCTTTAATGGTCACGCTCATGGTAGTTTGCCTCGCTCGGAAACGGTGTGAATCAACTTCTGTTCACCAAAAGTGTAACCGTTTACATTTGCAGGCATAAAAAATGCGAAAAAAACTCGCATGATGTAAGCGGTTTCATGATAAGAAAAAAAAAACCATTGTCAAGAAAAAAATCTTACAATTCTGTCTTTTCGCCTCCACCTGCAAAAAGCCACTAGGGAGCAAATGCCTGCCTCATGCCAATGATTGACGAATCCTCAAAAATCTAACTTGATTTTTAACTTGCAATGTGTATAATAATGCTACGCCAGTCACTTCTGCTGAAGGCGGTATTCAAACGGAGGAATTAGGACAACGCTCGAATCGCGGGATAGCGACTTTGAATCACCTCTTCACCTCTCCCCGAAGAACCTCTTATGTGAGTCGTCCCGTCAGCCTTTGCATCGCCGGTTCGGCATCCATTGCGAACCATACAGAGCTACGAGGCGGAGTATTCTTATCCACTTTTCATTCTCTGTTGCGGGCAACATTCCACCAGCCATTTAGGGATGATCCATGCAAGTTATCTCATCCTGTCGCAAGAATGCAACAGGCATAGCCGCTCTGCTGGCTTGTTGTGCCTGTCAAGTTGCATTTGGTCAGGTCACCGACGCGCCATTCCGGCTCGATCCCCGAAAACTGATCAGCCAGTACAGCCGCGAAGCCTGGCAAAATGACGACGGACTGCCGCAAAACAGCGTGCAAGCGCTGGCACAAACCACCGATGGCTATCTTTGGATCGGCCTGGAGGAGGGTTTGGTGCGCTTCGATGGCGTGCGCTTTACCATATTTCACGCTGGCAACACCCCCGCCATCACACGCAATAACGTCATGGCCCTTTGTGCCGATGCCGCCGGCGGCCTATGGATCGGCACCAACGGCGGCGGGCTCGTGCGTTTGGATAAAGGCAAATTTACCTCCTACCATACGCCCGCAAGCTTGTCGAACGGCTTCATCAAGGCAATCTATAAAGACAGAAAAGGCCAGCTATGGATCGGCACCAACCAGGGCTTGAATCTATATCAAGACGGCAAATTCACGCTCTACCTGGCGCAGCATGGTTTCGCGCGACAAATCGTAACCGCGCTTCATGACGATCACGAGGGCAATCTTTGGATCGGCACTTATGGCCATGGACTTTATCGCGTACAAAACGAGGAAGTCACCCATTATACTGCGCAGAATGGATTATCACACGACGCGGTCATGGCGATTCATCAAGACCCGTACGGCAATTTGTGGATCGGCACGGCCGGCGGCTTGAATTGTTTACAAGCAGGAAGATTCTCCACCTATACAACGCGCCAGGGCCTGGGTCATGATTTTGTCAGATTCATCTTTACCGACCGCGCCGGCAGCCTGTGGATCGGCACACAGGGCGGCGGATTAAGTCGGCGGCGCGAGGGAAAATTTGAGAACTTTTCCACGAAAGATGGGCTCTCCCACGACATCGTGAGAGCGCTGTGCGAAGACCGGGAGGGCAGTTTATGGATTGGCACCTATGGCGGCGGCTTGAATCGTTTGCGCGACGGCAAGTTCACGAATTACACCACCGGCGACGGCCTTTCGCATAACGCGGTGTGGTGCGTGTACGAAGATCGGGCCGGCAATCTATGGTTCGGCACGGATCGCGGCCTGAATCGTTTCAAAGACGGCAAGTTCTCCATTTACTCGACCGCGGAAGGGCTCGCGCCGAACGTCGTGGTCGCCGTCAACGAGGATCGCTCCGGCAATCTTTGGATCGGCACCGAAGGCGGCGGTCTGCATCGCATGCAGAACGGCAAAATCAGACGCTACACCACGCGCGGCGGATTGTCCAATGATTTCGTGCGCGCCATTCATGAAGACAGAAACAAGGATCTCTGGATCGCCACCGATCGTGGTCTGAATCTCTTTCATGAGGGGAAATTCAAGATCTTCACGACGCAAGAGGGTTTGGTGAATGACGAGCTGACGCACCTCTACGAGGATCGAGCCGGGGCCTTGTGGATCGCCTCGCGCACAGGCGGCATGACCCGTCTTCAAAACGGCGAGTTCACCTCCTTCACCACGGCGCAGGGATTGTCGAGCAATTTGGTGCGCGTCATCTGCGAGGACGACTCCGCCACGCTTTGGATAGGCACGAACGGCGGGTTGAACCGCTTCAAGGACGGAAAGTTTACGCGCTACACCACTAAAGAAGGCCTGTTCGACGACTTGATTTTTCAGATTCTGGAAGATCGACAAGGCAATTTTTGGATGAGCTGCAACAACGGCGTCTTCCGCGTGCCCAAGCGACAGCTCGAAGACTTTGCCCAAGGCAAAATCTCGGCGCTCACTTGCGTGGCCTACGGCAAGGCCGACGGCATGCTTACCAATGAGTGCAATGGTGGATTGGGCCAGCCTTCGGGTTGGAAAACGCGCGACGGCAAGCTCTGGTTTCCTACGATTATGGGCGTAGCCATGATCGACCCTGAACATCTCCAGATCAATCCGCTGCCGCCGCCGGTCCTCATTGAGCAAGCGGTAATCGATCACCGCGCCTTCAGCCTCACACAGACGCCGCAGCCTGCCTTGATCGTTGCGCCGGGAAGCAAGGCTTTTGAATTGCACTATACCGGATTGAGCCTGCTTTCGCCGCAGAAGGTTCAATTTAAATACAAACTGGAAGGTTTCGAAGAGGATTGGGTTGCCGCCGGCCCGCGGCGCATAGCCTATTATACCAATCTCCCGCCCGGCAACTATAATTTCCGCGTGCTGGCGTGCAACAATGATGGTGTGTGGAATGAAGCCGGAGCTTCCCTACCGTTTTCCTTACGGCCGTTTTTTT
>JBOHQX010000278.1:0-23035 GCA_050732395.1 bacterium
GTACGAGACCGTCAAGAGTATCACCCCGAGGCCGATAAATGAATAAATGCGATAGAGCGTTTGGAGAAACGAGAGATCGTAAGCGAATATCTTCAAAATCGTGGCGCCAAAGAGAATGATGGCGATAATCCTCAGCCCTTGCATCCGGCGCCAAATTCCCGCGACCATCAAAGCCACGGAATACAAAAGCCAGACTCCGGACAGCACCAATTGCTGCAGATTGCGTAAGCGGATGATTTCCTCGGACACGCCGGCGACCCCCGTTTTGTGCTGCAACGCAAGGATGGCCCTTCTGAAAATATCTCTGGTCTCACCGGTGAGCAGCTCGAGAATCAAAAGCACGGTCGTCACTTGCAAGACGCCGAGCACTTTACTGCTCCATGGGTAGCTCTGCCGGTGAGCTTGCAGCCAGCGTGAATGGAGCACAACTCCGGCAATGACCAAAACGAATACGAAAGCGCGCGTGTTCAGCGCCGGAGTGAATTGCGCCAACGCATCGAAAGTGAGGCCCTGGGTCGTGACCGTGAGAACGGCAAGGCCCATGATACCAAAGCCAATATAGAGGATCGGCAAGACTTGACGGCGCAATCCAAACCAAACCAGCGGGAGTGAGTAAACCATCCAGAGTGCCGCCCAGGTCATGAAACGATTGAATGCCAGGCCTGTTGCCGTTTCTCCGGTGGTTGAAGCCATGCGCTGGTGAAAGAAATCATTGACTTCCGCTGTGCCCAGTTCGAAGAGCATCAGTGCCATGGCAACGCGAGCAACATTGATGAAGTCGCCAGCCCAACTGTACGTTTGCACGTGTTTTTGCAGCCAATGCGTGTGCAGGAATACTCCAGCGATCACCAAGACAAACCCAGCCACCCGCCAGTTCAGCATAACAGCAAACTCGGCAATTGGCTTGAACGCGATTCCCTGAATCGCGACCATGACAGCCGCAAGGCCTATGCCGCCAAGGCCTGCATAAAGGAACGGCAGGATTTTGTGTCGCAATCCCAGCCAAACGAGCGGCAGGGAGTATATTGTCCAGATCGTCGCCCACGTCAGGAAACGGTTGAATTCCAAGCCGATCGCCGCCTCGCCGGTTGCGCCCATCATGCGCCGGCGGAAAAAGTCATTGACTTCCACGGTGCCGAGTGCGAAAAGCAGCAATGCAATTGCAGAGTGGAGAACAGGAATGAAGCTGTCGATCCAAGCGTACATTTGGCGCTTGTTTTCCAACCAACGGCTTTGCACAACAGTTCCAACAATCACCAAGGCAAACACGGCTGCGCGCCAATTCCGCACGAGGGTGAATTCCGCAATCGGACGGAAGTCGAGACCTTGGATTGCGACCATGACGATGGCGAGGGCCAACACACATACACCTGTATAGAGGATAGGCAAAATTCTGTAACGCAATCCCAGCCAGACCAGCGGTAGTGAGTACATCAACCAGCTTGCCGCCCACGTCAGGAAAAGCTTAAAAACCAAGCTGGTCTCCGCCTCGCCAATTGCGCCAATCATGCGCCGGCGGAAAAAATCACTGATCTCGACCGTCAATAATAAAAACAGAAGAATAGACCAACTGGCGTGGAGCAGCTCACGAATCAGCCCACTCATTTCTTCCTGAACGCTTTTGAAGAAAGCAGCACTCGCACCGAGGGTCGCCGCGAGCACAGCAAACGCGAGAGCCCGGTGGTTGAAGAGGAGCGTGAAATCTTCAATGGCAGAATACTTGAACGCGCCCTCGGCGAGGAACAGCTTTAATAAACCCAGCCCAAGTACGCTGAGTGCTGCTTGCCAGACATAGCGCAGATCCCAGTGGATGCCACACCAGATCAAAATCAGCGCTTCCAGGGACCAGAAGATGACTGTATTAAAACCGTCAAACTGAATCTCCGTTGCCCAAGTGAGCAAGATGATGGCGGTTAAGGCATAACGCGCCAGGGTGATCACGGACTCGGGCTGCCGCCGCTTGAGGCCGAGAAAAGTGAAAAAGTAAACGGCCGCAATCGCCAGCATGACGGCACCCATCCAGGCGTGATGCTCTGGATTGATAATGCCATAGATCGCGGCGCAATAAAAGGCGGCATTAGCGCCGGCGACCGCTTGCCGGATGTGCGGAAAGGTCACCTGCGCCTTGAGGGTACGGATGACGTCGAGCCCGTAAAACAAACCCCAGAAAATGCTCAGAAACAAAACGGTCACCGGCAGGTTTTCGGGCTGATAGTGATCGCTGTACCAGAGAAAATACATCACGTAAGTTGCCACCAGCGTGAGCGGCTCGAGAACGACCCATGCCTCCTTCTTGAACAGCACGGCCAGCAAGCCGGCATCAAGCAATGCCACGTAGGTGAACAACCCCACTTCATTGGCCTGGCCGGTGCTCAGCATGATGGGCGTGAGGAAACCGCCGATCCAGCCAAGGCAGGAAATCGCCAGTGAATCATATTTCAGCGCGAGAAAAAAGGCCAGCGCCGTCACTCCCGACATCAATCCGAACGCGGCCGTCTGCGGGACGAGGTGATAAAAATTGAATGAGGCATACACCGAAAGGTAGAGTATGGAAACGCCTGCGCCGAACAGGCCTTGTGCAAAAATCTGAAGCTCTTTTTGGTGCGTACGGCTCCCCAGGAGCAGCAATCCAATACCGGTCCCGAATCCGATCACCACTCGCATGGTCTCCGAGATCAGATTGTTGTCGAAGGCATATTTCAGAAAGAAGCCGATGCCAAGGATGAGGGCTACAGCCCCGATGCGATTCAGCAGCTTTCCGCCGATGAGGGCTTCCCATTCGGCGCGCGTACGCGAGGGCCGGGGCGGGGTTGGAGCAGGAGCATCCGCCGCAGTCGTTGGCTGTATGGGTATCTGGGATATGATGGGCGGGGAGGTTTTCTCTGCCGGCTTTGCTGCGACGGGCGGCCGTGAAACAGAGGGCTTCACTGCAGGCGTCGGTTGGTCCGGTAGCGAGGGTGTAATCGACTGGGAAGTTTTCTCTTCGGGTTTTATGGTGATTGGTGGAGGTGCTACGGTCGGAGCGGGTGAGCTGATCTTCCTCCGCAAGCTATCGAGCTCGAATTCGAGGAGAGTAATTTGCCGCGTAAGCCCATTGGTCTTGCTGATATAAACGATCAGCAACACAATCATGATGAGGTAGAGCAGAATTTCCATGAAAACTCCAAGCAAGTCAGCTTGACTTTGTCAGATCATCCGCGATGAAGAGGACTTAGAGCAAAAGAACAACCCAAAGTTACAAAGCACACAAAGCTCGCAGGCCTGAATAATTTGCCGAAGAAAAATACAAATCGAGCAAATACTTAAATTTTTTTTCGCGCAATGTTGAGTTTTTCGTGGATATTGTTTTTTTAGAGGGCTGAGCGGTAGCCTTCAATGTGACGCTGTCAAGCCAGATTGCACCAAAATACTAACATTGTGTGCAACAGTCAAGGTACGAGTGAGACGTTTATGCTGTGCATGGAATGGGAATGGTCAGCCTTGGTAAGTCTCAAGAATCTCAACAGCTCAATGGAGCACGAGTGGCGTTTACGCACGGCGATTCCAAAAATTCGCTGGTGCAGGATCAAATCCGTGAATGTCCGGCCACCGGCAGAAAGATGGTGAGCTTCGTACCGCTGCCCTCGCGGCTGCTGACTTCGAAGGAGCCGTGATGGGCTTCCACGATTTTTTTGCTGAGCAGCAATCCCAAGCTGATGGCCAGGCCCCAGTGGGGGGTGGTATGGGCAGGATCGAAAAAATTGGCGAGAAGGTCTTCGCTCAATTGCGGGCCGCGATCTTCGATGTGAACGAGAATGCCCTCGCCTTCCGCGGCGATGCTGGAGTGCACGCGCGGCACGACGTCCTCGCCCGCCGCCTCCAGCGCATATTTCAGGACGTTTTGAAAGACGATTTGTAACAACACCGGGTCGACGGCAATGGCAGGCAACGAGGTGGTGAGCGCCGTGACGCAGGAAACCTTTTTCTTCTGGGTATGCTCCAAGAGCCCGAGCGCTTCCAGCAGCGCTTCGTTGACATCGAGGTAAATGACTTGCGGTGCAACATCCCGCCCCAGCGAGACGATGTTGTTGGTGAGATAAGCGATACGATAGACTTGCGGTATGATTTCCTCGAGATCCTGCGCCAGCTTGCCGTTGTCCGCTTCCTTGGCATTTTTCAGGATCTCATCGAGCTTGTGGCAAATCAAATCCAACGCGCCGGACAATTCTTGCGCGACGCTGGCGTTGAGCATGCCGAGCAGACTGAGCTTTTCGCGGCATTCAAACTGTTTTTTCAACATGCGTTCGTGCCGGGCTTCGCACAATGTCAGCATGGCCAGCGGCCGTCGATCTTCCGCCTCCAGGATGCACAGCCGGTAGCGAAAAGTGAGAAACACGTCGTGGCCGTGAAACTGCTGAATCTCGCCGTCCCATGCACGGCGAGAGGCCATGGTTGAGAAGGTCTCGGCTTGGACGTGGTCAAAGGCTTCGCAACAGGTTTTTTCCAGTCCCTGTCTGAAGTTTTTTGGGAACAGCGAAAACAACGGCTGCCACAGCGCCTGATCTTTGGGCAGACCCGTCAGTCGCGACATGGCATCGTTCCATTCCTGCACGCACAATTCTTCGTCTATGATGCAGGCCGCCTCTTGCAGGGCAGACAAAATCGATCCAATTGCGACCATCGGTGCCGTGGGCAGCGGCAGCGTGTCGTCTGGTAGCGAGTCCGTAGCGAAGGAAGTTACGGAAGTGTTTGGGGCGACAAACGAAGTTGGCATATCAATGCTCGAATGCTCTTAGAGTCCATTGTGAATCCGATTTGCAAAAATGGTGTTTTGAACTTTTGACAAAAGGAATGCCAGATTCGGGACCACATGGATTCTTTTAGATTCCTGAATTTATCGGGGCGTAAGTGCTGTCCGGTTGTTTCAGTTTGAAATGTGCAGCGGCATTTGCGTTAGAGCAAAGCAAAACAATGAGAATTGCAAAAGGGAACTTGATCGCCGGTACGAAAACGTAAGGGCAACCGAGCGGGAACAAGAAGTGGCCGTCCCCACAATGCTTGAAGAGGATAAACTTCATACAGAAACTCCATGGACCTGGGGTTCATAAAACTCTTGACGCTTCCACAAGTTTCGTCATGGCGATCAATGGCAACGCCTCCATAAGCAAGACATTCGAAACGGGCATTTTCTCTCACTTCCATTTCAAATGCTGGCGCTCCCTCTGCGTCGAAGTAGCGTTCATTGTCTAGGAACAGCCCAAATTCAAAAAATACTATATTTCAGGCTTCTATTCCATGTTTGTTTCCTTAAGCGCTTGGCGAAATAAACTCAGAATAAAATTCTAAAAGTTTTTGACCTAAAAGTTTCCCACGGATTGAAGAATCCCACCGATGAAGCTATTATCTGCGGGGTTCTTCAATCCGCGGGTAAGATTTGATTCTGCACGAAGTGCTTCAGCTTTCAGCTTGTCTGAAAGGCTGGTGTAGGCGGTTAGACCAAGGATCTCATAATAAAATCTTGGGCAATTTTCTAATTTAAAGCTGTCCGAAAGGGTCTCTTGCTTTCTGCTCACTAGAAATTCCGGCATAGTACCCCAGTGGTCAACTTTGTGCAAGGTAACGGTTGACAGGGTCAATATAGGAATTCACTTCATTCGATCAATAACAACTTGCGGCTGGCGGTGAAACTGCCGGCGCGAACACGATAGAAATAAACGCCGCTTGGCGCCACCACGCCGGCTTCGTCGCGGCCGTTCCAGGTGAGTGTATGCGCGCCCGCGTTTTGTTTACCGTCAAACAAGCGCCGCACGACCTGTCCTTGAATATTGTAAATCGTCACCTCCACCTGCCCGCCGGCTTGCGCATGCACCTCGGGTAGATCATATCGAATAGTCACTTCTGCGATGCCCGATGGGGCCTGGCCGGCGCGCAAGCTCAATGGGTTCGGATAGTTCTGATACAGCTTGAACTGCTGCGGCGCAGCCGCATCGGTTTGCTCGTCCAGTATCGTGCTGAAAGAACCGCCGGCAAAATCGTCCACCAAATTGGAAACTGCGAAGCCGGAGGCATCGAAAGTTGCGGTATTGCCGTGAAAGTACAATTCGACGATTGCCGTTGGGTTTTCGGCGTAAAGCGCCTCGTGATGAAAACCGCCTAACACGATGAAACCCGGCAAATATTGGCGGCCTTCGAGCGCCGTCCAGGCTTGTGTTGCGGCCGTGCGGCGCGCGCCGAGAAATTGCAGCGCAGCAGTGGGATATTGCAACAGCAGTCCAAAAGCCTCGACACCCTGCGGTTGTACGATTTGCAACTGCAAACGCAAGGTGTCAGAAGCAGCATGGGCTCGATTGGCGCCAAGTAGCTTTACCTGTGTCGGGCTGAAAGCGAGTTGCTGCAACGCACCGGGGACTTTGGCAAAGCAATCCGCCGGCGGCAGATTTCGCAAGGCGCGGTTGAAAATCTCCAGGGCATCGCGGGAAGTGACGGCATTGTCGCAATTGACGTCGGCCGCCACCAATTCGCAGTCAAATTGCGGGAGATCGCAGCTCGGGGAGAGAATGCCGCCGTTGAGAAAAGTCTCGAATGCGCATAAGGCGTCCCCGGCAGTGAGCAATTTGTTGCCGTTCACGTCGCCGTCGTGGTCGCACGGCGCGCACACAAAAAAATTGCAGCACGTCTGCAATCCAATCAGATCGTCGGTCAAATCCGTGATGCGGATTTCACTGGAATCGCCCACATTACAGGTAATGCCGAAGCGCAGCTCGAGCAGCGCGCCTTCGGTGTCGCGCGGGATGGCCGCCGGACCGAAACCCGCACAGATCAACGTGCCCGGCTGCGAAAGCCTGGCGGTTGCTGCGGCAAAATTTCTGGTGAGCGCGCCGCGGCCGGAACTGCCAAAGGACAGTTTTGCTGGATCGTACTGTACCCGGAAGCCGAACGCGGCAATACTATGCGGGCTGGATTTCACGCGAATTTCCATGCGCAATGAATCGCCGTTTTGCTCCCGCAATCTTTCTCCCAGGCTGCGGCCGGCTTGGGTGACATAAATTGCCGGGCCATCGCATGCCTCCGGCCGGCAGGGCTTGCATACGAAGATATTGTTACAGGCGCCCGCCGCGCTCAAATCATCCGTCAGCGCACTCAAAATGAAGCGGCTGGTATCGCCGATCTCACACTGTGATGTGAATGAAAGACTGAACAACTCGCCTTGGCTGTTGGGCGGAATAGGGGCATTGCCGAGGCCGGAGCAAAGCAGCTTACCCGGCTCGACTTCGCGGCATAGTTTTTCCGAAAAAGAGGCGAGCAAAGCACCGGCTTGTGCGCCGGAGAACTTCAAGGCATGCGTATCATAAGCCAGTGTGAAGCTGAAGGCGTCGAGCGGTTGCGCTATTTCTTTGATGCTCGCGGAGACGGTGAGTAGATCCCCCGGTCTTGCCGTAAGAGGCGCATCGATTGCGGCACCGGGTGAGTTCAGATAAAGGGCAGCGCCGGGGCATGGGCTCGCCGGCGGATTCGAGCAAATGAACAGATTGCAGCAGGCCGACAGCGTGCTCATGTCATCGCGCAAGTCTTTTATAGTGAGGTCGCTGCTATCCGCGACGACGTTGGGCGGACAGCTCACCAGGAAGCACAGTGTCGCCAACACGCCGGAGCTGTTGGCCGGCAGGGGAATTTCGCTGAAGCCGGAGCAGACGATCAAGCCGGGCTGAGACTGGTTGCAATCTGAGGCAAAATTCGCCAGCAGCGGCCCGCGCTGAATGCTTTGCAGGGTCAAACGCGCGGCGTTAAAAGTCACGCTATAGCCGAAAATTTCAATCTGCTGAGGATTTCGATCCATATGGACTTCAATGCAGATGGTTTCCCCGTCCTTGGCGTGGATGGCCTCACCTTTAGCGCCGCCGCGTAAAATGGGATAAATCGCTTGTTCGCCACAAACCGTGGGATTACAAACCGCGCTTCCGTTTTCAAGGTCTATGCTGTTCGCACGCGCTCCTGTGGGACCCGTGCCAGCAAACGTTGCTGCCGCCAAAATGAGAAGCGCCGTGATCATGAGAGTTGGCGAAAGCAATTCGCGCGTGTTGGATTGAGGCGCCATTGCTCATTCCTCCGAGTGAAGTCAGACCTCGCCGGCCTGGCAGGGATTGATCTTCCTGAAATTCCAAAAACGAGAACAGGCTGGATGAATTCGTCTTCTTCGTTCCGGCCGCCATTGGGCACCGAAGCTCGTCCAGATGAAGGCTAGACACGAAAATTATCATCGCGGCATTTTGCGATGCGCCAAAGATGAGATGACAAGGTGGGCAGTGCAGAGCGTTCGCGTCAGGTACTCAAGTTATTAAATGTCTCAAAAATGCATCAATTCAGTCAAGGTGTTTCAAACTGAGCCAAAGTTCTGTGCTGAACGGGTCATGAGTCATCCTGAAACGTCATGAAATAACTCATTGAATTATATTCATGCGCAGGTGGCGGAATGGATTTATGGAAATAAAGCGCGCAAAAACCGGGCCTTATTTCAATGAAGCTGCAACTGCCACGCTCAGTCAGGATACCGACTGAGATGGCGAGTAATATAAAAAGCCGGAAGCGCAAAACCTACTGCCGGCTTTTTCAAGGAGGGAGGAAATTCTGTTACTTAGCCAAAGTCAGTTTACGCGTAGCGACGTGTATCTCACTTGCTCCGATCGCGCGCGCACGCATGCGGCAGAAATAAACTCCGGAATCCAATGCTCGGCCGAACTCATCTTTGCTGTCCCACAACAAGCGATGTCGACCGCTCGTAAGAGAGCCTTCAAACAGCCGGCGCACTCGACGACCACTCAAATCGAAGACCTCAATTGCCACGTCGGCGTTCTGTGGCAATTCGAAATGCATTGTGGTGGAGGGATTGAATGGATTCGGCGTGTTTGGCAACAACGCAAACTGCCCCGGCAATGTTCCGTTTCTATCGTCGACGGCGCTGGTGGAATCCACGCCGGCCGCCGCAAACACCACCGGAGAGCCCTGCAAATCTTCGGCGCCGACTTCGAGCTCATTTTCCCCCAAACCGACGACCCATTGCGTTGACGCCAGGCCTGAACTATCGGATGCGACGTCTCTGGCAGTGCCGCCGCCTGGCAAGGATCCGTTGCCGGCAATGATCTGGAAGCGCACGAAATAGTCTGGCACCGGTGCGCCGAGCTGATCGGTGATTTTCACTACCACGGGTTGCGGCAGCGGCTGCCCGAGCCGGCCGGTCTGTCGATCACCGCTGACCGTGGAAATCGCCTGTGGTACCGTGGTTTTGATGCTCAAAAGTGCCGGCGGCACGGTATCGTTGTCGTCCAGGCTAACGGAAATTGCGGTGCTGTCGCCGTAATCGTCGCCGGCCCGCACGTGTGCGCTGGCCTTGCCCTCGTTGTCCGTTATCACTCTGAACCTTCTACCGTTTGCAGAGGTGGCATTGACGAACCTGCCATCACCCGAGGCGATCCGGAACGTGATAGATGCGTCGGCAATGCCATTGCCATATGCGTCGGTTAACTGCACGACCAGCGGTTCAGAAACTATGTTGGGCGACACCAGTTGTCGATTGCCCTGGGCGTTGAGGAATTGCTGCGGCGATCCGGCCACCGCCGTCGCAGTACAGCGCAACGGAGAACCTTGCAAGCCGGTTGCGATGATTTCGACTCTGTTTTCACCGGGTTTGGTGCCTAAGGTCCAGGCAACCGCTGCGATACCGCTGGCATCGGTGAGGAGAGCGAGCTCTTTTTTGCCGTCCAACTCCCCGTCGCCGGAGGTAATGACAAAATCGACAAGCTGGCCCGCTACCCCGAAGCCGCCTTGATCAATGACCTTTACACTCACCGGGTTAGCCAACGCCGTTCCGACCTCGCCGGTTTGCTCACATCCACCGAGCATTTGAATGCTACTCGCCACGCCTGCGCGACGCGTGCGCGTCGCGATCACATTGGATAAACCGCTGCTATTGTTCACTTCGTCAAAAGCGCGCAGCGCAAAATAATATCTGGTGTTCGCGTTCAATTCCTCAATGACAAACTGCTGGGTTTCACCTGCGCCCGCGGGCGCAGGAATATTTTGCGCCAATCGCGCCGAAGAAAAATTTTCGAGGGTGATGGGATTGGTGGAATAACGAATCACCAAACGATCAGCATAGCCATCATAATAATTGTCGCCCGGCGAGGTCCATTCCAAGGTCACACTCGTTGAAGTGCTGTCGATGGCGCGCAAATCCGTTATTTCCGCAGGTGGAGTATTGTCCAGCCCCAACCAGGTGACGGTGAAATCGTCGACCTGATTGTTCAAATCCTGGCCGTGAATGAATACGCCGGCGTACCACGTCGGGTTTTGCGCGAACTCCTTGGAGCCGTCGTAAACGGTCGCATCAAAGCTGCCGTTGATGAAATAGTCAAAATAGATCGCTTCCGGTTGGTTGTAGATTACGACTTCAATGTAATCGCCGGCCTGGGGAATGGGCAAACGCGAATAGGAGCGATGATACTCTTTGCTTTCGCCGGGCGTATACTCCCAGGCGCCGTCTTTGATGGCATACAGCCAAACCGAATTCTGATTCGTGCGGCGCCAGCACCAATAGCCGCTGGCTTCGTGTGAAGCTCCGGTAATCATCAAGGCATGTGCACCTTCCCCGATGCCGACGGCATCCGCATTTCTGCCCCAGCGATAGGACACAGAATAGATCTGCCGCTCGGGCGAATTGAATACCGGCTTGAAGACAGCCAGGTAACGCCATTCATACATGGCCGCGTTCGTCAACACCAGCTCGCCATTTCTAATCGCCCAATAGCTGTTGTCCAGCGCCCAGTCGTTGCCAATGCTGCCGCGATTGAAATCATCGACCACGCGCATCGTGTCTGTGCCATTGTTGCTCGCGATCCACTCCAGGCGCAAGTCCGACGAAAGGCCTAGCTGCTGGCGCAGTGCGACCACGTGGGGCGCCGCCGCGCGCGCCGAAAAATCTTGTGAGGGATTGGACGGCAAGGGCGAAAAGCCGTAGGCAATGCCCGCGCAAAGAACAATCGAATAAATGCCTGCGTTGCTCATGCGCCGCATAGGCGCTCCTATCGTTGCTGGTGAGCGGCCGATGTCAATGCCTTCATTGAGGCAGAAAGAAAACACCAGTGGAATTGCTAGACTTCAAGAACAGATTACTTTGGTGAGGTGGGAATGCAGCCGGAAAATCTCGAGAGTTTTTTGGCAACTGTTATGCCAAGTTGCGGTGCGTCCGGTGAAGCCGCTTCCAGCGCCTGGTGTTCGGGCAGGAAATCTGGAGTTTCAGTGCTTTTGTTTAATACCGCTGGCACATTTGGCATACCCGATCGTGCACGCGTTTTGATCTGGTAGTTACACTCCGCTCCGGAGGCTTGCGTAATGTGAAGACGCGAAACACCGTGCACAGCGACGCTTGACTTTACAGCCGGAATTGCGCATCTTCTTGAGAAATTACCGCCCGGGCGCTGTGAATCTTCCAAGTGATGAGATCACTTTTTAAATCATTGCTCCAACTCCAGAGAAAGCAAGAGCGCCCGGGCGGTAGCCTTCCAAGTAACATGTCATGCAGGAGGCATCCTTTTCAGCACAAGCACCGTGCCAGAAACTTAACAAGATCCCTACGGGATGACACGGTGGTGTTGCTTGCCGAACCAACCCCGATCACCGGGGTAAGGAGCTGAATAGTTACCTTTTCCAAAGACCGCAACCCCGTTCACTTCTTAACCAGTTTGCGAAACATGCCTGCTGAAATCCTTCCCTCCGTTTGCCCAATGGACTGCCCCGACACGTGCAGTCTCGACGTCGAAGTCAGTGACGGCCGTGTCACGCACATTCGCGGCTCGCAACGCAATCCCATCACGGACGGCTTTATTTGCTCCAAGGTTGCGCAATTCACCAAAAGACTTTACGCGCAACAGCGGTTGCATTATCCGATGCGCCGCGTGGGCGCAAAAGGTGCAGGGCAATTCGAGCGGATCACCTGGGAGGAGGCGGTGGCCGCAATCTGTGATCGCGCCAGGGCGGTGCAAGCGGAGTATGGCGGGGAAGCGATTCTTCCATATAGTTACGGCGGCTCGAACGGCCTGCTCGGACAGGATACGACGGATAAGGCCTTCTTTGCCAGGCTCGGCGCCTCGCGCCTGGCGCGGACGGTCTGCGCCGCCATGACAGGTGAAGCGGCAATGGGCATGTACGGCAAAATGCCGGGCGTGGCTTTTGAAGATTACGCGCACGCACGGGGCATCTTGATTTGGGGGGCGAATCCCAAAGCCTCCAATATTCATCTCGTGCCCTATCTCAAACAAGCGAAGGCAGCGGGTGCGAAGATTGCAGCGCTCGATCCCATGTCCAACTTTTCGCCACGTGAAGTCGATCTGCAGGTGCCCGTTTTTCCGGGCACCGATCTGGTCGTGGCGCTGGCGCTGGTACGCTGGTTTCATCAAAACAACTTGATCGAATGGAGTTTTGTTCGACAACACACCACCGGTGTGGAATTGCTCCTGGAGAAGGCCACCCCGTATACTCTGGATCATGCCGCTGAGGTTGCCAGAATAACTCCGGGGCAGATCGAGCAACTCGCACAGCTTTACGCTGAGGCAGATCCTGCCGTTATTCGCGTGGGCTGGGGTATGGAGCGCAATCGCAACGGCGCGCAAGCTATTGCCGCAGTGCTGGCGCTACCGGCCTTGTTGGGAAAGTTCGGCAAGCGTGGCGGCGGATACACTTTGAGCAACAGCGCGGCTTACAAATTCGATGATAGCGTGATGGTCGAGTCTCTGCCCTGGAACACGCGCGTGATCAACATGAATGTGCTCGGTAAGGTTTTGTTGGAAGAGAAAAATCCGCCGGTCAAAATGCTGTTCGTGTACAATTGCAATCCTGCCGTTACCGTACCCAATCAAAACGCGATTTTGCGCGGTTTGCAGCGTGAAGATTTGTTCACGGTCGTTTTTGATCAGGTGATGACAGATACGGCAATGTTCGCCGACGTCCTATTACCCGCCACGACTTTCTTAGAACAAAGAGAGATCAAGAAAGGCTACGGCAGCTACGCGTTGCAATATTTCGAAGCCGTGGTGCCGGCCGCTGGAGAGGCCAGACCAAATGAAGAGGTATTTGCCCTGCTCGGGAGCGGCATGGGCTGGAATGACTCTGCGTTTGCACTCACAACTGAGGACTTGCTCGCCCGCGCCGCAC
Source organism: bacterium (assembly GCA_050732395.1). Taxonomy (GTDB): domain Bacteria; phylum Zhuqueibacterota; class Zhuqueibacteria; order Zhuqueibacterales; family Zhuqueibacteraceae; genus JBIOXB01. Next base: position 13,183 of record JBOHQX010000278.1, read on the forward strand.
AAGGCACGCGCGGCATGGGCCGTACCGTCGCGTGGCATGATTTGCGAGAAGACAAAATTGCTTTTTTTGACTTCCCTGGCGTCACGCCGATTCAATTCAAAACCGTCTTCCCGCGTACTCCAGACGCCAAAGTGCACTTCGCACCCGAGAATTTGCGGCAGAATGCTTATGAATTTCTCGACGGGGTTGAGGCAAAATTCCCGCTGGCCTTGATCAGCCCGGCGACGGACAAATCGATCACCAGTATGATGGCAGAATACAATCTGCCGGAATTGTTTGTGTCGCTGCATCCGGAAGACGCGGCCGCCCGCAACCTGAGTCGCGGGCAGAGCGTAAGAGTCTTTAATGCTTTCGGCGAAGTGCACTGTCGCCTGAACATCAGCACGGCTATCCGTCCCGGCGTGGCGATGATGCCGAAGGGTGCGTGGCGCAAATCTTCCTTGAACGGCCAAACCTCCACGGCACTGGCGCCGGATACTCTCAATGTCATCGGCGGCGGTGCCTGTTTCAACGATGCGCGCGTGGATGTGGCCCGGCTGTGACGCGCCCGTGACGTACCCGTGACGCGCCCGTGATGCGCCCGTGACGCAACATTCATGTTGCGTCATCCCTTTCGTGTACCTTTTCATGCTCACAGCTCATAAGCTCCCACGGATAGAATGAACCCACGCATAAGTCCACGAGCAGCGGGATGCTGCAAACCATGGGCAAGGCTTGATACCGCACGAATCGCTTCAGCATTCAGCTCGTCTTGCAAGGCTGGTGTAGTGTACTACGAATAGTAAAACCAGGAATAAGGATGATGGAAACTCTGCGATTAGTGAACGTCAATAAGAGCTTTGGCAGGCTGGAGGCGGTGAAAGAGCTTGGCTTGAGCGTGGCCGCGGGCGCGACCTATGGATTCCTTGGTCCCAACGGCGCGGGAAAGACCACGACCATCCGCATGATCATGGAAATCATTTTGCCTGACAGCGGCCAGATTCTCATTGGCGGCAGGCCGAATACTTCACAGGCCGTCCTCGATCGCGTCGGTTACTTGCCGGAAGAGCGCGGCATGTATCGTAAAATGAAGGTGCAAGAAGCGCTGCAGTTCTTCGCCGAGCTCAAAGGCATGAAACGGCAGGAGCATACACCTAAAATCAAGACCTGGCTGGAGCGATTCGGCATGACCGAGGTGCGTGACAAGAAGATGGAAGAATTGTCCAAGGGCAATCAGCAGAAAATTCAATTTCTCACCACCGTCGTGCACGATCCGGACCTCGTCATTCTCGACGAGCCTTTCATGGGCCTCGATCCGCTGAATTCTGATTTGATCAAGGACGTCATACTGGAGCAAAAGGCGCGCGGTGCTGCCATCGTGTTTTCCACGCACCAAATGGATTCAGCCGAAAAGTTGTGTGATGCGATTTGTTTGATCAACAAAGGCCGCAAAGTGCTGGACGGCGACGTGAAAAGCATCAAGCGCAATTTCGGCCGGAACCACGTGGTGCTTGCCTATACCGGCAATGCTGATTTCCTCAAAGACCTAAAGCACAAGGGCGTGGTGGAAAGCTACAACGATTCCGGCAATCATGCGGAGATCCATCTGCGCAACGGCGCCAGCCCGCAGGCCCTGCTGGCGGCAGCCGTGCCCGCCGTTGAAATCTCGCGCTTTGAAATCGTCGAACCGTCTCTGCACGAGATCTTTGTTGCCACGGTCAAAGAGAATTAATACAATTTTCAGGTCACCGCCCGGCGGCTCTCGCTCTTCCTGGATTTGGAAGATTGAGTTGAAAGAGTGATTTCATCGCTTGGAAGATTTGAAGCGCCCGGGCGGTAGTATATCAAATGAATAAGGAATATTTATGAATAAAATGTGGACGGTCATGAAGCGCGAGTATCTGTCGCGCGTGAAGACCAAGGGCTTTGTGATTGGCACGGCTTTGCTGCCGATCTTCATGCTGGCCATGTTCATTCTGCCCAGTTTGTTTATGTTCATCAAATCAGATAAACCCAAGCGAATTGTGATCATCGATCAAACTGGAGAAGTGTTCGATTCGTTGCTAGTGGCATTGGACGACAAGAACGAAACCGGCGAACGCCTCTATGATTTCACCAAACAAGAAGTGCAGCCGGGGGAATTGGAGAACGCGAAGAAGGCGTTGGCGACGGCCATTGATGCCGAAACGCTGGACGGGTACATTGTCGTTCCCGCCGCAGTTTATGCGGAAGGCGTGGCCGAATATTACGGCAAAACCGTGAGTAATTTTCGCGAGAATGAAGCGATCGAAAGCGCCGTCTCGCGCATCGTCACCGAAAAGCGCATTCAACGCAGCGGATTGGACTCCGAAACAATTCACCGCATGGTGCAGCGCGTGGATTTGCACACGTTTCGTGTCGGTCCGGGCGGCAAGGAAGAAAAGGACCAGGGCTTCTCTTTTGCCATCGCCTACTTCTTGGGATTCTTCATCTACATGGCGCTGTTCATTTACGGCGCGATCGTGATGCGCAGCGTTATCGAAGAAAAGACCTCGCGCGTGATCGAGTCGGTGATTTCCTCCATAAAACCTTTCCAATTGATGGCCGCAAAAATTTTCGGCGTCGGCGCCGTGGGCATCACGCAATTTCTCATCTGGGCCCTGGTCATGGGGTTGTTGTCAGTATACGGCATCAAAGTCGCATCGCTTTTCGCCCCCAAGGCCGCGGGCGCGGCCGGCCTTGACCTGCCCTCGATTTCCTTGAGTGTATTGTTCTTCTTCGTGCTCTTTTTTCTGCTCGGGTATTTCATGTATTCCACGATCTATGCAGGTATCGGTGCGATGGTGAACTCCGAGCAGGAGGCGCAGCATTTTCTGGTGCCAATTAGCATGCTCATCGTCGTGCCGATTTTGCTCATGACCTTCATCATCGGCAATCCCGGCAGCCAGACGGCCCTGTTGCTCTCGCTGGTACCTTTTTTTGCGCCGATCATCATGCTGGCGCGCATCGTCGTGGCTATGCCCCCATTTTGGGAAATCGCGCTGTGCGTGGCGCTTTGTATCGGAACCATTCTCGCTTCGATCTGGGTCGTCGGCCGGATCTATCGCGTAGGCGTATTGATGTATGGCAAGCGCCCGACGCTCCCCGAGATTCTCAAGTGGATTCGATACGCCTGAATGGATGAAACGGAAGTCCTGTTCTTTAAGAAAGAAATTCTATGGCGCGGATTCGCCCTTTCGCCGCACTGCTGCCGCCCGCGGAGCTGGCAGCGCGCATTTCCTGCCCGCCTTATGACGTCGTGACCACTGCAGAAGCCCGGCAATTCATCAAGAATGATCCCCGCAGTTACATGCGCGTTATTCGCGCCGAGGCGGAGGGGCGCGAAGACGTTGATCATTATGCTCGCGAAGTTTATGATCGGGCGCGGGAAAATTTCTCTCTTTTTCGGCGCGAAGGATGGTTGCAAGCCTGGCCGCGGCCGGGCATTTTTGTTTATCGTTTGCGCGAGGGCGAGCATGTGCAAACGGGTGTGGTGGCGTGTTGCTCCGTGGAGGACTATGAGACCGGCGTGATTTGCCGCCATGAGAATACCAGGCCGGACAAAGAGCACGATCGCATGCAGCATACTTTGGCACTTTCCGCCCATCCCGAAGCGGTATTGTTGGCGTATCGTGGCCAGCATGTAATTGACGAGTGGATGAAGGCGGTTTGTGGAAGTCAACCCCTATTTGATTTCAAAGCTGAAGACGGTGTGCAGCATACCCTATGGCCGGGCAGGAATTTTACCTCCGGAAAAAAATCCGGAGATTCCTCTCGCCTGGACCGGGACGAGAGCGCCATGCTCGATGATGTTATCAAGGCCTTTGCACAAGTGCCGCGCTTGTATATCGCGGACGGGCATCACCGCTCTGCCAGCGCAAGGCGCGCCAGCGAAGCATTGCGCGTGCAGAGTACCCATCACACCGGCAGCGAGGAATATAATTTCTTTCCGGCTGCGCTTTTTCCGGCGGAACAATTGCGCATTCTGGCCTATAATCGCGTGCTGCGCCCCGTAGCGCCGTGGCAGCCGGAGGAGTTTCTGCGGCGGCTTCGGAGCGAATTCTATTTGATGGATGATACTTATTCTGCCCCACGGCGCAAAGGAGAATTCTGTGTCTATTTTTCCGGCCACTGGCATAGTTTTGCCTTGCCACCCGAAGCCACGAGCGATCCCGTCGCGCTGCTTGATTTGAGCCGTCTGCAAAAACGACTCTTGGAGCCCTTCTTTGGAATCGGTGATCAGCGCACGGACGCGCGCATCGATTTCATTGGTGGAAAAAACAGCGTGGCGGAATTGGAGCGACAGGTTGATCGTGGCCAGGCGCAGCTCGGCCTTAGCCTGTTTCCACCCACGCTCGAAGAGCTTTTCGCCGTTTCCGATCGCGGCGAGCTCATGCCTCCCAAGTCCACCTGGTTCGAGCCTAAATTGCGTTCGGGCTTGTTCATTCATACTTTTTGACACAATTTTTCTTCAGTTCATGCGTATCACCGAAATCTTCTACTCCATTCAAGGCGAATCGACTTACACTGGTTTGCCGTGCGTGTTCATTCGCACCACGGGTTGCAATTTGCGCTGCGTGTGGTGTGATACGGCATACTCTTTTTATGGAGGGGAAGAAATGAGCCTGGATGAGATTTTGGCAAAAGTGGAAGGCTACAATTGCAAGCTGGTGGAGCTCACCGGCGGGGAACCGATGTTACAAAAGGAAATCTACGAATTGAGCGCGAGGCTATTGGCGAGAGGGTACACGGTGCTGATGGAAACCGGCGGCAGTTTGGATTTGTCCAAACTCGATCCGGCCGTGATCAAAATCGTGGATCTCAAATGCCCGGGCAGCGGGGAAGCAGAGCAGAATTACTGGCCCAATCTCGACATTCTGCAACCGCACGATCAAATCAAGTTCGTCATTAAGGATCGCCGTGATTACGAATGGTCAATCGCGACGATTCGCAAATATCGCCTGAATGAAAGATTCCAGTTGTTATTCTCGCCGGTTTTCAACGAGATGGATTATCGCCAGCTTGCGGAATGGATACTGGCGGATCGTATCAAGGCTCGTTTCCAAGTGCAACTGCACAAGTATATCTGGCCGCCGGACATGCGCGGTGTGTGAGCAGGCTCCACCGCGATCAGGCGCTTACAGAATCAAAGATAGAATTAGAAAATCTGAAAATTACGCCCACGGAAAAGGAAATCCCACGGAAGTAAGAAATTTTTTCCGTGGGATTTCTTTTTCCGTGGGCTAAAGCATTGTCGCTCGAACGGACAATTCAGACGCCGCGCGAAGTGATAGCTCGGCAGGGCGCGCGTATGGGTGGTTGGGGTAATGGTCTTCATGATTTGTCCGATCAATACATGCTGAACAATTGCAGGGATTCTGTCCAATTTTTTGACGTGGGCTCAATTGCCTTTTGCGCAATTGCAAGGCCACCACGCTCACGATGCTCGACCTTGTCTGGCTCAAAATCCTCAAACAGCTCCTGTAGATCTGCCGTGGTGAATTCAAGAGCGGGCATTTGAAAAAGCTTCTGCGCGTAGTCCATATCGTTTCCTTTCAGAATAATCCTCGCGCCACGCAAAATGGCAAAACGACGTAAAGCAGGGTATCCCGCACCAGGTAGTAAGCAAAGATCACGCAAAAGAACTTCAAACCACGTTGTCTTATCAACAGTTTGAACCCCGCCTGCTTGACGATGACAATACTATCAATGATGTAGTATTTGTACATCCGGAACAAAAAATTTTGACTAACAGTTTTGGCAACGAATGCAAATGTACGCATGGCCTTTCCCTGGTTGTAGTGTATCGAGGACAGGAGCATCGGAGCATTGGAGTGATGGAGTGTTGAGTACATTAATCCAATAATCCATCAATCCATTACTCCATTACTTCGACACTCCACCTTTAATTCCGCCGCAATGACGGGATCAGCATCGGTACTTGGCGAAGATAGTTAGCGTATTTTTCACCATGCTCGCGCACCAAATCGCGTTCTTCGAGCTGAATGGCGAACAAAATGTAAGCCGTGGTGGCAATCGCAAACACCAGGTGTGCGACCGTCATGGTTGGCGTCGCCCAGAAGGAAAACAACCAGCCCACGTACAACGGATGGCGCACATGCTTGTAGAAGACCGGCATCACGAATCCCAACGGCTGGTACTCTTTGCCGCGCAGATAGAACCACACCTGCCGCAAACCGAACAGATCGAAGTGATTGATCAAGAAGGTTGTGACCAGTACCAACAGCCAGCCGAATGCAAAAAGCCCGTAGAGAATCGTGCGGCCAGCCGGGTCCTGCACGTCCCAGATCACTCCACCCATCGGACGCCATTGCCAGAACAACAGAATCAGGCACAGGCTCGAAAGCAGCGTATACGTGCTGCGCTCGGCCGCTTTGGGGATGAAGCGTGTCAACCATTTTTTGAACCCCTGCCGCGCCATGACGCTGTGTTGCACGGCAAAAAGCCCGAGCAATGCGGCATTGATGAGCAAGGCTGTCGTCAGTGGCCCTTGGGGCGCGGCATCGATGGATTTGGGCACAAGAATGTTGCCGACAAAGCCGCAAGCATACAGAAAGGTGACAAAGAAGATCAGATAACTGATCGCGCCATACATAAAAACCAATACGCGTTTCATACAATTTTCCTTCCAAAGGGTTGGGCACAGAGTGCTGATAAACACACGGATGATTTGTCTTTGCAACGGTCGCTCAGTTTCCGCGAGTTTCCTCTCGTCGGGATATCCGAGCCTTATTTTACGGCCGCGATAGGCGATAATATACGGGAGTGGAGTGGGGTTTTCTACTGTCGGAAGGGATGGTTTGGGTGGAACTATACAAGAGGATAGGTGGAGAGATTATTGTAGAGAGTTTTTGTTTTCCAGTCATAAAATTATTCTCACAACTGCCGCCAGAGGGTAATGGCCAAAATTGACCAACAAGCCAAGTCGTAAGCGCGTAGCTTTCGTCTTTGTAAAGTATTTCACTCATAGTGCCTTCCCCTTGTTTTTGCATAGTTCAGATGTTTGTAACCACGAAAGGCACGAAATACACGAAAAATGGGCGCCCTGGGAACCAATTTCCCAATGCCATGGAACCCCACAAGCGGGGTTCCACACAAATACGGCTAATCTCAGGCATAGCATTCATCGAATTCGACGCCATATTTCTTGCACAGACGCCGAAATTCATCCTGAGGGTTCTTGATTGGATTGCTCATTTGCCGAGGGTGCGGTGCGGCTTATTTTGCCAAAACCATTTTCATGGTTTTGACAAATTCACCTGCCTCGAAGCGGATTTCGGTCGATGGGTTAAAGGGGTTGGGGTAGTTTTGGCTGAGTGAAAAGTCTGCCGGCGGCGCTTCAAAACCATTCTCAACGTCAGTGGTGATATCCGACAACCGGCGACGCCATACGCTGCCCCCAATGTCCCTGCAAATAAATCTCTGCCACCTACTGTAAATTCCAGAACCCTGAGGTCCGTCAAACCGGTATTGCCGGGGATCCAGCTAGCGCCGTTGTTGGTGGAGAAAAAAACACCGCCACTGGTTCCCACAAAAATGTTAGAACCATTCACGGCCAACGCCAGAACATTATGGGCCGCCAAACCGGTGTTGACTGCCGTCCAATTTGCACCGTTGTCGATGGAGCGGAACACTCCACCCTCGGATGATCCGGCAAAGATGGTTGAACCGCTGGCCGCAAGAGCTACGATGGTTTGGCTTGTAAAACCGTAGACCCCGGCCCAGTTTGCCCCATTATCGGTGGAGATAAACAAGCCCTCCCGGCACATTGATGATTGCGCTGCCAAGCTGAATGATATGGCCTTCCGCATTCATGAAAGTGGCCGGCACGATGTAAACGAGTACGCCGGACTGCGTGGGCAATTGAAACTGGATTGCGGCTCCGCCATTGGCTGGATTGGGATACGGCACAAGGGATCCTGGTGAGTTCGGTCGAAGCCTTGCTAAACGATGCTCGTTTCGGGCGCTGTCAATAGTGCTAACCAAGTTTCCTTCTGAATGACATCTTCGGATTTTATGTTGAAATGCAGAACCCAACGCGGACGAGCCGCAACCAAAAAACAGAATAATAAATTTCCAACGGATGGAAAAACCCAACAGATGAAACTCTATCAGTTGGGTTTTTCTATCTGTTGGAAGAATCTTTGTTTTTTGCACAAATCTAAAAGGAATCTGCGGATTTATGATAGCCTCCATTTTCGAGTCTTTGTTCCTATTTGGTTGAGCTTCAAGAGTCGTCCCTGTATGAAGTATTTCGATAAACTTCTCATTTGATGCTTCAGCGGCAGCTTCCTTTTTCAAATTATCGATAGGTTCCGAGATAATAAAACATGCACATCGGCTATATCCTTCCTCTCTAAATGTGCTTCTTGTGAGGAGGGACGCATAGGAAGGAGAAAACCATATACAGATACGTATTTCTCCGCAGGCCATGTTTACTGCAAAATTCATGTGGAAAATTTTTCAGGTATGCATACAAACGCAGGCATATGCAAATCTCTGCATGTAATCATTAGACCCAACCTGTATAGTTTGCAGATGTTGTATGGTTTCGTTTGAAAGTTTTGCAATTGCCGGCTCGGCGCGGATTGCGTTAATTGCAATTGGCATGGCCGCGCTGAAGCATACTTCACTATCAGATGTGCTTGTTTCATGCTGCCTTCATGCATAAAAGAAGCGAAGACGGCGGCATGGCATGAGTTGTGTACACCTCAATTGCGCCCTAGATCAGCGATTACCTTTTGCACAAAGATTGGATGGCAAAAGGGAGAAAAGCCAATTCTGGATTTGTACGGTCCATCTCGTGATTCATACGGTGCCGTTCATTTTTACCGGATTCGACTGGTGGAAACTGTTCCAGATGGTCCTGCAGCATTGGCTGGAAGAAAGGAGAAACTTATGACGTAAGGTTTCCGATCCCTCCTTAATTGAGTATTGCATCTTCGCCGCCAGAAATTCGTTGAATGCCTAATGGGTCCAAACCAACAGCCCCAAGGCATGAATCTCTTCGCCGTGACTGCCGCCAGGCGACACGTGGAGGAGTCCGCTGTTGCAGATAGCCCCTCAATTGAAACACCCTCCACAAACTTACCGACAGAGTTCAATCTTGACCAGAATTATCCGAAGAAAAGGAGAAACAGGTGAAAAAAGCATTCCGATTCCTCCTTATCGTGTTTTGCACCTTCGCGACTACAAATCCGTTGGATGCTCAATGGGTCCAAACCAACGGACCTTATGGCGGCATTGTTGCATCATTCGCCGTTTCGGGCACGAACCTTTTTGCCGGAACAAATGGCGGCGGCGTCTTTCTTTCCACGGACAACGGTACAAGCTGGACTGCCGTCAACGATGGATTGACGAATACTTTCGTTTTTGCAGTCGCCGTTTCGGGCACGAATCTCTTTGCCGGGACGAGTGGCGGCGCCTTTCTTTCCACCAACAACGGCACAAACTGGACTGCCGTCAACGGCGGATTGACGAGTACCTTCGTTTCCGCACTCGCCGTTTCAGGCCCGAACCTCTTTGCCGGAACTTTTGACGGGATCTTTCTTTCGACCAACAACGGCACAAGCTGGACTGCCGCCAAAAACGGTATGGGGAATACTTTGGTTCTGTCGCTCGCCGTTTCGGGCACGAATCTCCTTGCCGGAACCTTTGGCGGTGGCGTCTATCTTTCCACCAACAACGGCACAAGCTGGACTGCCGTCAATGACGGCTTGACGGATATAGATATTTGGTCTCTCGCCGTTTCGGGCCAGAATCTCTTTGCCGGGACGAGTGGCGGCGTCTTTGTTTCCACCGACAACGGCACAAGCTGGACTGCCGTCAACAACGG
>JBOHQX010000279.1:0-10491 GCA_050732395.1 bacterium
TCGAGCACTTCTTGTTTTTCTGAAGCGGTGAGACTGCCATTTTCACCTAGAGAGCCCAGCACGATGAGGCCATGCACGCCGGCGGCGATCTGGGTTTCGATATGCTTTTCCATCGCTGCGAAATCCAGGCTGAAATCTGCTTTGAATTTTGTCGTCACTGCCGGAAATACGCCGGACCATTTGTTTGACATGATGGACTCCTTTGTGATTGGCTGTAATATATTACACTGCGCGACATTTTCAACTTCAAAATAGTCACTCGAGAATTGTCGAGCTTGAATTACAAATAGATTTGTGCTATATTCGGTCTGTCTAAAGCGGGGTGCCAGCATGATTGTTGAAGGATTTATTTGGCTGGATTGGGTTGTTGAAAAGCGGAGGCGCTATGCCATCAAGTAATAGAAGCAAGAAACGCGTGACGCCGGCAAGCATGACTTTAGAAAAAGCTTCCGAGTTTTGGGACAAGCACAGTTTTTTGGACTACGACGACGTGCAAGAGGTGCATTTTGATGTTCAATTGAAGGGCGGGAAGCATTTCTTTGCAGTGGAAAGAGACTTGGCGAAACAAATCCATAGCCTGGCGCAACGCCGAGGCGTTTCTGCCGAGACCGTGGTCAACCTTTGGTTGAAAGCCAAGCTCGCGGAAGCGGCGTAAAAATATTTTTCAAGGCCGTTGCGGTACGCGCCAAACTCTTTCAGATTAAAAAATAGTCAAATCAACAGTTTGCCAAGAGAAGACTGGGAGAATGCAACGCGGAAACCGACATAGTTGGACCAACTGTCGGGGAGCCCGTAGCTGCGAGAGACGCAATACAAGTATTCTGAGGGGGCACTCCACGAGCCGCCGCGTAAAGCGCGCTCATCTTGATCTTTATCATACCAATTCTCCATCCATTCCCAAGCGTTACCCGCCATGTCGTGCAATCCTTCTGGGGTGGCACCTTCTGCATAGCGGCCCACAGGCGTCGTCGTGCCCACTTTTCGGTTACAGTTTGCCAGTTTGTCATTCGGCTCGCCTTTCTCTTTTAGCCAAGGATACTCGCGTAATTCGCCCTCCGCTTCGCGCCCGGCCGCGGCCCATTCCCATTCTACTTCGGTTGGAAGTCGAAACAGAGCCCCTTCTTTTTTCTCTTCACTGTTTGTTTTTTGCAATTCCGAGAGCCATAAGCAATATGCGGCCGCAGCATATCACGAGATACCGACTACTGGCTGATCATCGTGGTTGAAGCGTTTATTGCCGTCTTCTTCTGAGCGCATTTTGTCCTGCCAGTTGGACGAGTCTTCGCCAAGATAATCACCAAAGCCTTCGATCTCATTGGCAAAGGCGAACAGACTTTCAACAAATTTCTTTTGTGGCAGAATCTGCTCAAATTCAGTGTCTTCCCCGGCAAGATAGGCGACGAAACGTCGGTAGCGTTTGTTGGTGACCGGGTATTTGGCAAAATAAATGTTAGGCAACGTTTCTATTTTTTCAGTTACCGAGTATTTGAACTCGCCGCCCGGAATAAGAATGTATTCTGTATTCTCTTCAAAAGAGTTGCGAAACGACCTGAGCAGAGTCTGGTAAAGGTATCTGTCGTCTGCCATCGGCTGAGCGATAAACCTGCTATACGCAAGAATCTCTTTGGCAAAATCAAGATTTCGGGCTGGCATTTCTGGAGCAACTTCTTCGCTATGTTCTCTGATTCCTGCCTCGTGCTTCCGCCGCTCTTCAATTAGTGAGCGTTCGAGGTATTCCGCCACGAGCTTTCGCGATTCCGGAGAACCAATGAGCTTCAAACACTCCAAAGCATAGTGATGACGATTGGGATGCACGCGTTGATCACGCAGACAGGCAGAGAGCGCATCCAGCCGCTTTTGCGGCGCTTCCTGCGTCAGTGTCGCGAGCAGATTTTGCCCGCGCTGATCCAGCTCGCGGCTGAAGGGCGCTTTGAATAACGCACGCATGAAATCGTCGAACAGCTTGTCGTCCGACAGCGCCATGAAAAAGCGCAGCGTTTCTTCCCACCAATCTACATTAAAATGCGTCACCAGCTCCGCCATGCGATGGGGAGACTGGCATTCCTTGGCCGCGTGCCGGCCTGCGCGATGCAATTGCTGCTGTCGCCACGCTTCCGGAGATTTTTGCTCGTCTGGTATTTCGCGTAGGTAAGCGGCGCGGAACCATGCAGCCAGCCGCTGAAATCTTCGGTGGAAATGTCGAAGGCATGCATGTGCGCTCGCGCCCAAACCTGTAAGTTTTCAGGCAGGGATTTCTGATGATCGAGCTCACGTACGGGAAAATAGAGTGGCAGGACCGGCTTGTTGAAACCAAGCCGCTTATGGCTTTCGCCGTCCAAGCAGCACATGGCGTAATACTGCATCAGCGTAGTTTTGCCCGAACCGGGATCGCCGATGATCAACAGCATACGATACTTTTGAAATGCGCGCTGCATAGTTTTGTCAGGAGGGGAATGGCGCTCGTACTCTTCCGAACGTGCAAGTATTTCCGGATCAAAGCGGGTATCGCTGCGCCAGGTTTCGGAAATATCGAGATGGACGAAGGCATCATTCACGTTCACTGGCAGATTTTCAATATCAGGCGAACCCAGCATTTTTATACTGCCTAGCTCGTTTTTCAAGGTCTCGCGATATTCGTCTTCTGCCGTGCGCGTTTCGTGCTGGCGTTTGCCCTGCTCAAATTCTTCCTGGGCTTGCAGCTCAGCCAATTTTTCCTGCTTCCTGTCGCGTTTGCGCATGCGGTATTGGTACAGACCGAACAAGAAAACAGCAGTATTGATCATGTTATTGCTTTCAGCAGATGCTCTTGATAGATCTGTCTCAATTCTTTGCACTTGACTTAAGTCGGGCAATGATGATTTGACGATCCGATTTGCCTGAACAAAGCGCGTGTGCAGCGTCGTAAATATCATCAGTGATTCCGCAGTTGTCGCGTCGATAGTGTTCCATTAGTTCGGTAATGACGGATTGCTTGAAAGTCTGCAGGTCAACGTTTTTCTTCAAAAGCTTAACCAGTTCATCCAGCGTTTTCGAGGCCAGCTTTTCGAATGATTCGTTATTTATGCCGTACTCGTTCAGTTCCTGCAGAATGCGATCGACAACCGCCCAATAAACTTCAGCTTTAAGTTGTGCCGGCGCTTGCGCCACGGATTCGAGAATCGCTCGGAGCTGCTTGGCGATTCGAGTGGGCGAATAGTCCTCCCTCTCCATTGAGGGAAATGCACGCTCCACGTCTTTCAGAAGGGCGGTCAACGTGACATCTTTGTCCGCATCAAAACGCACCATAAGCTCGCGCTTGAAATCGGGATATTTCTCCGCGCAGCCGAGAATGAGTCGCACCAACTCATCCGGCGGCAGCCCGACGAGGTTATTTTTAAGCGAGCCGAAATCTTTCTTTTGTTTCACAGCAGACTGGACAAATTCTGCGCGGCGCTGCACGTAAGCGAGCAGCACAGCGGCAACATGCTTGCAAGGATAGCCTTCGTAGGGGCAATCACATTCGGCAAGAATTTTGCCGTCTTGGCCGGAAATCTCCACGCAATAATCCCCGTAATTGCCGGAGACTTCGGCGGCAATGGTGTTTTCCTTGGGGTCAAAGTCGAGCCGGAGCACGTTGCCATTGGTGAAATAATTCTGTCCGCGGCTGAAAATTTCGGCGCCGCAGAATTTTTTGATGCGGTGCGTGGAATCAACAGAAGGCAAGCAGCCAGAAGCTGGGATAGCCCGATGAACCTCCAATAGAAGCCGGCGCGATAGAGGCCTTCGAAGAAGAAACCGACGGGGGTATCGATGCCTAGAATGGTGAAACGATTTCGCATGACTTTAGTCAAGCCCGAGGGGAGGAATCCGATTGCGAGGAAGATGCGAAGTGTAATGGTAAAACGACGCAGCCAGAGATTGTGGCGCAGCGTGCTGATTAAATTATGCACATACAAAACCTTCACCCCGCTTGTGGTATTGAATGAAACTGGTAGGCATCAATGATCTCAGCGGCAAACTTCAGAGCCGCCAATACCTCATCCCGCGTGATTTCATATTCGGTTATGATTTCATCCATGGCCATGCCGCCGGCAAGCCCACCCACGATGCGTGTGACTGGAACCCGAGTTCCGCGAATCACGGGTTTGCCATGCTGAATATTTAGATCAACAACAATGGGGTCATGCATAGAAACTCCTTAAACGGAAGTCTTAGTCTTTGTGCATGCCTGGATTCAAACAACCTGTCGTGCCTTGATCAGTTGCGCTCTTTTCGAAGTCAGTTGAATTCCTGCATCTCGTAAAATGCCGGAAACCGACAGATCCTCATCAAGCTCCGGCCAGTGAAATCCCACGCCAACGGGATCAACAACTATTCTTGCAACTTGATCAGCACTGGCCCTGGCAAGAACGTCCGAGGACCTGGCGAGATCACATGTCACCGGAATTCCGTTAACTTGGAAAGAAAGGAAGTGATCGATTAGAACCACGTGGCTGATATCAAAAAGCTTTTCCATGTTTACGCTCCTCAAATTTATTCCACGCATCCATGATTAGATCAAAGTGCTCGTAAACGATTTTTTTGATCTCACGCAAGTCTCTTGGTGAGGCATTAAGAGCATATTCTAGCCGGAGGTTGAATTCCTCCGCCTCAAGCCAAAACTTGCAACGAATTTCTGCTTTATCACAATGAATATGAACAGGCTCATTCAGCTCATTGGCAAAGAAATAAAGCCGCCAGCCATGAATTTGTAATACCGTTGGCATTTTTTGCCTTTAACCAGTATGCGGTCTTGTGATGGATAATACCACAAAAGTACGGTAAATATGCTTGACCCTATATTCACGAAGCTTTAAATGTCTTTTCATAATTAATGAAAAAAGACCACAAAAAACCATCATACAACCAAATGCTTTTATAATGTAAAAATTTTCACCAACGTTAGAAAGTGGAATATTGTAGACCACCAGCGCAGTAAGAAGTGGCAATGGTATTGACAAGCTTTCAGCCAAGGTTTCGAGATCTTGAAGTCTTTCCACGTGGTTATTGAGAGACCCGCCCAGGTGTTCCACATAATTGCGAATCTGAAAAAAGTAGCGCTTAGGTTCTGCCTCAAATGCGTTGGGCGGTATTTCAAAAAGCTTGTGGGCAAACTCAGCACATTGCTTAATCGTAAAGTTATTCAGTTTTTTCCCCTTGAATTTAAACACCCAGTCCAATGGGTCTCCCCCGAAACATCCATAAAACTCTTTTGATATGTAGTTGCCAATCCCAGAAAAAACAAAACCAGTTAGATATGGAAATATCACCGCACATATGCCAAATAGAACTGACCCCGGCGAAATATGCTTTAACAGATCCGACGACGCATCCGATATCAATGCTTTATATAACAAATATGCGTCAATAGACCAAATAAAACCAGCAATATAATAGTTAAAAAAATCTCGAAGAGAAAAATACCGTCCTAGTTCCATGGCATCCTCGCCTAGCTTTGAGATTTCGATATTACCCTTTTATGCACCCCAGCGGCCTGAGTTGCGCAACCTTGCGCGAGATGCCCGCCATGTGGCAGGTATCAACCACGGCTGTTACATCTTTGTACGCTTCAGGAATTTCCTCGTCAATCGTTCCGCGGCTTGCACCCATCACATAAATGCCCTGCTCTTGCAATTCCAGCGCAACGTTGCGGCCACGCGCGGTTTTCTTGGCTTGGTTGCGGCTCATGGCGCGGCCCGCGCCATGGCAAGTCGAGCCGAAGGTTTGCTCCATCGATCCCGGTGCACCGACCAGCACATATGAATAACGCCCCATATCGCCTGGAATCAAAACCGGCTGGCCGACTTCTTGATATGCTGCCGGAATGTGCGGATGCCCGGCCGGGAACGCCCGCGTCGCGCCTTTGCGGTGTACGCACACTTCCATTTCCCTGCCATCAAATGTGTGTTTCTCCATCTTCGCGATGTTGTGCGCCACCTCGTAAATTGTGCGCAGGCCGATGTATTTCGGCGCCTTGTTGATCGCTTTGGCAAACGCCTCGCGCGTCCAATGCGCAATCAGTTGGCGATTGGCAAAAGCGAAATTCACCGCGCAGCGCATCGCGCCAAGGTAGTTTCGGCCTTCGGGGGAAGAAATCGGCGCGCAGCAGAGCTGGCGATCGGGCAACGTGATGCCATATTTGTGCATGGCACTGTTCATCACGCCGATATAATCTTCACACACCTGATGCCCAAAGCCGCGTGAGCCGCAGTGAATGATCACCGTGATTTGATCTTGAAACAGGCCGAGCGCTTCGGCAACTCTGGCATTGAAAATCTGCGCGACGTAGCCGACTTCCAAAAAGTGATTGCCGCTGCCAAGCGTGCCCAGTTGCGGCCGGCCCCGCTCGCTGGCCCTGGCGGAAACTTTCTCCGGATCTGCGCTGGGCATTTGGCCGGATTCCTCAATGAATTCGAGCTCGTCCTTCTCGCCGTAGCCATTTTTCACCGCCCAGCGCGCGCCCGAGGCCATGATTTGCTCCAATTCTTTTTGCTTGAGCTCGACTTTACCTTTGGAGCCGACGCCGGTGGGTACGTGGTGATACAGCGCTTTGACCAAATCCGGCATCTTGGTTTGCACTTCCTCACGCGTGAGGCTGGAAGCCATGAGGCGCACGCCGCAGTTCGAGACCACGAAACCATTTGCTATAAAGTTGTGATCGGAGTGCGCAACGGTAAAATCGTAAACTTCTTCATGAAATGGGATTTTTTCCAGGCGGATGATGCGGCTCCACGTCATCCCGCTTTCACCGAGGCCGGACGTGGCCTCGCGGCAATATTCGTCGAACGGTATAAAGGATTCACCTACGCGCGCCGCAGTGGCGCGGCCTTCGTAGAGCGAACGCTCCAGGAAACGGCGATTGACATGTGCGCTTGCGAGTGATTCATAGACTTCTCGGGGAGTGACACCCACGGCGTATAATGCACTGGCAGTTTCTGCCGCGGCTTCACGCACACGCACGATTTGACCTTTCGCGCGCAAGTAAGCCACCGCAAGATTGGCCCAGGCTCTGCGTTTGCGATTGTACTCAAAACCGATACAGCCCCACAATTTCAGCAGGCTTGCGGTTTGCGAAGAAAGAATCAAGCGCAAACGTTGGGAGTGGCGGCCATCAGCATTGAGTTGCTCTTGGCGCTGACTGATGGTATTGGTGCCGACGCCAAAACCTTGCAACAACCGGCTGATCTCTTTGAGAAAACGGTGTCCACTTTCGACATAGTCTGTGCGCTTATTGAGTGAAAGCACAGGCGTCGTGAAATTAAAGTTGCGTTTTTCAAAGGCATGCGGCGAAGAGAGCTCCGCGCCAAAGAATGCCCCGAGAAAAAGGCGCTGCTGCCAGGGCGGAGTCTCGAAAAGCCAGCCTGGCAATGCGTAATCTTGCGTTGCTTTATTCCCCACCGGTGCGCCTAGCGACGCCAACAATGCTGCGAAGCTGCTGCTGACAACTTTGAAAGCATGCTCTCGACGATCGAATTCATACTCATTGTAGGTTGTGGCAATGTGATGATGGCGCTCACGTGCATAAATGCGTGAAGGCGTAAATCCGATAATAGCAACATCCGCGCGAATGGCCTCCAAGTCTTCGGGGTCGCCATAGAACCAGGTGGTACCTTTGCCCGTCTTACCATTGAAATAAATCGTGCCGTCGCCGAAGACGTAGCCCAGCAGCTTGAGCAGATAAGGGCATGACGAGGAGTTCATGTGCAGCGGCAAAAGGCCGAGTTGTGTGAGTTGTTTCACGATTTGAGCCAGCGCATTTCCCGGCGCTCCCTTGCCGTGAGCGGCCAGCGTTCGCGCAAGTTCGGTCTCGTCTGCCAAAAGCCTTTCACTGGGCAATTCGTAAGCTACGCCCTCAAACGGATATCGTGCGATGCGCTGGCCGGCTTCTAAATACTGCAACTCGATCATGCCTTCCGGCGTCAAAAAAGGATGATCGGCCGTGGCAACAATCTCTTCGCCGGTATCCGTCGTGAGCCTATAGATCGTTGTGCGAGGCCAACTTTTCAGATAGCCGAGGATTTTGGTCTCATCGTCGTGTCCGCATTTGATATTTTGGCAACGCAGTTTCGTTGCTTGCCAATCGCTTTTCATGTCGGCAATGGTGCGCGTGTAACCAAGAGCAGTAAGAACGCGTGTGTTGCCCGCAAGGCAATTGATGTCGTACCCAACTCCGCCTGGTGAAATCACACCGGCATGAACATCGAACGCGGCCACGCCGCCGATCGGAAATCCGTAACCCCAATGAATATCCGGCATCGCCAATGAATAGCCGACGATCCCGGGTAAGTGCGCCACATTCGCGGCTTGCTGAGGTGCGTTGTCGGCGAGAATGTTTTTCAACATCTTTTCCGTGGCGTAAATCCGCGCCGGGACCAGCATGTTGCCCGAGCGCGGAATTTCCCACAGATAGTCGGCGAGCTTTTTGAGTTTGATCTCGGACATGAATGACATACTCAGATTTTATAGTGAAATCCCGAACTTAACGTTTTAACGTTGTAGGACTATGAAGTCATGCCTCCAATAGGCAAAACCATTCGTGCAGAACTCTTTCAAGCTTCATTTAAGATCAATGGTATTGCCCTTAATAGTTTTGCCTTGCATAAGGCTGCATGATAAGCAGAATTTAGCGGAGTGGGCTCACACGTCGAAAATCACCTGTGCCTCCCAGCCTTGCTCTCCTTCGCACAAGTATAGACCATGATAAGTCACGGCTTTGATCTCGGTCTTGATTTCATGTCGCTGGGGATCGATCTTCTCACCATGAGCAATGGCAGTCACCTGAGTCTCGGAAAGAGTTTGAATGTCGAAGCGCGCAAAGAGCAGATATTCAGTGAGACAAAGAAAATTCAGCTCGGATAACCACCCCACGAACAGGGCTTCGCGGTCGGCGGCATGCACGAAGATAGATTTTTGTATACGCGCTTGCACCGTGTCAAGCTCCGTGATCGCATCAAACAAGGCCTGGCCGGCAACCGCGAACAAGTCCGGCAGCGACGGCGCAAACAAACGATAGCCCACGTCGGCGGTATGATCGATCGGCTCGAAGCGCGCGGGAGAAACTGTTCTCATTTTTATTCGACCGGCAGCTCAACTTTTTCCAGTTGTTGTAAGACGAGCGTGCGAATTTCACCCGCAAGCGGAGCCCGATAAGAGCTTTTGCCTTCCCGCATCATTTCTTGCGCCAGCGGCATCCAATTATTTTTGTCATCTGGTACGCGCCTCGCGGGCAAGACCACGCGCTCGCCCGTGTCGCGATGTTGCCACAATACTTTTTTTCCGGATTTTTTACCGCGTTTCGCCACGACTTGGTTGTTGATCTCGACAATGTCCATCGAAAAATCGAGCACCGGCGCATTTGAAATATTGGTGCCCACACCGTAGGCATCAGCGATGCAATTGTAGCGCAAAATCTTTTGCTCATCGATGCCGCCGGACAGGAAAATCTTGATATGCTGGTGCCCGCGCAAATCCAATTCCCAGCGAATCTCTTTGGCGAGACTGGCAAAATCTCCACGGCGGTTGCTGGGCGTGTCCAGCCGGATCGCCGAGAGTTTTTGTTTGAAAAACTCGGCGACGCGCAGCGCTTCGAATTTTTCATCGTTGAAAGTGTCGATCAATGCGACGCGCGGGACACTCTTGTCGATGAATTGATCGAATGCTTTCACGGCTTCCAGCGTGTCTCCAACCAACAGAATGAGCGCATGCGGAATCGTGCCGGAAGGAGCGATGTGCAATAATTCCGCGGCGGCGACGGAAGCCACACCATCGCAGCCGCCGATAAAAGCATTGCGCTCGATCATGGGCGCCAAAGCCGGATGCATGCGCCGTGCACCGAAGCTGATCACCGGTCGATGGGCTGCCGCCTTCTTGCAGCGCGCCGCGCGCGTCGCGACTCCAGAAGCCTGGCATAGAAGCCCCAACAATGCCGTTTCAAAGGGCCCAAAATCCAGATAATTTCCGGTGATGGTGAGCACGGGTTCTTCTTCGAAAAAAAGCGTGCCTTCGGGGAGACATTCCACGGTTACGGGCAGCTTATCCAGAATCGTCACTGCCTCTTCCAATCCGGCGAAAATGCCCCATCTGTACGGCCGAGGAAACTTCTTGACCACAAATTCCACGGTAACGCGCGCATCTTTTCCCAGGCTCTTCAGAATGTGCTTGGTGCGCTCGAAATAGACATCGGTCACTTTGCCGGAGAGAATGTCTTCAGGGCTTGCAATGTGAAACATGACTGCTTTCCTGAGTTGATGAGGAAAAATGATAGGAAAAATATAGAGAAAATTTGGTTGGCAAACAATATGGGATTAGCAAAACAGGCTCAGAACAAAACTCTGAAAGGCCATATACTCCCACGGATTGAAGAATCCAGTGACATAATGCACAATTCCTTCCGTGGGTTGGTTTTTAGAGTTTTAACGCTTGTTGATTCTCGTGAAACGGAATATCTTGCCGTTTCTTCAAGGCCGCGGCCGC
>JBOHQX010000280.1:0-5112 GCA_050732395.1 bacterium
TCAAATTTTACCCGCGGATTGAAGAACCCCACAGATCATAGCTTCATCGGTGGGATTCTTCAATCCGTGGGAAATTTTTAGGTCAAAAACTTTTAGAATTTTATTCTGAGTTTATTTCGCTAAGCACCTAAGCACCTATTACCTCCATCGCGAATTTTCCCGCTCCCGCTGCTGTATGAAAATACAGCACGTTGAATATCCCCGGCGCAAGACCGCGGCAGTTTTATGATTTTCCGCTTGCAAAGCTCTCCACGAAGATTTACCTTCCTCTTCCCTTACGGCAAACGGCCTAAGGATCATATTAGGGCTCACGTTGGGCGACCCGTTATTGACTCCAGGAAACAACCCCCCCTGCGTCTGATATTGTCGCTGCGCGCGATAATTCTGCGGTGCCTCTTCTTGCGATTCCCGTATGATATGACGTCACCGGTTGCGTCACCCGCACAGGCAAAACAATTACGGGTAAAACAATTCTCCCATCGTTTTGCCCAAGATAGTTTTGCCGTAGTCTTTGCAAAGGAACGAAATGACCAAAGAAAATTTTCGCAACATCGCCATCATCGCGCACGTTGATCACGGCAAAACCACTTTGGTGGACGGCATGCTGCGCCAGAGCGGCACGTTCCGCGAGAATCAGGCCATGGTCGACCGCGTGATGGACAGCCTCGATCTGGAGCGCGAGCGCGGTATCACCATCATGGCCAAGAACACCGCCATCTGGTTCCGTGACGTCAAAATCAACATCGTCGATACGCCCGGCCACGCCGATTTCGGCGGCGAAGTCGAGCGCAGCATGAGCCTCGTCGACGGGGCGTTGCTGCTGGTCGATGCCAGCGAGGGCCCGCTGCCGCAAACGCGTTTTGTGTTGAAAAAGGCGCTCGCGGCCAACCTGCCGACGGTAGTCGTTATCAACAAGATCGATCGTAGCGACGCGCGTATTCAAGAGGTGACGAACGAGATTTATGATTTGTACATCGACCTCGGCGCCAACGACGAGCACATCGGCTTTCCGATCGTTTATACCAACGCCAAAAAGGGCGTGGCGCATCGCAAGCTCGACGACGGCTCGACCACGCTGGAGCCACTGTTTGAAGCCATTATTTCCGCGATTCCCGGTCCCGAAGCGGACGACGAAGGCGTGCCGCAATTTCTGGTGACGAACCTGGATTACGATGATTACGTCGGCCAGCTTGCGATCGGGCGGTTGCGACAGGGTAAGCTGCACATGAACAAGACCTACGGGCTGTGCCGCGAGCACGGTGAGGTGCAACCGGTGAAATTCTCCGCCCTGTATTCCTTTAAGGGATTGCGGCGTGTGCCGGTGGAGGAAGTGGAAGCCGGCGATCTGATGGTGGTTGCAGGCATCGAAGACGTTCGTATCGGCGACTCTATTACCGACGCGGAGAATCCCAAGCCGCTGCCGCGCATCCAAGTGGATGAACCCACGGTCTCCATGATTTTTGCGGTGAATAACGGACCTTTTGCGGGACGTGAGGGCAAATATCTCACCTCGCGCCATCTGCGCGAGCGCCTGGAGAAGGAAGTGCTGCGCAACGTCTCCGTCAAAATCAAGCCGACGGAGCGCACGGACGCTTTCGAGGTATGCGGCCGGGGAGAATTACAACTTGCCGTGCTGATCGAAACCATTCGGCGCGAGGGCTTTGAATTCATGGTATCGAAGCCGAAAGTGATCACGCACCAGGAAAACGGCAAAGTGCTGGAGCCGATGGAGCATATTTACCTCGACATTCCGGAACCCTGCATCGGCGTGGTGACGGAAAAACTGTCGCAGCGCAAAGGGCGCATGACCAACATGGTCAATCACGGCAGCGGCCGCGTGAATTTGGAGTTCCGCGTCCCCTCGCGCGGGTTGATCGGCTACCGCAGCGAATTCTTGACGGACACCAAAGGCGAAGGCGTGATGAATGCGTTGTTCGATGATTACGCGCCCTGGCACGGCCCGATTCCACAGCGTGCCAGCGGCGCGCTGGTGGCCGATCGCACGGGACGGGTCACCCCCTATGCCAGCGCGGGCATGGAAGATCGCGGCGAGCTTTTCGTCGAAATCGGCGTCGAAGTTTACCAGGGCATGATCATCGGCGACCGCAATCGCAATGGGGATTTGGAGATCAACATCACCAAAGAGAAGAAGCTCACCAACATGCGCAGCTCCACCTCGGACACCACCGTCACCCTGCGCCCGCCCAGGATCCTGACGCTGGATCAAGCCATCGAATACATCGCCGAGGACGAATGGCTGGAAGTCACGCCGGAGAGCATTCGTTTGCGCAAGATGGAATTGGACGCCGACCGGCGGGCGAGCCTGAGGAAGAGGCAGGAGGAATTGGATTGATGGATTTCTGGATTGATGGATTGATGGATTAATGGAGCATTGAAGAACCGGCGGATGGCGGAAGTCTTCAGTTTGGCAATTTAGGGTAACTGTTCAGCATTTGCCTATGATCTCTAACAGGATGCTGAAAAGCTCCTTTAAATGTCATACCCGCGAAAGCGGGTATCCACAAAATCCAACAAAATCATGGATTCCCGCGTTCGCGCATAGGCGTCAACCTAAGGATTTGGATACCAAAAGCCCCGAAGGGGCGCCATGTAAAAGCTTGGGGCAACGCCCCAAGATGCGTGCAGGCCTAATTTTTGAGCCCCAACGGGGTGAAATGGACAGGCTTGGGATTGTCAATCTAGTAAAAACCATGTCAATTCCCGATTTTCGATTACGAATTTCGATAGGCTCTCGGCTGAGCAGTTACGATTGAATGCTCTTCCGCATGTTCGCATCATCTGATTGAGTCGAGCGAAAATTGGTGAGAGCTCACTCTTTTTGCCACGATCAAATCGATCTGCCGCTTCAATTTCAACTGCAACTCCGCGACTGATTCGAAGCTCTGGTAAATCTGCTCAGCTTCTACAATTTGCTCTTTGAGCTCCCGGATCTGCAAAACCTGCTTGTCGATTTCGCTCATTTTGACCGCCGCATCCTTAAAGTACACATACAAAAACTTCGGATTGCCGTCTTTCTTGAAGCTCTCGTACGCAACCTCAAACTCTTCTTTCGTGAACTTGCCGACTTTCTTGAAGAACATGGTGATAACAACTTCGCACTGCAGCATCTGCGCGTTGAAATAATCTTGAACACGCTCGCCTTGAAAGCTGTGCAGTAAATCTTCCCAAATGACCAGTCTGAGAAACAGGCCTTGATCAAACAGCCTCTCATTTTCTTTTCTCACCAACAACTCTATCTCCCGTCGCTCTGCTTCTAAGTCGCCTGGCGACGCCAGGAAAATCTTTAGAGTCTGGAGGCGGGCAGGCGCGGTCTGGTATTCCCGATGGCCGATTTCTCCGAGCAAGGTCTCGATGGGCACGTCTTCGAAGCTGCGCTTGCACTCAATGCGGCTTTTGCCCTTCTCGCGAGCGCGGGAGATCTCGTCGTAGGTGAAGAAATGGCCCTCTTCTTTTGCGGCACATTCACGGCACACGCAGGGCAGCAGCTCGCGCACCTCCAGGTTGTGGAAAGGCTTGTTGATGTACTCAAAATGCCGGCGAATGGTGCCGAGCAGCATCTTGCGTTCCGGCCCGGTGATCCATACTTCAATGCGCCGCGGGTGCGTTTTGATCACTAGCGCCTGCGTGTTTTCCCAGCTCAACACCATACCATCTTTCCAATATTGATTTTCTTGGATGAGATCGTGGGTGATGACGATGAAGCGGGTCATGACGCCGGCCGGCATGAAATCGTACTCGAACTTGAAGCGCAGATTGTCGCGATAATTCCAGTTTAACTCTGGTTGATTGGCGCGCAACAGCTCCGGGATGATGTAAATCCGCCCCTGCGGCAGCTCGAAACAGAGCTCGAAGCTCTTCATCAACTCCACCAGCTCGACGAATTTATCTTCCGGGAATTCCTGGGGATCGCGCCAGATGCCGCGCAACTGATCAAAACTAAATTTACCAAAACTGTCCCGCACAGTTGGATTATCTGTGACTTTGTAGACCGCGTTGGTGGCCCATTTCGTTTCAAGAAAAACGGTGTTGCGCAGAATCGGATTGTCTTTGAAACGCAAGAACACCCCCAAGTCGTGATAGTAATCGCTCAAATGATCGGCCTGTTTTTCGTTCAGGCCGAACTCGGCGCTCAGGGCACGGTAACGGGCCTAGGAAATGTAGTTTTCCGGCAAGCTCTTGAGCCGGTCGCGAAGGTCGAGCCATTTTTGCGGCAGGATTTCGCCAATGTGCGGCAGTTTGCAGATCTCCTGCCGGATGAAATCGCGCAATGTTTCCGTGCCCAAGCCCTTGCCCGCGCTCACGTCCTGAAAATCGACGATATTGGGGAAACGGCGCTTCCAGCCTTCCAAGTTAATGGACTTCTTGCGCTCGTCGATTTTGTTTTGAACGACGATGACCGGAGCATTATCGCTCAGGATTTTGATGGTGTTGAGCCAGTAATCGAAGCTGAGCAAATCATCGTCCGTGCGTGCCTCCCACACGAACAGATAAAGCGAGCGCTTGGTGAGGAAGAACTGGTGGGTGGCATGATAGATCTCCTGACCGCCGAAATCCCATAAGTGGATTTTGAAATCTTTGCTTTTGGCTGTTTCCACCAGCCACTCATTGATATCGATACCTTCCGTAGAAAGCGTTTTGGGATTGATCCAGTCGAACATCAGACGTTGCTTGAGCCAGGTTTTGCCGACATTACCCTGACCCACGACCAGTAGCTTGGCCTCGTACAACCTTGTGGTTGCAGCTCGAAGAGACTCAAAGTAATTCTTAACAGCCTCACGCCCTTGCTTCACGATCTCAACCGGCGGGGTTTCTAGTGGATTGTCTTTCAGAAAGATTCCTCCCCTATAGTCGTCTTCCCATTTTATTTCAAGGTCGAGGTCAGCAATGAAATTCGGCAGATTTCTGATTTGATTCTCCTCCATTCCGCACCTTCTCAGTTGGCGCATGTCTATGAGAAAGGAAGCATCGGAAATCTGGTTTCTGCTCAAATCCAGCGACGTCAGGTTGGTCAGCCCTTGGAGAAAGGAAGCATCGGCAATCTGGTTACCACTCAAATCCAGCGACGTCAGGTTGGTCAGCCCTTGGAGAAAG
>JBOHQX010000281.1:0-5278 GCA_050732395.1 bacterium
TTCACACTGCAGTTGCGTGGACAAGACCAAGTGAATACCGTCATTCAAATGATCGAGGACTATCTCAAGAACGGCCAACCAGCAAAAATCGTGGGCTTGAGTGCCTCAAACGGCTAAACTCTTACGACGTTTTTAATAAACAAACGAATGTGTAAGTAGCCTTTCGCTGCTTACACTTCAGTTATGCTAAGAAAACTTTTCTTGCAAAATCGTCCGGGCGAGCGGAGATGTTGTCACACCTGCTACCTGGGCAAAAGAATAACAAGTAATAAGGAGATGCGATGAAAGATGAGACCGTTGGTGGAGTTCACTGGAGTTTCTGGATAATCGGCGCAGTTGCGCTGATCTGGAATGTTGGGGGCGTCATAAATTACTTCATGCAAATGAATGCAGACGCGCTCGCTGCAATGACCGAGGCGCAGCGCGCGATAATCGAAGGCCGACCTGCATGGGCCACCGGAGCTTTTGCGATAGCCGTTTTCGGCGGCGCGCTTGGCGGCCTGCTGCTTCTGCTCAGGAAGTCGGCTGCGTACTATTTATTTATCGCGTCGCTTCTTGGCGTGATTGTGCAAAACCTTGGCACGGCCGGTTCGGCAATCGACCACGGTCTTTTCGTGCTCTCGATGTATATTCTGATGCCGCTGGTGGTGGCGGCGTTTTTGATCTGGTATTCGAAGCAGGCCGAGAGCAAGGGTTGGATCAGCTAGGAACAATTGGTGAGTAACTAATGATGGCACCCAAATATCGAATCCTGCTTGTCGCTAAGTCACTTCGTGATTTGCGAACCGCTCGACAATTGAACGTGAAACAGCGGCAATTCACACGATCGTAATGGCTTCGCTTCTCGTTTGCACGTCAATCCATCAGACCGTCAGTGCCACATAACAATCGCATGCTCAGGTGCATGCGATCCGGTCGGAATTTGAAATCAACGTCACCCGCGCGTGCCAGGGGATGCTGGACGTTATGTTTTTTTGTAGTACTGTAAAATTAAATCTTCATGAAAGGAGAAACGCAAATGCCTCAATACGTTATTGTTTATCTAGGCGGCGATCAGCCAACTAGCCCAGAGGAAGGTAAGCAACATTTTTCGAAATATATGGATTGGTTATCTTCATTGGGCGACTCAGCTGTTAGTCCTGCTAATCCGCTTAAGAATACAAGCACAGTAAACTCTGATGGTACTGTTACCGCTGGAGGCACAACGACAATGTCTGGTTACACTATAATTGAAGCGGATTCTATGGAGGCGGCACTGTCGATTGCAAAGGCTTGCCCTTTTCTTGATATTGGCGGTTCACTTGAAGTGTCAGAGTTAATACAGATGCCAGACCAAAAATAAACATAACAATCGCATTCACTCGGACCGCAAAAAGCGCCGCTCGTGCCTCGCTCTGCTTTTGGCGTCCGGTGATGCGAAGCGTTAGCGAAATTGGCAACAAGATCGTGGTGAAAACAGAAAGGATGGTCGTGAAATGATAGTCGAACCCATTAAATTTGAATACCAAAGATACAAGTCTCTGGCTGAGATGGCCATCGCCCAAGTCAAGGACGATGATTTGCATAAGGTACTTGGCGAAGATGGCAATTCAATCGCTGTAATAATGAGCCATATATCTGGGAATCTAAAATCACGATTTACCAACTTCCTTACGGAAGATGGCGAGAAACCATGGCGCATGCCTCATATCATGTGGGCCAAATCGTGCTGAGGGCTCGGATTCACGTCTGTCGAAACTGGAAATCGCTCAGCATACCGCGTGGTAAATCGCAAGAGTACAATTTTAACCCAACAAAAGAGTTGGGGGTTGCCCCGGATGCGATGGGGCGAGACTTAACCGCTTTGGTGAGTTTCGTAAAGGCGTCGCGTTGAAGATGGCGCGGTGGCTAATGCCTAACGTGTTGCACCTGACACGCTTTGCTCCGCGTGGAGGTGAATGCGACCGTTGGGTGCACTCAGGTCAGTACTCAACACACTTGGAGAGCAACTCATGGTGAAGATCAGTATTTTGTACCCCAATAAGCAAGGCTCAAAGTTCGAAATGGGCTACTACCTCAACACACACATGCCCTTGTCCATTGAGCGCCTGAGCGCTCATAAAGGTTACAAAGGCGTTTCCGTTGAACGTGGACTGACAGGTGACACGCCAGGCTCAGCCCCGCCGCACGTCGCCTTATGCCATTATCTGTTTGATTCAGTGGAAGACTTCTTGGCAGCATTCATGCCGCATGCTGAGTTACTTCAGGGTGATATACCCAATTACACCGACATAACGCCGGTGATTCAAATTAGTGCAGTTGAAATTGCGAGATAACGCCGCGCGACGGAAGGACTAAGGACGGACTCATGGCAAGCTTCTTTTCTTTAACATACCTGCTTACGGACGCGTAAACCCAACATTGGCCGTCGTAACGGAGTTGATGCAGCGCGGCCATCACGTGGTCTACTACAATTGTTCGATTGACCGTGCCTCAAGTGGAAAGATTAGGAATTGGTGTATCCCTAAGCCCGAAAAAATTTAACGCAAGGTCACTTGCCGAAAAATTAAACACATTGATTACATCGCGACAGGTTCTGGATCGTTGAAGCTGCTGCTCTGAAGTGTAGCATTATTTCGGTGCTTCGCGCCAACTCATATTTTTCAGGCGGCCAACAATGAAAACTGGTGCGAGCCAGTCTATTCTCCTCGCCGTTGGTTGAGAGAAATACTCTACCGCTGCCCTCCAATCTCGCTCCGCTATTTCATCAGGAAAGCAATTGAGTCGAAAATGCTTTCACCAAATACCTCTTGATATTTCAAGTTGTCGTTCTTAATCTATTTGCGTCATTGGCGTCAACAGCAACACCTCAGTAGTCGATTGTCGCAGTCGCATGGATCATTGATTTTGATGGACTCTTATGATGAAGGACCCAGACGGTAGCGCCTCAGCAGCCCCGACCATCGCCCAGGAATCCTCCGCGCCCGAGTACTCGGAAGCAGCAATGCAAGGAGGCGAAGCCCGGCTTCGCGGAATTTTGGAAACCGCGGTCGATGGTATCATTACGATAGACGAGCATGGGGAGGTTGAGTCATTCAATCCGGCTTCAGAACGCCTTTTCGGCTATGCCAAACATGAAGTGATCGGACAAAATATCAAGATGCTCATGCCTCCGCCTTATCGCGGGGCGCACGACAGCTATTTGGCAAATTATCTGAAAACTGGCGAGAAAAAGATCATCGGCATCGGCCGTGAGGTGGTTGGACAGCGGAAAGACGGGAGCACTTTCCCGATGCACTTGTCCGTGAGCGAGGCACGTTTGGGAGAACGTAGATTGTTTACCGGCATCGTGCATGATCTCACCGAACAGAAGAAGCTGGAGAAGCAGGTATTGCAGGCAGAGGGCCTGGCAACCATCGGTAAAATGGCGGCCAAGGTGGCACATGAAATCAGAAACCCGCTCTCGTCTATCAGCTTGAATGCAGAATTGTTGCAGGATGAGGTCAGCAATTATGAAGCGGTCAATACCGATGAAGCGAAGGCATTGCTGCGCTCGATCATCTTGGAGATCGATCGCATGACGGCATTGACCGAAGAGTATTTGCAATTTTCGCGGCTGCCGGAATCCCGGCTCGTCCGTGCCAATCTCGCGCAAACATTGGAAGAGACGATTGATTTTGTCTGCCACGAGCTGCGGCAGAAACGCATCGTCGTTGAGAGCTTTGTGTCCGAAGCCTTGGGCGAAGTTCGATTCGACCGCGTGCAATTGCGGCGTGCGCTTTTGAATCTCATTCGCAACGCCGTCGAGGCGATGCCCCGCGGCGGCAAGCTCAGTCTGCGCGCCGAAAGCCAAGGGCAAGAAGTCATCATGCAAGTTGAAGACAATGGCGTTGGCATTCCGGAAGAGGCGCTTGATAGGATTTTCGAGCCGTTTTTCACTACGAAGGAGGTCGGTACGGGCTTGGGGCTCGCCCTCGTGCAACAAATCATCCATGATCATGGCGGGCAGATCACCTGCACCAGCAAAGTAGAACAGGGAACGATTTTCTCAATCACTCTTCCAGTTGATGAAGCCAAGTGAGGGAGCAGCATGCAGCCTAAATCTATTTTGATCGTGGATGACGAAGAGAGTGTGCGGGAATCGTTGGACAAGGTGTTGAAGCGGGCCGGCTATTTAACGCTAACTGCGGGCTCGGGCGAAGAAGCGCTCGGGCTGATGGCAGAAAAAACAGCGGACCTGGTTTTGACGGATTTGCGCATGCCCGGGAGCGACGGCATCTCCTTGCTCAAAAATCTAAAGAAGAAATACCCCGATACCGAAGTTATTCTGTTGACCGGCTATGGCACCATCGAAATCGCCGTGGAAGCCATAAAAGAAGGGGCCTATGATTTTATCACCAAACCGCCCAAGAAAGCCGTCATTCTCAGCACCGTCGAAAGAGCTATCGAGCGCCAGAATCTGGCGCAAGAGAACAAATATCTGAAAGCGCAATTGGGCAAAGGAGGATTTTTTGATGATATTATCGGGAAGAGCCAGGCCATGGCCGCGGTGCTGCAAATGGTCGAGCGGGTGGCGCCTTTGATTTCAACCGTGTTGATTGCCGGCGAAAGCGGCACCGGTAAAGAGTTGATTGCCCGCGCGATTCATCGCAAAAGCCCGCGCGCCAAGAACAGATTCATTCCCGTTAACAGCGCGGCTATTCCTGAAAACTTGATTGAAAGCGAGCTTTTTGGCCACGTGAAAGGAGCTTTCACCGGCGCTATGCGCGACAAACAAGGCTTGTTCAAAGTGGCTGAAGGCGGCACGCTTTTTCTCGACGAGATTTCCAGCGTGCCGCTGAATTTGCAGGCCAAGCTGTTGCGCGCGATCGAGCAAAAGGAAATTTTGCCGGTGGGCAGCACCTCGCCTGAAATCATCGACCTGCGCATTATTGTGGCGACCAATAAGGATTTGGCGGAAGAAGCCGCCCGTGGTAATTTTCGCGAAGATCTTTATTACCGTTTGAATGTCGTCGGCATCAATCTTCCGCCTTTGCGTGAAAGGCCGGAGGACATCCCTGCCCTGGTGGATCATTTCATCAAAATCTACAATGCGCAATTGAACAAGCACATCCGCGACGTGGATGCGAACGTGATGGATGCCCTCAAAAGCCATGAATGGAAAGGTAATGTGCGCGAATTGGAAAACGTCATCGAACGCGCCCTGATCATGTGTGACGGCGACGCCTTACAATTCGAGCATTTTCCGCCCATGCTGGCGCACAAGACCATGGCGCAGGAATCGGAAGAAGGCTTGAGG
>JBOHQX010000282.1:0-9873 GCA_050732395.1 bacterium
CGTCAGGTCTGCGTGTAACAACTGCATGTCTTGCCCTCCCATTGAGTTAAAATTGAACCAACTCAATAACACATGGATCAAAAACACTCATGGAAAAAGCCGGCAACAAATCCGCGTGGGTTTTTGATCCGTGTGTTCTTTACTCTTTTGCTCCAAATACTCGCGCTTAGATGCTACTTTCCCGAAACCCTTCATACAACTTGCTCAACCGGTATGCATGCTCATCATAAGCCGATTCAAATAATATCGTAGATTTTTCCCCACCGACGATTGCGGCTGCAGTAAGCACCTTGGGCGGTTTGCCTGCGGCGGTGAGTCGTTGCGCCACTTCGGCCTTGATTGCATTGACCAACAGGCATCCGCCCACGGTCGATCCCGGCGCGACTGGCGTTTCGAGCTGCTCGATCTTGACCATCGCATCGCCCGCCGGCGCGCCGGTGTCGAGAACCAGATCCGCGAAGTCTGCGAGCTTTTTGCCCGAGGGGTGTTTGCTCGTGCTCGCGGCCGCATGCTTGGCCGTGATGAGCGCCACGACCTTGATCCCGCGCTTTTGAAATTCTGCCGCGATCTCGATAGGCACGGCATTGCAGCCGCTCGAGGAAATGACGAGTGCCGCGTCTTTGGCTGACAGCACGAAATTGCGCAATATCCGTTCGGCCAAACCACTGATGTTTTCGATAAACATGGCCTGGCGCTGGCCATTCGCTCCGACAACCGGATTGTGAAAGGTCATGGACAACTCGACGATGGGATTGAA
This sequence comes from bacterium, assembly GCA_050732395.1. Taxonomy (GTDB): domain Bacteria; phylum Zhuqueibacterota; class Zhuqueibacteria; order Zhuqueibacterales; family Zhuqueibacteraceae; genus JBIOXB01. Next base: position 758 of record JBOHQX010000282.1, read on the forward strand.
ACCGGGAAATGAGCCATAGCGCGGCCACATCTCTTCGACCAGAATGCGGCTATGGCCGGAGCCGAACAAATGCACCATGCGGCCGGCTAAGATCGTCTCCGCGAACCAGGCAGCGGCCTGGTTAATTTTGTCCACTTGATGCGCGACGATTTCAATGAGCTCACGACATTTGTTCAAGTAGTCAAGCGAGGGCTGTCGGTTAGGTTTCATCGTTAACCTTAATTCAGAAAACGAGATTTTCGGTGGTGAAGAAACTTTGGTCCCGCAGCGGCGGGATTATTCTGAGACACTTTTCCTATGCGCCTATCCGAAAACCCCGAAATGTCATCCCGCAAGGGATCTTGGTAGACTCGGGCACAGTACCGAGTTCAGCCCAGAGTGCCGAATCTACCAAGATGCCTTCTGCATGACAGGATGAGGTTTTCGGACAGGCTCTACGCGTTTACCTTTTCACATGCTTCATCGCGAAACGCGCTGCGCCAAATGCGCCGGCCCAATCGCCAAGCTGCGCCGCCATGATCTTGACGCAATGCCCACCGGGCCGCCATTCCACCTCAGTCATGAATTTTTGCAGTGGCTCAAACAAGGCGGCGCCCGCCCGGCTGATGCCGCCGCCGATGATGACGGCTTCCGGGTCCAGCACATTGACGAGCGAAGACAGCGCGCAACTGAGTGCATAGACCGATTTCATCCAGATCTCAGTCGCGGTGCGATTGCCAGCGAGATGCGCCGCAACCAGCTCTTGTGATGAATGAAAGCGGCCCTGGCTTCTTTCAAGAATCGTATAATCGCCCATCAGCATTTCAATGCTGCCAGGCGTGTTGACAATGTCTTTAGGTGCATCAGGATTCAGACAGATATGGCCGAGATGTCCCGCGCGGCCGATGGTTCCAGTCATCAGTTCGCCGCGCGAGAGAATCGCGCCGCCCACACCCGTTCCCAAGGTTAGCAAAACAACATTTTCAAAATCCTTTGCCGCACCCAGCCAATGCTCGCCGTACAAGGCGGCGTGTGCATCGTTCAATACCTTCACAGGATTCGCACGCTGCAAGAACACCGTCCAATCCAGGCTTTCGAGTCCTTGCAGTCGCTCGGGCATGCAGGTGATGGCGCGATGATCCCGCGCGGCCAAACCTGGGGCTGCCAACCCGATCCAAGTTGCTTCCGTGCCTAGACTGGTTTCAGCCCGGTTGATCATTGTTTTGATGTGCGTGGCCCAACGCCTCGCGGCATGATCATGCGTGGGCTCGGTTTGGCGATCCAGTATTGTTCCATCTTCTCGAACAGCCACGAGTTTGATGTTGGTTGCACCGAGGTCGATGCCAAGGGCGAAGCTCATGATCGCAGGCTCTCAAGGATTATTGGATTGTGGATGTTTGGATTATTGGATTGTTGGATTACTGGATTGTTGGATCGGTGGTGATTTCAGTAATCCAGTAATCCAACAATCCATCACTCCGAAGGAACGTACTGCCCTTCGCTGATCATCCAACCGCCGTCAATCGCGAGCACTTGCCCGGTGGTGAAGCGCGAGCCGTCTGACATAAAATAGACCGCTGCTTCATCAAGATCGTGCGGCATGCCGGCGCGACCGCCCTCCAAGGGTTGTTTGGTTTTGATGTAATCTCGTATTCGCACGTCATGTGTGGCGCGTTGCGACATCGGGGTTTCTGTCAATCCAGGGGCGAGCACATTGATGCGAATGGCGTGCGACGCATAGTAGGCGGCAATGGACCTTGTGAAGCCGATGATAGCAGCCTTCGCAGCAGCATAGGCGTGCGTGGCAAAATACTTTGATGACGGCGAAAAGCCCAGGACCGACCCCAAGTTTAAAATGCTTCCGCCCGAGCCTCCTTCGATAAATGCCTGCACGGCCGCGCGATTGGAATAAACCAAAGAATAGAAATTGAGCTGCATCGTCGCCTCCAGGCCGCCGTCTGTTAGTTCATGCAGCGGCCCATCGCCCATCTTGCGGCCGCTGCCGCCCGCGACATGATAGAGCCCGTGAAAGCCGCCAAAACGTTTTCTCGCCTCCGCAATTGCGGCCGGAGCCGTGGCCGAATCGGTCGCTTCAGCGGCAAAAATGAAAGCCACCTTGCCGAGCGACTTCTGTGCCTTTTCAAGATGCTCATCGTCCCGGCCAACAGCGACTAGCTTGGCTCCTTGCGCAATAAAAGCTGATGCAGCGGAAAGCCCAATGCCGCTGGTGCCGCCGATGATCACAAGAATTTTTTCGCTCAATGTGAGCATAACATTGTATCGTTTGGTTTTTTCGATTGCGATCAAGTAACAATATGGATATTATGGGTTCATGGATCTTTCCATTGTCATTCCTGTATTCGAAGAGAGCACAAAGATCACGCGCGACATTCATGCGGCCTCGGTGTTTTTGGAGAGTCACCGGCTAGCCGGAGAGATCATCGTGGTCGATGACGGCAGCCGCGACGATACTGCCCTGGTGGCAGAAAGCGTCGTTGTTGCACCGAACGCGCGATTGAGAGTCCTTCGTTATGACCAGAACCAGGGCAAGGGATTCGCCCTCCGTACCGGCGTCAAAGAATCAGCGGGCGAATATGTCATGTTCGCCGACAGCGGATTGTGTGTGTCTTTTGACCACGCGCTGCGCGGGTTGATTTTGATCAATAGCGGGGTTTGCGATATTGCGCACGGCTCCCGAAGGCTCCCGGAAAGCCGTATTCTACAACCTCAGCCCTGGCCGCGCCGCTTGACCGGCAGATTGTTCCGCATTGTTGCTTTACTGTGGATGCGCATCCCGCCCGCTCTTACGGATACGCAATGTGGCTTCAAGATCTATCGCGGCAGGATTGCGCGCGAATTATATGGTGAAAGTTTCACCGATGGCTTCATGTTCGATCTCGAAATAATATTGCGCGCACAACGCAAGGGTTACCGCATTCGGGAATTCCCCCTCGCGTGGAGCTGCGACCGCGACAGCCGCTTGTCGCTCACGCGCAGCCCGAGACAAATCTTGCGAGAGCTAAGAGACATCAAACGCGTTTTGAAAAAGGAATAAAAATACAGCGATGTCCACGTTAAACTAACCCCATGGCTCAGCTTTTTGTTATTTCGCAGAAATCTTCCCAAGTGGCCTGTATCAAAACCTGGGGATCCTGCTTACAGCACGATTGATTGAGGGTGGCGCGACATTCATGTCGCGCCACAAATCACGCCAACCCATCCTCTTCGTCCCAAGCGCCGAAGCGCAAAACTCCTTCCGGTTGCATGCCTTCATCTCGCCCGAAAAGCAACGCGCGCACTTCGTTGTGAAGCTTGCAATAATCTTCGATCTCTTCCGGCGCCATAATCATGAAGGCAGTCGAAACGGCGTCCGAAGTGGCGGCGTCCGGCGTGATGGCCCAAGTGGCGCGCTTGCCCGCGAGCGGCTGGCCGGTGCGCGGATTGATGATGTGTTGTCCCTTTTGCAAGCCCGATCCGCTCACCGCTTGATCTCGCAAATGAAGGCGGGCGAGAATCTGGGCGTGATTCATGGGATTGCTCAAACTGAGGGGCCAGCCCTTCTCGTCAATAGCAGAGCCGAGCGCAAATACCGAGCTGCGCCCACCGTGAATCAAAGCGTTAGCGAGATCCCATTCACGCAGCACGTTCGCCAATACATCGACTGCATAACCCTTGCCGACGGCCCCGAGATCGACGTGCACCGGACTGGCTTGCAACGTGACGGTATGCTGCGTTTCATCGAGCTCGAGAAGCCGCATGCCGACGCCGCGCCGGGCCTCCGCCAGTTCCTCGGCGGATGGCGAGCGCAATGTTTTGTCCGGGTTCAGCCAGCATTTCAGCAACGGACCGACGGTCACATCGAATGCGCCCTGCGTTTCTTCAAAAATTCGCCGTGAGAGCTTGAGGCACTCGAACGCATCGAGTCCGAGGCACAAGGGTTGACGTGCCGCCAGGAGGTTGATGCGCGAAATGTCACTGTTGGCAATGAACCGGCTCAACTCCTGCTCGAGACGATCGAGCTCGCTGAACGCCGCTTGCGCGGCCTGGTGCGCGTACTCCGCCTCGTCGCTGATGATGAAAATTTCGTAGATCGTCGCCATCGCCTTGTGGGCAAAGCGATGCATATTGGCGATGGCGCTACCATCGCTGGAGGCGGGGCCAACGTTCTGTGAGAATAGAAGAGCCATCTTTTTAACACCAAATGTCCATCATGAATTCTAAGAAAGATGCGTACACCAGACGGCAAAACTATTAAGGGCAAAACTATTGAAAGCTTCTTCTGTGTTCAATTGTTTTGCCCCAAATAGTTTTGCCTTCAATGTACATCCGAATAGTTACGATTCTTGCAGCACTGTTTCCTTGTATTAGGCAATGAATACTGTGATACACTGATCACTGATTACTGATCACTGATCACTGCCTCCTGAAATCGATCCCACAAATCCTTCCTCACATAACCACGCAACTCGACTTGTGGACGCAACTCCGTGTAAGTGTCAAAGAGTGGAACATAGAGAGCCCTTTTTCCCGGTGGAGGAATCTCGTAGAGTTTGCGCATGAGGGCTGGTTCAAGCTTCGGGGAGGCGATAATGAGCGGCGCCAGGGGAGAGGCGTCATCGACTCGATTCCACCAACCGATATTCCGAAAAGTGCGCAAGTACCAGGGCAATGGCCAGTAGTCGTCTTCAGGGCAGATCACCTGCATGTACAGATCGCGCTTGTCGGGATGCGCCTGTGCGATTTCTTCGACGCGTTTGACGATGGTGAATACATCGTTCACGGGATGCGCATACACGTAAGGGTTGGCCGGGTTCTCTTCGTATTTGTAGTTGGTCACGTAAGCCAGCCAGCCCAGATGGAGGCCGGCAGCAACCATCAATGCCAGCGCCGCAGCTCGCGCCGGCCGGGCCGGCAGTTTTCTTATGATCGCCATGGCGCCCACCCCGGCCAGTAGAATCATGCCATGGAGAAAACTGATGAGATTCCATGGCGTTTTGTAGGGAATCAACGAGTATACGATCGTCATCGCAAGGGTATAAAACGCGATGAAGCGAAGCAGGTGGGGATCGACCTCCGCAATACCCTTCATGCGCAAAGCGAAAAGAAAACCAATCGCCGCTAAAACGAGAATCAGCGCTTCACTCCAAATCGGATTGGCGCCATTGCGAAAAAAAACCAAAATATTGAGGTAATAATACCACGGATGAATATGCACGGGATTATGGCCGGCCCGGCTGAGATAGATTTTGTAAGTTAAAATGGAATCCCATACACCTTGCGCATTGGTGAAAAATGAAGAATAGCATAAGACGGATACGAATGCGGCAACAACCAAAGCTGCCACCACATGGCTGCGCTCGGGAGTTTTCAATCTCAAGACGACATTTTGAGCCTTTGCTTCTTTGCATTGCCACGCGAGCGTCAAGCCAAGAGCCAATGCCATTGCGCCCCACGCAATGATGCACGTTTCTTTAGTGGCATGCATCAAACCGGCAAAAATCCCCGTGGCTAAAGCCCAGCCAACCCTTCGGTTTTGGGTGTAACGATAAGCACAAGCGATGACGCCGAAGGTGAAGCACACGAGTAACATTTCTTGAATATAGTAACGACTGTAGTAAGCCATCGCCGGAGAAATCGCCGTCAGCGCTGCGGCAATGATGCTGTCCGCACGGCCCATGCCGGCGCACAAGAGTGCGGTCATGAAAACCAGCGCCGTCCCAAAGAAAACCGGCACGATGCGCAAAGTCCATTCGCTGACAGCGGCCAGCTCCTTTGCGGAACTGAGCCACGCCGGAATCAAGGTCAGATAGTTCAGGGTCGGCCCGTGATACTCGAAGCTATCGTAGCGATAGAAGCCTTGCTCCAGGAGCGCACCGAATTTGATCGCGTGCACGGCCTCATCTCCGTGCATAGGACGCTGCGCCAACTCCGGCAGCCGCAGCGCCAACGCGACGAGCGTCGCTGCTAAAATGAAGGCAAGAGGATGTCCGCTCGGTTTCGACATGGTCAGAAGGAACGGGCAGTGTTGGAGTGATGGATTAATGGATTAATGGATTGATGGATTGATGGATTGATGGCGTATTGGAATATCCATTTATACCTCAATCCAGCAATCCATTAATCCAACAATCCAACAATCCATCAATCCAGCACGCCAAGTTCCTAGATGGCGGCGGCGGGTTTGCCGTAGACCGAGACTTCAATGTAATGATTCAGATCATCGTTGCTATTGCCGTTGCTGTAAAGGCGAACATAACGCCCCTGCACGCCTTTGGCGTCAATCAACCGGCCTTCGGCGGTTTCGACGTAATGGTTGTCTTCACCCGTGCTCATCTTCGCCGAATTGTCGAGATCGTTGTTGTACAGCGTGGAAACGTTGCTGGTGAAGTTGGGATCATCGGCGACTTGCACGATCACGTCGTAGTATACGCGCGGCTGCTTGTGATAATGCCAGAGGAGAATGGCGTAGATGTTTTGCTTCTTGCCGAGATCGATCGTGACGTTTTGCAGAAACGGTCCGAGCTCGACGTAACTGCCGTCGCCTGCCTCGGTGTCGCCATCCGTGATCATTTTCAATTCACCGATCACGGGCGCTTCATCCGAGCTTTTCACCGGTCTTCCCGTGGCGGCATTTGCAGTTCCTTCCGGCGCTAGGAATGGCGGCCGCGGCTTGCCCAGCGGCTTCTCGAGCTTCGCAACCTGGATGTTCTGCGGCGTGCCGATGAACATGGGCTTCGGCAATTTGATGTCAATGGGAACCAATTTGACTTCGGCCGCCGCTGGCTCAGGCTGGCTGACGGCTGCGGTGGCGGCCGGCTGGGAAGTTTTGGTGTCGACCGGCGTCGGCGCAACGGCGGGCTGAGTTTGCGCCGGCGTTTCTGCTGGCTGCTCGGCAGGAGTGCTTGCCGGCACTGTCGCTTGTGCGGCAGGTTGCTGGCTCTGCTGCGCGGCGTTCTGCTCGCTGGCTTCCTTCTTACTGCAGGCGAGCATGAGCAGGACGATGAGTAAACTCAGCTTCATCAGACGATTTTTTAATATCATTTGAATGCCTCCTGGTTGATTCGAAGTCTCTAATAACCGATTACTAAGTGAAGTGAATGGGTCGAGAAGATTAGGCCGCCAAATTCTGCAAGAACTCGCGGTATGCCTCTTTCTCGCCGCCCGGTAGTTCTTGAAACGCGCGCATGAACTGGTCGGAACGTGTCGAGCCAAAACGACGGGCTCCGGCTTTGAGGTATGCCAGAAGCTCGTGTATTTCCCGAATGCCTCCAGCAGCCTTGACGAGGCATCTCCCTTCCACGGCTTGATACATGAGTCGTACATCATCGAGTGTAGCCCCCCCTTCGGCGTAGGCCGTTGAAGTCTTTACGAAATGAGCGCCGGCTTGGGCAATCCATCGGCAGGCCCGGCGTTTTTCCTCCTGTGTCAAGTAGCAATTCTCGGTAATGACCTTGACCTTCACGCCTGGCGCCGCTTTGACTACACCTGCAATGTCGTCGATGAACAACTTTTCTTCGCCATTCTTGAGCGCGGGAATATTCATGACCATGTCGATCTCTTCGGCGCCGAGATCAAGCACTGCCTTGGCTTGAAATTCTTTCATGGCAGTTGTTTCGTTTCCGTGGGGGAAGCCCACGACCGTTCCCAGGAGAACGCCGGAGCGCTGCAACAACTCGGCGGCAAACCGAATGTAGTGTGGCTGAACGGTTAACGTGGCAGTTTTCAGTCTAACCGCGGTCTCGGCAAATTTGCGGACCTCGTCCTGGCTGGCCTCCGGACGCACGATGGAGTGATCGAACAATTTTGCAAATCTGGCGCTCAGGTCTTCGACGTTCATGGCGTCATCCTTTGTTTGCCAAAACTAAATAGGTATGTACCCCCACCACCGCCAACAGCCACAAACCCAGATAGCCATGCAAATGCAACAACGATTCTTGTCCAGCCGTGCCATAGAGTGAAGACATCATCAAAATCGTGGATACGATCACGGGTACGGCGAGCAGCAGGATCAGCCAAAAACCGATTTTTTGCAAAACATTGGGTACGGCTGGTTGTGACCTGGCGTTCTCTTCACCCACACCTTGCCGCAGGCGATCCCAATCCTTCTTGTCGAAGCGGTGCCGTTGCGCCCAGAACAAGGCGAGCGCTGTGAGGCCAATCGCAAAAAGCGGCGCCAGCAGGAGATGGAGAAACATTGCAACATTCGAGATGGACTGGCCGAAGACAATGACGGGCAGAAAACCGGTGAGGGCCAAAATGAAAACACTGAGAAGGGTCGCCAGGTAAAAGAAGCGCATGAGCGTGCCCAATCGCGCCGGTGACGAGAGCGAGCGCCAGCGCCGCAAATTGTCGCTGAGGTCACGGCTATGGTTGAGCAAGCGCTGTTTCGCGTCCGCCCATTGAATGAGCTGTGAACGCATCGCCCAAACAACGACGGCAACGAAGCCGATAAAACCGAGAAGGTACACGAGGCGAAACATAGATGGTTCTTTCGAAAGTTCAATCTACATCGGAAATGAGCAGCTTCCCACGTGTGATTCTGTGGCCATGCTCTCTTTTGGGTTTTGCTGCGCTGCCGCGCCGTGAGCCTATTCGGGTTCTTTGAATTCGCCGGCGGCCTTCATCAGACTCCCCAATCCTTGCAGAGCATGCCACAGCAAAACGCCGGTCAAGATCGCACCCGAGCAGATCATCAATAATTTGAGCACCGGGCGCAGCCAGAACGTCAGGGCAAAGAAGCGCGCATAAAGGCCGTTGAGATCGGCGAAGTCGGCCATGGCGTAGTAGGCCGAGCCGCGATCCGCAGCCAGTGGTGAATCGACTTTGAGCTGGCTGAAGTAGAACGGCGCATTGATGGCGTGGCAATCGTCGCAGCCGCGAATGCCGAGCGATTGCGAGGCTGGCCGCACGTCATGGCCGAGCGCCCAAGAATACGGCTGGGCGGCTGCATGATTTTCTTTTGTCAATTTGCCGGAACGATTGAGGCGATAAAGCTTGCCTCCCGCAACGTATCCTGCTGCGCTTCTGTTCGAATCCGCAGAGGCCAGGCGCTGCAAGATTTGCGCGATTTGATCTTCTTTCAGCGTCAGCCAGTTGCCTGCACGGGTCGAATCGATGCCCGCAAACAGGGTATCCGC
>JBOHQX010000283.1:0-4701 GCA_050732395.1 bacterium
CGCAGTTCGTATTTTCGAGGCATGGTTCTTTTCCATGCCAGTACAAACTAGGAAAAAAATTGTGAAAGTCTAGACTGAACGTTTGTCCTCCAAAATATGAAAGCGCTTAGCTTGACACCTATGCCCGGCCAGGGTGGGTAGGAAGGAAAGGAGGCGAGACTCGCCAAAAAAAGCACCTTCCTCATTGCGCGCTTCCGTCAAGCCGTCGGAATAAATCACAATGCCGTCGCCGTTTTTCAGGTCGAAGTACTGTTCGGCAAACGCTCCTTCTGCCCGCAGGCCGAGTGCTATCGTGCCTTGCGCAATTTCTGTAATCGCATGTCCTCGACACCATAGCGGCGGCATGTGGCCGGCGTTCAGCAAGCGCACGTTGCCGGATCCAGGTTGCACCTCCAGATACACCAGCGAAGCAAAACTATCTGGTAAGCCGTCACGGCGGAGGATAGCATTGAGCTTTGCGCCGAGCTCGGCGAGCGAATCACAATCAGCTGCCAATGCCCGCAGTGGGGCTTGCAATTTTACCATTAATAATGCGGCCTTAAGTCCCTTGCCTGCGACATCACCCACAGCAAGACTGTATCGATTGCCGCCCAACTCCAAATAATCGACAAAATCGCCGCTCACTTCATTGGCCGGTTTAGTCGTCATCCAGATCTCCCAGCCAGGCACAACCGGATTGCGTTTTGGCATGAGCGCGCCCTGCACCGCCCGCCCGGCGGCAAGCTCGCTCTGCGCCAGCAGCTTGTCCTTCAGTTCGAGCATGAGAACAAAAAGCAGGATGATAAAGCCGGCTTCAAAGCCAACCGTGCTCGCCTGAAGAATGCACAAAAAGCTGGTCACCACCAACACCCGTCGTACTGGCGTCAATCTAAAAAAAAGACTCTTGATCAACCACCCCAACATCACAAAAAAGCTCTTCAATCTGCCCATCTCTCGCAGACGGGCTTTGTGCTTTTGATCTAGATAAAACTCTTTGAGCTCGCTCCAGTCGCGGTGAATCGTGCGTTTGAGATCGCCGCGGCGCACGTCTCTGATTAAAGTTTGTGCGAGCCTGGGCTCTGGGGGGTCGTTCAAGTTTGCGGCCATCGCATGCTTTCGTGATTTGTCCGGCAACGATCATGATTCGTGATCAAACGAGTTTGCTGCAAATGTGACTGATCCGGTGTCTGCGCGACGAGACGGATATGAAAGATAAGCATAGTCATGCAAAGTTGCAAAATACGTGTCACAAGGTGACAGCAGGATGCTTAAGATCTCGATTTTAACTCAAAAAATGAACCGAACCTTCTCGAAAACCGTCTGAAGATGAACGACCATTGAAAGGAAGCACTACAAGCCTGAGCCTAACAAAGCCGTGCTCCTGACCGCCGCCCGCTTGCTGATCTGTTTGAGCTGAAAGGCGGCGGTTCGTGCCGTTGAACTTTGGAACAACGCATGAACATCTTCAAACAAAGTGACGATATAATTTCAATTGCACCGAGTGCCGTTGCACGTTATCTTCGGCCAGGCGTATAGTTTTTTCGCAAGGAAAAACTCTGCGGCATGACTCACTTGATGCGGTGATTGCTGCCCCGGGCAATCATCAAGTGCTGCTGGAGAATGATCGCGTGCGTGTTCTTGATGTCACAATCCAGCCGCACGAGAAAGAACCCGTTCATGCGCACCGAGGCGATGAACCAATTCATCTGATGCGAGTGGAATTGAAGAAGTAGCGAGCCGTGGAAGATCGGACGAAAACAAGCGGAGAACAAAGCTTAATTAATCCTGTAAAGAATGCTCTGGATTCCAGGCTGAGTGAGTTATGCCAGAGTTATGCAAACAGTGATATGCCGGCACGCGCGAGAATACGTGCTTCAATAAGCATGGATGAGTTTTACACTCTGCTCACGTTCGGCAGGCGTGCCGCAGTCTTTGCACTGCGTGAGCGGAGTGTGAACTGGATCATTCATGGGCTCACCGCCATTGCGATGATTGAATCCGAACGGATCGATTTTCGGGACGCGGTCTTGGACATAAGTTTGCTTTATCATGCTGCGACGAAAATAGGTGAAAATCCAGATAAGCTACTGCAAGATGCGGCTACCCTGTCAGAAGATAATGTAGCGGAACTTCTAACCGGCTTCGTCAAAAGGCCTCGAGAAGAGAAGGATTTGAAATCCTCGTGGGGGTATGATGAAGTTCAAACCAAGGATGGAGCCGGATTCATCGGTTGGGCTTTTGGGGAGTATAATCCTACGCTCGACTTGAAGAGCATTGTGCTAGAAGTGGCAGAGCTGATCTCAAGCGACAAGTATCAACCAGAGTTTGTAGAAGTTGCGTCAGAACTGGCACCTGTGTGGTTGGAATCGAAAGACAATCCGTCTGTCCACCAAGCACTGAGATCAGTCCTGGGTGGGGCAGGGATCTCTGGACGCTTACGGCCAAACGCGCATCCGACATATGAGAGCCAGACGCTTATGATCAGCGTTTTGGAATTGAGCAATGAATCCGCGGCGCAGGAACTCTTGGACATGTCGAAAAGGAAAAGGCCATTGGGGTATTGCATGTTTGGATTGGCGAAACAGAAATTGTTCTGTTTAGTAGTAGCAAGGTCGTTCGAGCAGGGCGTTGAAACTTTCGAAACACCCGAAAGTCTATTACGATTCACCGAGGGAATTGAAGAAATCATGATTCGCTTCGTAGGAAAGAATTAAACGGCACAACGAGAGATGGTCACAGTTCACCACCGACGCACAACAAACCCCTTTGCAATGACATTCATCGGGAAGCGGCCAAACGGGGGATTGAAGTCGTGGAAGTTGAAGTGGAAGTGCAAGGTGATTTTGGAGCTGAGGCGAGCCCGCGCAGATGGAAAGCTATTGCAATTGATTTGTAATGGATTTAGTTTACGGCTACCATATACCAAAAGTAGGGAATCGTTTTGAAGATACCAGCTTCGGTGGCTTCGTCAAGCAAGGTCGCAGAGCGGCGAAGCCGGAGCCAGCGTCGAGTCCATTTACCATATAATGCTTCCTGCGCCATGCCACTACTCTTTTCCTACGGCACGCTCCAGCAAGAAAACGTGCAGCTCTCGACGTTCGGAAGGCTGCTCCAAGGACACAGAGACGAGCTTCTTGGATTCGAGCAGTCGTTCGTAAAGATCGAGGACTCGCACGTGGTGGCTGCAAGCGGCAGGACACACCATGCCAACGTCACCTTCAACGGCAGAAACGACAGCCGTGTAAGTGGCACACTATTCGAGATCACCGACACTGAGCTCGCTGCCGCCGACCAGTACGAGCAGCTCGCCGCATACAAGCGGATAGCCGCAACGCTTGCATCGGGAAAACAAGCCTGGGTGTACGTTGACGCCCGCTTTGCCCCGGGAGCTTCGTGAGCTTCGCGATGCCTGACGATCGTTGAACCCGGCGAGCGATATCAAGTAACGGCGATTGCGCGACCTTTTCTTCGCCTGGGTACTCACGCCGGTTCGCGACCCAGCCAATAGTGTAAAGGATCCGGCAACTCGAGGGATGACGACCGCAACCTGATTATGCGCTATTTGGTGAAAGCAAAATTGAAACAGGGAAAGCGCCGCGGGCATGCTGCGCTTGCGATTGCACAAAACGTCTCGAGATGAAGATGCAGAATTGGGGTCAACAATTTCTCCCGGCACTTCGAGAAGCAGCAAACAGCGAATGAAGAGGAATGAGCAGTTCATTGGCAGGTCATCTGCAAGCCGGAGCTCCTGTACACGGAACGTCTCCGGTGAAGCGAGCTGGTTTGCCGATTTTAATCGCGATGCGAGGTATCAATATTTGCATTCGACCAGGCGATACAGACGGCATCAACCACATTGACGGTGCAAGCGGGTGGTCGGCTGGTTCAGTGCATTGGAGTACGCTGTACGTTCGCAACTCACACCAATCACCTCAAATGGAAAGGACATGCCATGGGTCTCTTCGACAAAATCCTCGAGAAGCTCGGCTTCAATCGTCCCGCCGCACAGGCTGCTCCCACGACGCAGGCCGCGCCCGTAACGCCCGCAGCTCCGGCGCCAATCACGGTGGTCGATGTCATGGCCAAGCTTGAAGGTCTCGCCGCCTCCAACCGCCAAAAGCTCAATTGGAAAGTTTCGATTGTGGACCTGCTGAAGCTTCTGGGCCTCGATAGCAGCTTTGCAGAGCGCAAGGCGCTCGCGACAGAGCTCGGATGCCCCGCTGACAAGATGGGAGATTCTGCGCAGATGAACATGTGGCTGCACAAGACCGTGCTCCAGAAACTCGCCCAGAACGGCGGCAATATCCCGAAGGAGCTTCTGGATTAGTTGGCCAGGAGTCGTGAATGCGTTAGCTGCACGATCGGTGCTAACGGGCACGGGTCGTGCAGCATTTTGCAGCCAGCTTTTCGGAGCGTGGACGATGGGGCGGAGGCATGATCTTCGTAATGTTCCAGATTCAGCCCTTCGTCGTAACTTTGCAGCTATGCGTGGTCACAGAACTACACAGAAAAGAATCATAAGCCCACCTCCGGATTAAAAAAATATCAAATTCTGCGTATTTCTGTTTGCTTATGTGGCAGTTCTTTAGCTTCCAAGCAACATGTCATGCAGGAGGCATCTTTTTCAGCACAAGCACCGTGCCAGAAACTTAACAAGATCCCTACGGGATGACACGGTGGTGTTGCTTGCCGAACCAACCCCGATCACCGGGGTCAGGAGCT
>JBOHQX010000284.1:0-6452 GCA_050732395.1 bacterium
GATGACAGAATGTGTTACTCGGCGAACAAACTACCAGCCGGGAGAATGCCGCTGAATAGTTACACGCTTTGCATTGTTTTTTGGTGATGAGAATGCCATAGCTCGCGGAAACCAGACGCATGATCGACGCGCCGAAATTCAGGGCCTTGCTCGCCGAGCTTTACGGCGAGGATGAAAAAACGATCCAGTACCATAGTCATCGCTACCAGCGCCTCGTTGACCAATATCAACAAAGCTTCGGCAAAGATGACATTCAACTCTTTAGCACGCCCGGCCGCACCGAAATTGGCGGTAACCACACTGATCATAACCATGGCAGAGTGCTTGCGGCCAGCGTCAATTTGGATGCCATCGCCGCCGCAACGAAGCGGGCGGACGGTTTGATCCAACTTCACTCTGAAGGATATCCCCATCCATTCATCGTGGACCTCAATCAGCTTGCGCCCGAGGCGAGAGAAGCGGGAACCACTACCGCACTGGTGCGCGGAATTGCGGCTCGTTTCCAGAAGCTGAAATTCAGAATCGGCGGTTTCAATGCCTGCGTCACCAGTGAGGTTGCAATTGGCTCCGGATTGAGCTCCTCGGCAGCCATCGAAGTTTTGATTGCAACGATTTTCAATCACTTGTACAACGAGGGCCGCATTGCGCCGGAGACCCTCGCCGCGATCGGGCAATATGCGGAGAACAATTATTTCAACAAACCCTGCGGCTTGATGGATCAACTCACCATTGCCGTCGGTGGCATCGTCACGATTGACTTTGAGAATCCCCAGCAGCCGGCTTTTAAAAAAGTGCATTTTGATTTCAGTGCGCAGAGCTTCAGCATGCTGGTGGTCAATACCGGCGGAAGCCACGCGGATTTGACCGAGGAGTATGCCGCCATTCCCAGAGAGATGAAAAACGTCGCACAAGCTTTGGGCAAAACGGTCTGCCGGGAGATTGCGTCTGAGGAGCTGTGGCACAATGTCAGTGTACTTCGCTCCAAAAGCGGCGATCGTGCCCTGTTGAGGGCCTTACACTTTCTCAGGGAAAATGAGCGTGTACTGGAGCAGGTGCAGGCTTTGGAGCGCGGCGATTTTGCTGAATTCCTACGGTTGGTCAACGCCTCCGGGAATTCTTCCAGCAAATGGCTGCAGAACATTTATGCGCCTGGAACGCCGTCGCAACAGAGCCTCAATGTGGCGCTTGCCTTGACGGAAGAATATCTGAAAAAGACCGGCACCGGCGCCTGCCGCGTGCATGGCGGCGGCTTTGCTGGGACGATTCAAGTTTTTATGCCGAATAATTCATTGCACGAATATATCGAGAGCATGCAGCACATATTTGGAGAACGGGCTGTCTCTGTGCTAAAAGTTCGCTCGCGAGGCTCGATGAGAATTGTCCCACTGATCTAACTGAAAGCATCATTGTCAAAGTCTCTTGATTGCTTGATGAGAGCTCAAAGGAAGCGCCAGAGATAGATGAAGACCAACAGAAAAGGCCAGCCTCTTGAGTCAAGGGAGGTCGCCCCTGACTGAGTTAGTACCCACCATCGAGGAAATCATGAACAAAAGCACCTCCATCATCAAAGTTTGTGCTTTGAGCTTCATATTTTGGAGCAGTCTTTCGGCCCGTGGAGCGGAAAAATCATACCGGTTGCTCTCACCCGATCAAAAAACCGAAATAAAAATTCAACTTCAAGATAAGATCGCCTTTGCCGTTCTACGCAACGGCCGGGAGATGCTTGCACCGTCGTTCATCTCGATGGCTCTGGACAACAATCGCGTGCTCGGTGCTTCGCCCAGAGTAAAGGCTGCGAAGAGCCGTTCAGCAAAAGAAGAAATCAAACCCGTATTGCCCGAAAAGAGAAAGATTATTCCGGATGTGTACAACGAGCTTGAGCTGGCCTTGCGGGGCAATTATGGCTTGCGCTTTCGCGCTTACAATGACGGCGTGGCATACCGGTTCTTTGCAAATCTGCCCGATACTATTGTCGTGCGGCATGAAGAAGCTCAATTGAATTTCACCGCCGGTGATTCGATCTTCTTCCCGGAGGAAGAGAGCTTCCAATCGCACTCGGAACGGCAGTACAAATACCTCGCAGTCGAAGATGTCGCTGCCAGCCAGATGTGCAGTCTGCCGGCGCTGGTCGTAAAGCCGGACGGCATCAAGCTGGCTGTTTCCGAGTCGGATCTAATGGATTATCCCGGCCTGTATCTGTGCGGCAGCGGCGACGACCGGCCCGCGCTGAAAGGCAAGTTTCCACCGTATGCGCTGGAGGAACACCTGGACAGAGACCGCGACCTGAAAGTGTCGAAGGCCGCGGACTACCTGGCGCGCACTGCCGGCCGCCGCGATTTTCCCTGGCGCGTCATCGCGATCGCCGAGCAGGACGGCGATTTGATTGTGAACGACATCATCTACCGTCTCGGCCGCCCGCTCGCTTTGAAAGAAACGGATTGGATCAAGCCGGGCAAAGTCGCCTGGGACTGGTGGAATGCCAACAACATTTTTGGCGTTGATTTCCGCTCTGGGATCAATACTGCCACCTACAAGTACTACATTGATTTTGCCTCGCGTTACGGCATCGAATATATCATACTGGATGAAGGCTGGTCCGCGCCGGCTGATCTTTTTCAAATCAATCCCAATATGAATATGGAAGAACTATTTGCACACGCGCAAGCGAAGAACGTCGGCATTATTCTGTGGATGTTGTGGAACGCGCTGGACAAAGACATGGACCGGGCGCTGGCCCAGTTTGAGAAATGGGGCGCGAAAGGCATCAAAGTCGATTTCATGCAGCGCGACGATCAGAAAATCGTTAACTACTATGAGAAGGTCGTCAAAGCCGCAGCGGCGCACAGGTTGCTCGTGGATTTCCACGGCTCGTACAAGCCCACCGGGTTGCAACGAGCCTATCCCAATGCCCTGACGCGCGAAGGCGTACGCGGTCTCGAATGGAACAAGTGGTCGAAGGATGTTACACCCAAGCACGACGTCACTCTGCCCTTTATTCGAATGTTCGCCGGGCCGATGGATTACACGCCCGGCGCGATGATCAATGCCAACGCGAATAGCTTTCGCGACGTTTTTGACAGGCCGATGAGCCAGGGCACGCGCTGCCACCAGTTGGCGATGTACGTTGTCTTCGAAAGCCCCCTGCAAATGCTGGCCGACAGCCCGTCGCACTATCTCCAGGAGCCGGAGTGCATGGAATTCCTCGCAGCCGTGCCCACGGTTTGGGACGAAACCCGGGTGCTGCATGCAAAAGTGAGCGAATACGTCACCGTCGCCCGCAAAAGGGGCGAGGGCTGGTACGTCGGTGCAATGACAGATTGGAGCACGCGGGATTTCGAAGTGAATCTCGATTTTCTCGGCGCCGGTGCTTATCAAATGAGCGCCTGGGCTGATGGCGCCAATGCCGATAGATATGCGAGCGATTTCAAGAAGCAGACGCGAACAGTTACATCTAAAGACACACTCAGAATCCATCTGGCGCCCGGCGGCGGCTGGGCCGCGATGCTCCTGCCAGAGAAATAGAACCAATCAGACAAGCTGAAGGCAGAAGCACTTCGTGCCGCATTAAATCTTGCCCACGGATTCAAGAACCCCCACTGATGATGACTGTATCCGTGGGCTACTTCAATTTGTGGGGGACTTATGAACGTTCAGATTTATTCTAAGTTTGATTGCTTAAGCGCGTAAACTTGTAAGGCCACAAAGATCTCTCCAATTATTTTCCCAAGATTGTCCTTTACCGAGAGCATGACGATGCCTACTCATCATTACCTCGCTTGCGATCTCGGCGCCGAAAGCGGCCGTATCATGTTGGGCACTTTGGCCAACGATCGTCTCACAATCGAAGAAATCCATCGCTTCCCCAATGGGCCCATTGCTATTTGTGATTCGCTGCGTTGGGAAGTGTTGCGACTCTTTCACGAGTTGAAGACGGGTTTGTGCAAAGTGGCGGCGCGAGGTATTTCGGTGTCCAGTGTGAGCTGTGATTCCTGGGGCGTTGATTATGTGTTACTGCACGGTGATGAGCCGATGTTGACCCCACCGTTTCACTACCGCGACAGCCGCACCGACGGTGGTTTGGAGCGCGCGTTTGCCGTTGCTTCCGCCGACGAGATTTTTGCGGAAACAGGAATCCAGTTCATGTCTATCAATACGCTGTACCAACTGCATGCCGATCTCTTGCAACGCCCCGCGCTGCTTTCCGCCGCCGGGCGCTTTCTCAACATTGGGGACTATTTCAATTTTCTGCTTTCAGGCGTGAGCAAAGCGGAAGAATCGCTGGCCAGCACAACCCAGCTCTACAATCCGCGCCAACGAAACTGGTCCAAGAAGCTGGTGGAGAAATTTGGATTTCCCGAGCGGATTTTTCCGGAAATTGTAACGTCGGGAACAATTCTCGGCCCCTTGCTACCCGCGCTCGCAGCAGAGACGGGCCTGCAAGGGGTACAAGTCGTCGCCAGTTGCTCGCACGATACCGCAGCGGCGGTGGCTGCCGTGCCGGCGGAAGGTGAGAATTGGGCCTATCTCAGTTCGGGCACCTGGTCACTGCTCGGCATCGAAAGCCCCACGCCGATTGTCACCGCGAAAAGCCGGGAAATCAATTTTACCAACGAAGTCGGCTACGGCGGGAGCATACGTTTCTTAAAAAACATCATCGGCCTGTGGATCGTGCAGGAATGCCGCCGCGCCTGGGCCAGGGAGGGTGAAGATTACAGCTACGAGCAGTTGACACAAATGGCCGAAGCCGCCGCGCCGTTGCGAGCCTTCATCAATCCGAACGATGCGCGCTTCACCAGGCCCGACCACATGCCGCAAGAAATTGCGGAGTATTGCCGCGGGACCAATCAATTTGTGCCCAAGACGGCAGGCGAAATCATTCGTTGTGTGCTAGAGAGCCTCGCCCTGCTGTATCGATGGACTCTCGATCAAATAGAAGAGGTGACCTGGCGGAAGCTAACCACTCTGCATATTGTCGGCGGAGGTGGCAAGAACCAATTGCTGAATCAGCTCAGCGCCAACGCCACCAGACGCACGGTCGTGGCCGGGCCGGTTGAATGCACTGCCATTGGGAATGTGCTGATCCAGGCCATTGCACTGGGACATTTGCCCTCGTTGGCTTTGGTACGGCAAGTCGTACACAGCTCATTTCCAACGGTTGGCTATGACCCGCAGGATGTGGCACTGTGGGAAGAGGCGTACAAGAGGTTTCAGGAATTCAAGAAGAAGAGCTGATCTTTTTTTTCGCCCGCAGAAATAGCTTGACAATGTTAAGTTAGAATTGTGACCTCTCAATCTGTCATGCTGTAAGCATCTTCCCTAGGTCTTGGTGCAGCCCACTTGGGAAGATGCTTACAGCATGACAGACAACAACGGCTTTGAAAGCTAACTTAACTAATGTCAAGTTATGTCTGAAATCAAAATGAAGCATTGCACTCCAGGTTCATTCGTTCATCTCATATCCTTCTAAAATTTCCACTCGGCCTGCACTTGTGCCTGCCCGAAATGATAGACCGGCGTGACATTCAACCCACGCGCACTGCGGCGATGCCAGCGCGGCAGCATGCGGCCGATGATGGCACCCACGGCGCCCCCGACCAAAACGTCCGTTGGAAAATGCATGCCGGCTTCGAAACGAAGATATCCCACGGTGGCAGCGGCGACCAACGACCCGCCCCAGACATGGGGCCGCCATTTTGAGGCCGGAAAGTAATCGCCGTATACCGTCGCGAAGAACACCGCCGACGCAAATGCATTGGAGGTGTGGGAAGAATAGAAGGATTTCCTGGCCTCGGGATCGGTCTTGCTTGCCAGCGGCGCTTCGGGATTATAGGCAAATGGTCTGGTGCGTTGGAGCGTGCCCTTGACGATTTGAGCGACGCCGTTGGCGAGCAACAGACTCTCAGCATACATCAGAGCGATCGTGCCGGCATCCGCGCGCATGCGCTCGGAAACTAGAAAGGAAAGCGGCAAGGCCATGCAGGTCCACACACCAATTTCGCTGGCACGATTTGCTGCTTCCGAATAATTATATGTTGCCGGGCGATCGAAAGCATTCACGTCTTCTCTGGAAAGTGCGTCTATTTCTTCCTCCGTCAACGGTGCCACTTTTGCGCTCAAGC
The DNA here is from genome assembly GCA_050732395.1 of bacterium. Lineage (GTDB taxonomy): Bacteria > Zhuqueibacterota > Zhuqueibacteria > Zhuqueibacterales > Zhuqueibacteraceae > JBIOXB01. The sequence goes on from JBOHQX010000284.1 coordinate 6,120, forward strand.
CCAGCCCCACGGCCAACAGCAGCACACCGCCGCCCGCAGCGAGGCCATCCTTTTTCCAACTGATTTCGTACGGCGATTGCGTTAGGGCTTGCTGGGCAACGGTCAGAATCAAGCAGGCGCTCGCACGGGCTGCTGCCATCGATACACGCATAGTCTATGCAAGTGAAATCTGCGTTTTGGGGTAAAGAATTCAAAATTCAAGTGTCAAAATTCAAAGCCGCTTTTGGCCCTTGGGTTTGGGATTTTGTGCTTTGGATCTAGCTTGACAATGTTAAGTTAAAGCCCCGTCTTCTCAATCTGTCATGCTGTAAGCATCTTCCCTAGGTTTTGGTG
>JBOHQX010000285.1:0-6597 GCA_050732395.1 bacterium
GTGAGACGATTGTCACGCGTCGCCTGTAATTCATCCCAGTTCACCAACAATTGGTGCGCCTGCACCCAGCGATTATTTGCCGGGGTGCCGTTGTTGCTGGAGTACCACAGTTTCAGTTGGGCATTCACTACCGTGGCATTGCCGGGGATGCCCGTGAGGTCGAACTTGATGATCGTCCGGCGTTTTATGAAGCCCGTGGGTTTGCCAATGGCAAGTACAGCGCCTGTGCCATAATTGCCACCATCCTGCAGCCGCGTGTCGTGGTTGCTGACCGCGGTGGTGGTCGGATCAACAATCAAATTGCCCTTGGGCGCGGCGCTCACCGAGCTCCAGGGAACACCCACCAGCATGTAATCCTTCAAAAGGTCAAGCTTATAGAAATTTGGTCTTTGGAAGACCTTGCCCCGGTCTGTGTAAATATAGCGCCTGATCTTCGCCCGTCCGGAAAAACCGTTCGTGACTATTCAGCTCCCGACTCCGGTTGACAGAGTTAGTACGGTAAGTAACATTAATAATGTCATCCTGGAAGGATCTTTTTGATATTGAGCACGGTGCTTGTGCTGCAAAAGATGCCTCCTGCATGACATGTTACTTGGAAGCTCAAAAAAAGAAGAGTAAACGGATGAAGCGGATTGAACGGATAGTGATTCTGCAAAATAAGTTTTAGAAATCCGCTTTATCCGTTCAATCCGCTTACAAGAAACAGGAGCTGAATAGTTACGTATTTTTCATAAGGGCCCCGAACTGGATGCTCGATCTTCGATCCTCAATCTTCGATCTTCTCCCACCCACACCGGCTTCCCCTTCAGCGACCAGGCGCAACTTGAAAGTTGCGCCACGTTACTGTTTCCAAAACCTCTGCCCGATCAAATACAGTCCCCAGATATTCCGATAAAAATGCGTGCCGTCCTGGTAGTAAACGGCCATGAGTCTGCCATCAACGTCGTAAACATAGAAGAGATCGTTCTTTGAGCCGCGCTGACCTCTGCAGTCGTAACCGAAATCGATATATTTAAATGAAAAGCCCATTCACACTTTCATTGAGCGCAAATGGGCCTTGAATTTCTCGCAGAGATCTTTTTGGGGAGCGGCGGCGTCTGCAGCCGCGAAATAACGACAACCGCAAATCGTAATTCATTTCCAGATTACACTTTTTCATAAGACTTTAGACGCTATCTTCATTTCACCCCTGTCGCATCAACAGCCCCACCATCTCGCAATGCGCCGTATGCGGGAACATATCCACCGGCTGGACTTTTTCAAGAAGATAATTGCGGCTGCACATTTCCTTCACGTCGCGCGCGAAGGTGCTGGGATTGCAGGAGACGTAAACAATGCGCTGCGGCGCAAGCTCGAACACTTTTTGAATCACGCGCGGATGCATGCCCGCGCGCGGCGGGTCGGCAATCACCACTGCCGGCTGGCCCCAGCGGCTTTTTAGAACAGGCACGTGCGCCAGCTCGTCTTTGAGATCGCCTTCAATAAAGTGACAATTGGTGACGTTGTTAATGGTGCAATTCACGCTGGCGTCACGGATCGCCTCCGGCACGATTTCGAATCCCACCACAAGCCTGGCCTGTTTGGAAACAAAAATTGAAATCGTGCCCGCGCCGCTGTACAAATCGTATACGATTTCCTTTCCGGTGAGCTGGGCGAAATCCGCCGCGACACTGTAGAGTTTTTCCGCGCCGAGGGTATTGGTTTGGAAAAAGGAATTGGCGGAAATATTGAATTCGAAGGCGCCGATGCGGTCGCGCAAAATGCCCGGACCGTGCAGCACGAATTCCTGTTCCCCGATGGCGACTTGCGCTTTGCTGCGATTGAGATTGTGCACGATGGTGGTGATGAACGAAAATTGTTGCACCAGCGCGCGACTCAATTCTGCCACGGCTTGCCGGCCATCGGGCACGTCGTGTGTGACGACATTCACCATGAAATCACCGGTACGTTTGCCTTCACGCAGGACGAGGAAGCGCCAAAAGCCGGTGTGGTCTCTCGTGGTATACGGCGGCAGGGGATGCGAGCGCGCCGCTTCGCGCACGAATGTCAAGACCTCGTTGCTGCGCTCGGATAGCAGCAGGCATTCTTCGATCATTAATGTCTTGTCGTAGCAATTGCGCGCGTGCAAGCCCAATGAGAAGTCGCGTTGCGCGGCGGCAACGCCGCTGGCGATTTCTGCACGCGTGAGCCAGCGCTGCCGCGCAAATGAAAACTCCATCTTGTTGCGATAAAAGAACTGCTCCGGCGAGCCCACGATCGGCAGCACCGGTGGTTGTGCCATGCCACCGAGATGCTGGAGAACTTCAGCGACCTGGCGCTGCTTGGCGGCGAGCTGAGCTTCATAGCCCAGATTTTGCACCAGGCAGCCGCCGCAATCGGCAAAGTGGCGGCAACGCGGGGCAACATAGTCCTGCGATTCGCGCAGAATTTCGAGCGGGCGCGCCTCCGCGTAGCCGCCCTTCTTTTTAGTGATTTGCACGCGCAAGCGCTGCCCGGGCAATGAGCGCTCGACAAAAATGACAAAGCCATTGAGCCGCGCCAACCCTTTCGCGCCGAACGCCAGTGTTTCAATTTCCAGCTCGAGCTCCGAGCCTTTTTTGAGGGTAATGGGCATGGTCACGATTTCTCAGGTTTGAGCGAATGGGGAAGGTTGGATTGATGGATTGTTGGATTGGTGTTGAACTCTACAATTTTTTACTATCTATCCAACAATCCGATAATCCCTCAATCCACCAATCCACCAATCCATCAATCCAACTCTATCCTTGTGATCTCCTGCTGCGGCGTTGTGTGAATTTCCGGGCCGGTCATTCCCATGTATACATTTATTTCGCTGCGTATGCCGAAGTCCTCCGGCAGATAAATTCCGGGCTCGATGGAAAACGCCACGCCCGGCGTGATCGTGCGCGTGTCGCGCGTTTCGTAGCCGTCGATATTCACGCCGTTGTCATGCGTCAACGTGCCCAGACTGTGGCCGGTGCGATGCACAAAGTATTCGCCGTAGCCGGCGTCCGTAATGAATCCGCGCACGACCTGGTCAACTTCATACCCGTGCACGGGTTCTCCAGCCGAAGACCTTTTTTGCAACAACTCCACCGCGCAATCGCGACCGGTTTTGACAACATTGAAAACCTCCTGAACGCGCGCCGGAATTTGTCTGCCGGCGAACCCCATCCAGGTGATATCGGCATAGACCGCGCCCGGCGTATTCTTTTTGGCCCACAAATCGATGAGAATGACGTCGCCTTTACGAATCGGACTGTGCACGCTGGCCGTGGGCGCATAATGGGGATTGCTGGCATTGGCGTTGACGGCGATGATTGCTTCGGCGTCTGAAATGCAATCGGCGGCAGCGATTTTTTCGACGATAAATTGCTGCACGTCATATTCGGTGATCGGCTGATTCGCGCGCAACGCGGCAGCGATTCTTGCAAAAGCCTGCGACTGTGCCTCATGCAGGATTTTTGCCGCCGCAATGTGCGTCTGCAATTGTCCCGTACTCCAGCGCGCTTGAAATTCCTGGATGAGCTGTGCCGAAGTCACCACTTGCACGCCGAACGATCGCAGCAATTCCAGCATGCCGGCGTCGACGTACGAAACGGTGGGCACGTCGTTCATAGGCGAGTATTCCATCGCCAGCGGCTGGCCGGCGGGCAACAGGGCGCGCAGGCGTTCCAGCAAATCCGCGCGGCCGGCGTAGAACTGCATTTTTCCCGGCAAGGGCGGAAAGTTTTTCTCTTCGATCCTATGCGCCAGCAAGACCGGCTCGCCCTGGGCGGGGATGAAATAAAACCAGCGCCGCGTGACGTGGAACTCGGCCGGCGGCACCAGGGTGCGCGCCACGGCATTGATGCCATGAAAGTCATAAATCAACCAGCCGGCCAGGTTCTCGCGACGTAAAAAAGCTTGAATGTCGGGAATTCTCGCAGTGAAAGTGGAAGATGGGGACATGTTCAACTCGATTTGATGATTCGTTATAGTGCGCAAAGAGAGCTGTTCGGCTCAACAGCAGCGCCGGAAAATTACACAAAGTTCTTTTCTGGTTCAATGCCACCGTGCACGTGCACGGCTCCCGGCTGCAATTGCCAACAATATGTTGAGACCCTGGCAAAAAGTCAAGCGTGGTACCCTGGAGCAGGCGCTACCGAGATTTTGCTTGACATCGCGCGAGCCGTTTTGTACCATAAATCCGTCAATTCAGGAAGAAAGCAGCCATGACGAGCACGGCAATTTACGACCTTCCAGCGCGAATCACAATTCAAACGACGATATATTCGAGACCGCTGAGCCGCAGCAGCGCGGATGCGAAATTTTTCATTTGGTTTTGCGATTTTCGCAGGCTTTGCCGGTACTCCATGATCGAACACATGACCGCACTTTCAAAAGGAGATTGAACATGCGCGCGCTTTGGAGTGGCCGCTTGCAATTCAGCCATCTTGACTTCCCCGTCAAGATCTATTCCGCGACGCAATCCGACGAAATTCACTTCAACACGCTGCATGCGCCGTGCGGCGCCCGGATCAAGCACGAGAAACGCTGCCCGGTGCATGGCCCGGTGCTCGAAGAAGAGATCGTCAAAGCGTATGAGTACGACAAAGGCAAATACGTGACGCTCAGCGACCGCGAGCTGGATGCACTCGCCCCTAAATCCGCGCGCGCAATGGAGCTGCTGACGTTCGTCGATCCGCCGGCTCTGGATCCGCTGATTTTTGACACGCCCTATTACCTCGTGCCCGATGGCCCGATCGCCGCCGAGGCTTACGGCACGCTGCGCGAGGCCATTCGCGAATCCGGCAAATACGGCATCGGCAAGGTGGTGATGCGCCGCAAAGAATATCTGATTGCCCTGTGGTGCAAGGACAACGCGATCCTGGTTTCCACCTTGCGTTACGATCATGAAGTCAAAGGCGCCGAATTGTTCGATGATTTGCAGGGCGCGGACAAGAAGAACAAGGAAGAGATTCGTAAAACCGCCGAAATCATCACGCACCACACCAAGAAATTTCGCCATAAGAATTTTAAAGATGGTTATCAAGACAAGCTGCTGGCGTTGATCAAACAAAAAGTTGAGCACGTACAGGCCGCCGAGCGCGTGCAAGCGCCGGCAGAAGTTTCGCCGCTGGAAGCCGTGCCCATGGCAACTGCAGCCAATGGCAATGCACAGCCACCCAAACGTGGCATGGTCAAGGCGCCGCCCGTCAAGAAGCAAAGACGAAAAACCGGTTCGTGAACGTTACCGCTCGCAACCAACCTCCCTTGCCGATCGTTGTTGAACGCTCCCGCACCCTTCCATGTGATGCGATGATCACCTCGACCTCGTACTATGTCCGAACAAGAACGTGAAAAAATCTTGCAGCACCAGGCCGTCGTTTTTACCGGAAGGCTCGCCTCGTTTTCCCGGCGCGAAGCGCAGGAATTGGTGGTGAAAGCCGGCGGCGCGGCGCCTCCGCGTCTCACCAAATCCGCAACGATCTTGGTGATGGGGGAAGAAGGTTATCTCAATGACCTCGTCAAAAGCAATAAGCTCAAGCGCGCCGAATCGATCAACGCCGAAGGCGGTAGTATTCGCATTATTCCGGAAACCGACTTTTTGGAAATGCTGGGCTTCGAAAGCAAAGCGGCGCTGGAGCGAAAATATTACTCCGTGGAGCGCGTGCAGCAGGTGTATCCGCGCTTGCGGGACGACGTGATTCGGTATTTGGCTTACTGGGGCATCTTCAAGCCGGCGGTGAAAACCAACGCGCATCAATACTACGAGTTCAAAGATCTGCTCGTCTTCCGGCATATCGATGAAATGCTCGGGCAAAAACTGCCCTTGCGCGTTATCGCCAAGCATCTGCTGGCGCTGCGCCAGCTTTCGCCGCAAATACAACTGAATTTCGAAGGTTATCAGCCCAAAGGCCTGGTGGTGCCGTTGCAGCCGCGGCCGGCCGCAGAACCGCCGCGTTCGGCGGAAGAATGGTATGAAATCGGGTTTCAAGCGGACGGCAATCCCGAAACGTATGACCGCGCCGTCGCCGCCTACGAAAACGCGCTGGCCATGGCGCCCGATTACGTCGACGCCATGATCAATCTCGCCAACATTTATTTTCACAAACGGGAGGTGCCGCGCGCGATCCAATTGCTGGAGAAGGCCAGACAACTCGATGAAAACAACTATCTCGTGTGTTACAATCTCGCCAACCTGTACGACGAAGCCGGCCATCTCGAGCAGGCCGTGAATTCGTATCAAAACGCATTGAAGTTGTTTCCGAATTATGAGCCGGCGCTGTTCAACCTGGCCGTGGTGCACGAAAAACTGGGCCGCCGCGCGGAAGCAAAAGGATGGTGGAGGAAATATCTCGAAGTTGAGCCCGAGGGTGAGTGGGCGCAGATTGCGCAGGAGCATTTGGCGGAGGCGAATAGCTGAGAGCAGAGCAGGCCCTAAAGTCCTGGTTTATCCTTCAGGTGTTTTTGTGAGAAGGCAAAACGATTAAGAGCCTGTCCGAAAACCCTGAAATGTCATCCCGCAGGGATCTTGGTTGACTCGGGCACAGTGCCGATTTCAGGCCTAGGTGCCGAATCTACCAAGATGCCTTCTGCATGACAGAATGAGGT
>JBOHQX010000286.1:0-2822 GCA_050732395.1 bacterium
GATCAAGACCAACGGATGAAAAGAGCAGAGGTTTTATCCGTTGGACTTGATCTATCCGTTGGTCGCTCTTCCATCCGTTGGCGATTTTTTTGGTCTCGTGCTGCCCGTAAGGGCTTCGGTTTTCGGCTTGTCCGAAAATCCGAGGTACCTCGATTACCGGCCCGAACACCAACACGGGTGAAGTCAATTTGCCCAGAACGCCCGATGATCTCGAAGATTGGCGCAATTTGGCTGGCGGGAAATTCGCGCTTAAGGAGAAATTGGAGCATGCCTGGGAACGAACGATCGATCATTTTGGAAGGGTCTTTAAACCTAAGCGCAAGTACTATACTTTAGCACTTATCCGTCAATCGCTTCCAATTCCTGATTTACTAGCCAACGACCATCTTCAGAAGGAATATCAAAAGCATTTGGCTCATTATGGCGCGACCGGTCCATACAAAGAGTATTTCGGACTGCAAAACAACGGTCTCGACGAGCATCCGACTTATCCGCCGCGGGTGCTGTTGCAGGAATTTTCCGATCAAATCTTTACCGGCTTCCAAACACGAGCCCCAGGAAATCTTTATCCTGAAAGCGCCACGCCAGAACAGCGGCAGAACTTTATGCGCGAAACGATCTTCAATGGCATTCGTTTCGGCGGAAGGTTCATTGAGATTTATGAGAGCGATATCAAAAAAGGCGATCTCCGAAATCTGATTATGGCGGCCGCCGCCATCCTCGGCGGCGCGAAACCGGAATGCCAGTGCCAATGACGAAGACAACGTCATATTTTCAAGAACCGTCTGTACCGTTCGACAAGCAATTTTTATTCTTTTGACATTTAGCATAATTTCAAGGTGTGAAGCCATGAGTGATAGGCTTCTAAATGAGAACTTAGCCGCTACGATCATCCCCAGGATGCAAAGCAAAACCACGGAGCAATTGCTGCAAATTTGGAACGCGGAAATCATAAGCGAATATCGTTCGGAGGAAAACCTCGAAGCCGTGAGACGGGTTTTGACGCAACGAGGCACGACGCCTCCGACGCGATTGCAAATCTGGCTCAAAACCAACGCCGTTCCACTTTTGATTTTTGGCGGGATCGCTATGATGATACTTCTGAGCATCTTTGTCAATCTTTGGCAAGAAAAGCCGGTCGGCGCCCCTTCCATCATTGTGTTGGTGGCAGTCGTGGCCTTGGGCTGGTCGTCGATAAGCCAGAGCCAAAAAGTCCGTGACCTGTTGGCAACCGAGCCGGAACCGGGGCAAACCATCAGATGAAAAGCGACCAACGGATTCTGAACCAAATGCGTTGGTCACTTCTCAATCCGTTGGCCAGTTTTGTTAGTTTAAACCTGCTCCGTCCAATTCTGAACACGCTCTTGTCTCACCCTTGTTTAATCTTGAAACAAAACCCCATCTTCCGCACCAAAACCCTCCTCCAAACTTGCCGAATCCCTGTGACATAAATTGCTGTTAATTGACTTTTTAATAACTGACTTATCCACGCTGCAATGCTGGCATATGCTTTGCGTGAGGCATACTTGTTGATCGCAAGGCGTATTAAAAAGCAACATGAATCTTGAATTTTTTACACGTTACACCTTACACGTTACACGTGTAACGTGTAAGGTGAAATAGCATGTATCATCCTTAGTTTTTCTTTGACGCAAAACTACTGGAGCAAAGCACCGTGGGAACCGTGAACCTGGATTCGTGCCGAGAGGGAGCCTGGGCTGTGAGCAGGAATCGCTCTTCCATAAAGAGTGGTCTTTCAGTCGCCCGAAAGGGGGCGAGAGCCGGCTTGTCGCCCCTTGCGGCCGCTGCTTGTGCCCTGGTGTTTGGATTCGCTCGGACGGACGCCGCCTTCGCGCAGCAAACAATCATGCCTTTAGGCAATTCCATTACCGAAGGCGTAGGTTCCACCACCGAAGCCGGCTACCGTAAGCCCTTGTATGACTTGCTGACAAATGCCGGAGTTTCTTTCGATTTCGTTGGCGACTTGCAGCACGGCAACGGCAGTGTTATCGACAAAGATCACGAAGGCCATGCCGGTTTCCGCACGGAGGAATTACAAGTTGCCGGCTACCTTGCGGCCAACCCGGCGGAAGTGATTCTGCTCGAAATCGGCACGAATGATATTTCCTTCGGTGAAAGCGCCGCGCAAGTGCGCGATGACATCTCAAACCTCCTGGATGCCATCAAAACGGCGCGACCTTCGGCGCGCATTTATCTTTCCACCGTTATTCCTCGCACCGACAACCGCCAAGCCACCACGCAGAATTTGAACAATTTGCTGCCAAACCTGGTGCAGAACAAAATCAATGCCGGGCAGGAAATCTTATTGGTTGACATTGCGTCGCAGTTCCTGGCCAATGCCAACTGGCAAACCGATCTGATGAGTGACGACAAACATCCCAATGATGACGGATATGCCTTGATGGCGCAGGCGTTCTTCAACGCCATGCAGGGCGGCGCGGGCGGAACGGAATTCACCGACGATTTCAACCGCAGCGCGCTGGGCTCGGATTGGGCCGCGCATCCCGGCTTTGAGATTCAGAGCAATCAACTGGTGAATGCTTCGACGACGGACGCATGGAACAACCACCTGGCCATACCCACGGTCATCACCAACCCCAATGTGCTCGGGTTCACATACGGGTCGTTGTCAAATGCCGAAGGGCGCGACTTTACCGCCGCGGCGGTCATGCTCGACAATCCCACCACGAATGCGAGCGGCTACATGGTCTTCCGCAATGGCAGTCTTACGCGTTTGTGGACGCTGGAGAATGGCCTGCCGGGCGCGGAAGTCATGCGCGTGACCGGCGCCAGGCCCACGC
>JBOHQX010000287.1:0-5486 GCA_050732395.1 bacterium
AGTCAAAGCCATCATTCGTCCATTTCTGCTTTCGAAAGTCGTCGAAGCGCTCCGGCAAATCGACGGCCTGCCCGGCCTCACCGTTGATCGCGACGTGCGCGGATTCGGGCGCAGTCCGGTTGGTCAAGACCAAGATAAAATCGTTGACGACTTGGTAGAATACATTCCCAAAGCCAAACTCGAAATCGTCGTGCCCGACGAATTGGTGGAAAAAGTCGTGATGACGATTCAGCAGCATGCTCGCACCGGCAACCCCGGCGATGGGAAAATTTTTATCATTTCAGTGGAAGATGTGATGAAAATTCGCACCGGTCAGCGAGGCGAGCAGGCGTTGTGATGAACCGAAAATTGATCTTATACCGCATCATGGCTGTGAGCTGCATTTTATTTTTGCAATTGGCGCAAGCAAAGACGCAGGAAAGCGACGAGCTGTTTGTTGCCGATTCAGCGCAAGCGGTATCCAACGAAGCCGTTAGGGAAATTACCAGCCAACTCATGGCGCCCTGCTGTTGGTCGATGACGGCGGATATGCACGGCTCCGAGGCGGCGCAAAGTATCCGAGCGCAAGTTCGCGAAGCGTTGGGGCAAGGACACACTGAAGAAAAAATTCTCAACGCTTTTATTGCCATGTACGGCGAGCGCATTCTGGCAAAGCCGACCCGAGAAGGATTCAATCTTTTGGGTTGGATATTGCCAGCCGTTGCTCTAGCCGTTGGCGGCTTGGTTTTGTGGCGATTCCTGCGCCGCCATGCCAAGAACAAGACCAACCCATTGCCGGCTTCTGACAGCAATGATCCTTATGTCCAACTTTTGGAGCAAGAGCTGAAAGAATTTGAGAGGTGAGCTCAGGAGTGAAAATCTGATGGGCTCATCCGACAAAAGTCAACCAGGAGCGACCTATGATTGCACGACATTATCCTGTGTTCGTTTTCATGAGTCTCAGTACACTATGCTTTGTGAATTGCGCCCATGAAATCAGCGCGCCCGAACCTTCCGTTGACGACGTCGATTACGACGGCATCAGCGAGATTGTTTATTCTCAACATATTCAACCGATTTTCAACCAAAAGTGCATGTCCTCCAGTTGCCACAATTCCGTAGATCGGGCGGCTGGTTTGCAATTGACTTCGTGGGAGGAGTTGATCAAAGGCTCGGAGTCCGGCGAGGATATTATTTCGGGAAGCTCCGAGCACAGCCCTTTGGTTGAACATCTCCGCGGAGAATTCACGCCCAGAATGCCGCTGGGACGCGATCCGTTGCCGGATAAAATGATCGACTTCATCGCGCGCTGGATTGATGAGGGCGCAAAGAATGATGCCGGCCAACGCCCATACGAGGAGATCACGAAAAAGGCTTACGTGACCAATCAAGGTGACGATCTGGTCTCAGTGATTTCCACGGAGCACAATCTCGTGACGCGGCTCATCCCGGTGGGCGACTCTCCCACGCTGGACGTGCCGCACAACATTTTTGTAGATAAGCAGGGCAAGTACTGGTACACCTCATTGATTGCAGCGGGAGAAGTTTGGAAGTTTGACGTCGCCACCGACTCGTTTCAAGGTAAGGTAATAGCGGGCCAATCGCCGGCGAATGTGGTGGTCAGCCCGGACGGCACGCGCATTTTCGTAACAGATTGGGAAGTTTTCGCTGATGGCCGCAAGGTGAGAGTGTTCGATGCGACGACGCTCACACTGATAAAGGAAACCAATGTGGGCCTTGCGCCGCATGGCATCAACTTCAGCCATGATGGTCAGTACATTTATGTCGGCAACTATTTATCTGATAGCATCTCCATCCTGCGCGCCACTGACTACGAAGAAGTTGAACGCGTTCTCCTAGCGCCGGACGTCAATCCGGTGCGCTCATCGCTCTATCAGCCCTTGCAAGTCGTGCTGACGCCTGACGATCGTTTTGCTTATGTCACCTGCTTTAATTCCAACGAAGTGCGCGTAATCGATACGGCCGGCAAAAGCGTGGTCGCTGCAATCCCAGTGGGGCGCAGGCCTTTCTTGTTGGAGGTCACACCCGACGGCCAATTTGTTTACGTGGCCAATCAAGGCTCGAATGACGTGAGCGTGATTCGGGTATCGGATCAGCAAGTGACAACGACGATCAAGCATTTATACTTCGCCAATCCGCATGGCGTCGCGTTCACTGCGGATGGCCGCTTTGCTTATATCACGAATGAAAATCTCGACAGCAGTTTTCCCAGCCATCATCCGACTGAAAAAGGCGGCAACCCCGGCAACGTGCAGGTGATTGACACGCAAACTTTGCAGGTCGTCAAAACCATCGAAGTCGAAGTTGATCCCACTGGTGTTGTGGTGTTGCCGAGATAGTGAGAAGTATGTTTTGTTGGAGAAATAAAAATGCGCCGCGTTAATTCAAATCGCAATTGTCAAATGCAGTTGCGAAAATTGTAACCCTCCAAATTAAAGAAAGGAACACGGGTTATGAAACGCATACTTTTAATTATTGGCGTGGCGCTGTTGATTTCTGGCAGTGTGGGCTGTGGGTCGTATACCAGCCTGCATCGTCCTTCACAAAGCTCGCCGGATGCAAACGCCATGACCGTAAACGACGTCGCCGTCTTGAGCAAGGCCGGCGTCGGCGACAGCGTCATCATCGCGCAAATTCAAGCCACGCAATCGCTCTTTGCGCTGAGCAGTCAAGAGATCATCAACTTGAAGAACGCGGGCGTTTCCGAAACGGTCATCGGGGCCATGATCAAGACCACTGATCGACCGAACAAACGCGACAGCAATTATGTCTACGTTCCCTATCCTTATTATGGCCGCTCGCGAGGTTATTTGGGAATCTCGTTGTATGGTGGACATTATTCCGGCGGGCATCTCGGTGGACATCATCTTGGCGGCGGCCATCACTTTGGCGGTCACGGAATTTCGCGCGGCCATAGCGGACACGCCGGCAGGCCGCGTTCGTTTGGCCGGCGTTGATCATGCCATCGGAAAGGAGAGACGCGCATGTTTACATTTCGATATCGAGCCGTGCTCTTCCTTTTGCTTATTTCAATCGTGGTGCGGACAAACGGATTGGCGCAGCAGAAAGCCGATGATGCCCGCACCACGATTGTTCAAGCGGAGGAATATTTCAGCAATGGGAGTTTTACTTCGGCGGTCTATTTGCTGGATGGTGTGCTCAAAAACGATCCGCGCAATGTCAACGCTTTGACTTTGCTCGGGCGCGCGTATCTGGCGGTCAAACAATTTCAGGAAGCCGAGCGCTTTTTCCAGCGCGCGCTGGCTATCGAAAAGAAAAACGCCGATGCCAATATGGGATTGAGCCTCATTTCTCTATTCGATACAAAACTCAAAAACGCGAAGCAGCATGCGCTGACGGCGCTGAATGATGAATCGACGCGGGTGGATGCGCTCAACGTGCTCAGCCAAATCGCCGCCGCCGAGGAAAAGCTCGACGAGGCGCGCCAATATTGCGAACGGATTCTGACCATCGACAGCACCCACTTCGATGCGCTTTCGAATCTCGGCGTGTTCTATCAGAAAACCGGAAACGAGGCCAAGGCGCTTTCATACTTCCAAAAAGCCGTCGCCTTCCACCCGGACAATCCTTCGGCTTATCATAATCTCGGCGTGCTTTACAACAACATGGGGCGTCTGCACGACGCCATCATCGCCTTGAACAAGGCGGCGATGCTGGATTCGCTGGAGACGCGATCCGTCCGGACGCTGGCGATGATCTATCTGCAAAGCGGCCTCTTTGGCGAAGCGGTCACGACTTTTCAACGCGCCATCGGAAGAGATATTCTGGATATTGAAAGCCGCGTGGGAAAAGCGTTGGCCTTCTGGTCATTGCAGGAATACGACAACGCGCTGGCGGAGATCAACGCGGTCACGGCTATGGGGCTGCGCTTCCATCGCATGGAGTTGTTTCTCGCCAATCTTTATTTTCAGAAGAAGGATTATGAACAGGCCATTGCCTTTGCCAAAGAGGATAAAAGATTGAATCCCGCCCAAGCCGAGGGCCATTATCTTTTGGGAATTTTGTATCGGCACAAAGCGCAACAGGATAAAGCCGATTTTGAGTTTGAGGAAGTCGCCGCCCTCACGAAACAAAATCCACAGGCGGCTTTGACGTTCAACATCAACAGCTTTTTTAAAGAAGAATAATTGACCTTATGAGCCGGCTCCTCACCAAAATCATCTCGGACTGAACATTGAGCTGCCGTACATCCATCGGGAGCACAGCCATCTTGAACGCGAAGGCGATGAAAGCACGATGGCTTCATGGAACTTTAGCGGGTTTGGCGATATGATCGTGAGCGCGCAGTACAACGTTCTCTCGCCTGCATCAAATTCTGATCGCCGCCTGAGTCTCCGCATTGGCGCGAAGCTGCCGACCGGAGCTACCGAGCCAAAAACGCGGAAGGCGAGGCGGCAGAAGTTCCAATCCAACCAGGCACCGGCTCGCTCGACGGAATACTCGGTGTAAATTATCGGCAGACGCTTTTCAGCGTGCCAACCGTTTCGGGCTTTTACAGTGCCTTGCCGCTGAATGTCGGCATAGCCTATCAAGCCAATGGCAAAGGCACCGATGACTTCCGGTTGGGGAACACGCTGCTGGCGCATGTCGGCACGGAGTATCAATTCACCAATCGCGTCAGTTTGCTCTTGCAGGTCAATGGAAGATTTCAGGACTATTCATATGATATCTTCAATCTATCAAATCCTTTCGGGCAGCCTACTGCTCAGCGCCATTCACGCCGGCACGCCGAATCATTGGCTGCCGCTGGTAGTACTCGGCAAAACGGAGAAGTGGAGCCGGCGGCGGATGCTACAAATGACCGCGATTGCCGGCCTTGCTCCCACCACCAGCGCCATAATTCTTGGGGTGGCGACCGGCTGGTTTAGCCAAGAGTTTTATACTCATGACACCGCCATCATGAAGATCATCGGCTCTCTCATGCTCATCGCGCTCGGATTTTTTTATTGGGTCATAGCTTTGGCAAGGCGGAGACGTCAACTTGTTGATCACCGCTCAGCTCGCCGCTCAATGACGGCGAGCCCGATGCGCTTCAAATCAATTGTTGAAGAAATGTTTTTCTCACCCTGCTTGCCCATCGTCGTCTACTCCTTCACGGCTGGCTTCGTCGGCTGGCATGGAATCGTGGCCGTCTTGGTCATTCACTTCGCCGTCACGATGGCAGGCATGATGACTTTTGTCGATCTGAATTGGCGCGGAGTGGAAAAATTTCAATTGCGCGTCTTGGAGCATTATGAGAAGGCTATAACAGGAGCGCTTCTGGTGGTTTTTGGAATTCTTGCCTACATGGAATTATAATGGAATTATAAAAGAAAGCGAGGTGGAAACCATGACCCCAGTTTGGACAATCCTTTCGGGCAGTCTCCTGCTCAGCCTCATCCACGCGGCGATTCCGAATCACTGGGCGCCGCTGGTGGTGATCGGCAAAACGGAAAATTGGACGGCGCGCCAGTTGGCCGGTTACA
>JBOHQX010000288.1:0-56564 GCA_050732395.1 bacterium
TGTTTTGCAGAATCACTATCCGTTCAATCTGCTTCATCCGTTTACTCTGCTTTTTTTGAGCTGAATAGTCACGCCCAAACTACCTATTCTCGTATCAATTGTTTTGCCCAAAATTGTCTCACGCAGAGCCTCGCAAAGATTCGCAGAGACTTGCCGGCCGGCAGGGTCGCAATCAAAACTTTGCTAAAAATGCAAAGTTCTACAAGTTTGTATTTCAGAGTGAGTCTTGTTGCGCGGAGTTCTCAAAATTTTCTGTGAAACTCGGTGTACTCCGTGTCTCTGTGTTGAGAAGCTTTTTGCGCTGAGCAGTCATTTTTCAAAAACGATTACAGGGATTATGAAACGAATCGCCTTTGTGACCTATGCGAAATATCCGAATTTGACCGAGGATGATGCGATCACCCTGCCGCTCTTGCAGGAATTAGGAATTCAAACATATGCCGCCATTTGGGATGAACCGGTGCTGCACTGGGAAAAATTCGACGCCGTGATTTTACGCTCGTGCTGGAATTATCATCACAAGCCCAAAGTTTTTCGGCGCTGGCTCGACCTGCAGGCAGCGGCTGGCGTCAGGTTGTGGAATCCAGCCAAGATCGTGCGCTGGAACATGGACAAAATCTACCTGCGCGACCTCGCCGCGCGCGGGGTGACCATTCCGAAAACCTTTTGGATCGAGGCCGGTAGAAGAATAGAGTTGGCCTCGGTCTTAAGCCACAACGCTTTCGACTCCACCGTGATCAAGCCCGCGATTTCTGCGACTGCTCATATGACTTTTCGAACCTCACCGGCACAGGCCGAGGAAGATCAAACAAAGCTCGAGGCAATCTTGCAGAATTCCGGTGCCTTGGTGCAAGAATTCATGCCGGAAATCAGTACGCGTGGCGAATGGTCGCTTTTGTTTTTCGAGGGGAAATACAGTCACGCAGTTTTGAAACTGCCCAGGGCCGGAGATTTTCGTGTACAGAATGATTTCGGAGGAAGTTATCAGGCCGCCAGGCCGCCCGCGGCATTTATCACGCAAGCCGAGGCCATTTTGGGGATGGTCGATCTACCCTTGCTGTATGCCCGCGTCGACGGCATGGAGCGCGACGGCCGATTCGTGCTGATCGAGCTGGAATTGATTGAGCCGAGTTTGTTCCTGGGCGCCGATGGAGCAGCGCCGTTGAGATTTGCCGAGGCGATCGCGAAAGTGGCATGAATGGACCACTCAGGCTTCCGGGTTAAGTCGACCTCATTAGCCACGTGCTCGAACACGGGATATTCCTCCATTCCAGGGTGTTGCAGAATGCGAAAATATCAGAACGAACGTACAATTTGTAGGGGCGCATGGCTATGCGCCTCTACAAATTGTATGATTTTTCTCAAGCATCTGTATTCTGCAACACCCTGATTCGCTGGAATGACGCCTGAACAGTTACGTTTCAATAATCAATTCAACAACTACCCGTGAATATCAATCTTAACGAAACCATCGCCGCCATGGGGCATGAGCAACTTGTTTTTTGCCATGATGCTGCCGCCACGTTTCATGGGTTGATTGCGATTCACAGCACGAAACTTGGGCCCGCCGTTGGCGGCACGCGTTTCTGGTCATATCTCAATGAAGAGCAAGCCATCGTGGACGCGTTACGTTTGTCCCGCGGCATGACTTACAAAAATGCGCTGGCGGGATTGCCCTTTGGAGGCGGCAAGGCCGTGATCATGGCTGATCCGAGCACCGCACCACGCGAAAGGATTTTCAGAACACTCGGCCGATTTGTCGAAAGATTGGGCGGGCGCTTCATCACGGCGGAAGACGTGGGTACCAACCCGGCGGACATGGCGTATGTTCGTTTGGAGACCTCCTACGTGGCCGGGCTCGCGGGCCGCTCCGGCGATCCTTCGCCTTGGACTGCCCTTGGTGTTTTTCGCGCGATACAAGCGGCGGCAAAGCATCGTTGGCGTTCCGAAAATCTTGCCGGCAAAATTGTGGCGCTGCAGGGCTGCGGCAACGTCGGATACCAACTCGCACGGGAGTTACACCAGGCAGGCGCCAGGCTCCTGGTCACGGATACTCAGGCTCAGCGTGTGCAGGTGACGGTTCACGATTTTGGCGCACAAGCAGTGGCACCGGACGAAATTTATCGGGTTGCGGCTGACATCTTTGCGCCGTGCGCGCTCGGCGGCGTGTTGAATGATCAAACTATTCCACAGCTTCAAGCGCAAATCGTTGCGGGTGCCGCCAACAATCAACTGCTCGAGCCACGCCACGGTGAGAGACTGAAAGAACGCGACGTCACCTATGTGCCCGACTACGTCGCCAATGCCGGTGGCGTGATCAACGGCTGCCGCGAAATGTTGGGATGGGAATCCGCCCAAGCCTTGCAAAGAATCAATGCCATTCACGAAACCACTCTTGCCGTGTTGCAAATGGCTGCGGCGGAAGACCTCGCCACGAATCAGGCCGCAGATCGGCTCGCCGAGAGGCGATTGTTAAGCTGAAGATGGAGACCAGGGCCACCATGTACATTCCTCAATATTATCGCATCACTGATCCGAAAATCGTCGCAGATTTTTTGCAGCAAAATAATTTTGCCGTTTTGATCAGTTGTGAAAACGGCATGCCGGTGGCGACGCATCTGCCTTTGGAATTTGTGCATGCGGAAAATGAACAGTTTCTCCATGGCCACGTCGCGCGCGCCAATCCCCAATGGCGCAGCTTCAATTCGAGTGAGATGGTCCTGGCGGTTTTTTCCGGAGCGCACTCGTACGTCTCGGCGCGCTGGTACAACCATCTCAATGTGCCCACGTGGAATTATATGGCCGTGCACGTCTATGGCAGGCCGAGAATCATCGAAGATTCTGATGAGCTTTATGCCATGCTGAAGAGGCTGGTGGACAAGCACGAGGCGGCCACCAATCCGCAGAATCCATACACAATGGAAGGCTTACCGGAAGAATTTCTCAAAAAAGAAATGAAAGGGTTGGTGGGATTCCAAATCAAAGTGGAAAAGATTGAAGCGAAATTCAAGCTGAGTCAGAATCGTAAAGCGGAAGACTTTGCGAATGTCATCGCCGAGCTGCGCAAAAGCCAGCATGCCGAGGCGCAAGAAGTGGCGGAAGCGATGGTGCAGATTCAGTCAAAGGACAGCTTGACGTCGTCAGATCATCCACAGACCCGGAGCAATTAGAGCAAAAGAACAGCACGAAGGCACAAAGGGCACAGAATTCCACAAAACCAGCAGCGCAGAATGCTTGCCCGGAAGAGGAAACAACTGCAACCCGCCTATTCGCTGCGATTTTCTTCGTGCAACTTGGTGTCCTTCGTGGGCTTTGTGTTTTTCTTTTGTTTGACTTTAAAAGAACTATTTTTGAGTTAACCATGCCCAAATTCCCATACACTCTCGTCGACGCATTCACCGACCGACCGCTCACCGGCAATCCTTGCGCCGTACTCTTCGATACAGATGAATTGGATGAGGCCACGATGCAAGCGATCGCGCGCGAAATGAATCTTTCTGAAACCGCTTTCGTGCGCCGCTCAAGAGTCGCAGATTTCGGTGTGCGCTACTTTACACCCGCAGAAGAAATTCCGCTTGCCGGACATCCCACGATCGCCACGACGTTCGCCCTGATTGATTCCAGTCGTTTAGAACTACATGGCAATCATACCGCCATCAAACTGGAGTTGAAGGTTGGACCGATTCCGGTGGAGATTTTCAGCGCGGCGGGTAAAGTGCAACGCATCGTCATGACGCAAAAGCGGCCACAGTTTCTCGCGACCTACAGTGCCGCAGAAGTTTTGCCCATTTTCGGTTTGCACGCTGACGATGCGCTCACCGGATCGCCGATTCAAACCGTGAGCACGGGCACGCCGCAATTGATGCTACCATTGCAGAGCCTTGATGCCTTGAACCGGGCACAAATTGACATTCCCGCCTATAACCGGCTGCGCGCAAAGAGTGACTTCTTCAGCCCTCATCTGTTTTGCTTGCAGGGCTTCACGGATAAGGGCCGCACTGCCGCGCGACATTTCGGGACGCCGCCAGACATCATGGAAGATCCTTTCACGGGCTCGGCAACCGGTGGCATGGCGGCCTATATGTGGCGCCATGGCTTGATTGACGGACCGCAGTTTATCGCGGAACAAGGACATCGCATGAACCGCCCTGGGCAGGCTATGGTTGAAATTGTTGGATCGCGTGACGATATTCAGGCGATCAAAGTCGGAGGTAATGCGGTGGTGGTGGTTCGTGGAGAATTTACTTTGTGATGGAGGCTTTCAGGGTTTGAGCGCCTTCTTCCTAAACTATGCCTGCGGTCTTTGAATCGAATGTCGTAGCGATCAACTATGTGATCCGCGAGAGAATCGAAAAAATTCATTGCGTTAAGATTGCTAATCGTTCTCATCATCAACCACACTTTGTCTTGCGATTCGCGAAGCACAGTTTGTACTTCACATGGAAGCCCTTCATCATCAAAATAGTTGAACTTGGAAGCTTCCTTTAACAGAATTTCAGGCACTTAAGGATTGCATCATGAAAACTCGCAATGTTGCCATCTTCATTTTTAATGAAGTCGAAGTGCTCGATTTCTGCGGGCCGTTTGAGGTGTTTTCGGTGGCCGGTCGCCGGCAAAACTTGGAGCCTTTCAATGTTTATACTGTCGCCGAAACCTCCAGTGCTATACTCGCGCGTAATGCATTGAGCGTGAATCCCAAGTACACTTTTGCGGATTGTCCCACGCCGGAGGTTTTGGTCGTACCCGGCGGCTACGGCACGCGTCGTGAGATGAAAAACCCTGAGGTGCTGAAATGGGTCAAATCTTGCGTTGAAAAGGCGGAACTCATTCTTTCAATTTGCACCGGCGCCCTGATTTTAGGCAAAACCGGTTTGCTGGACGGGCTGGTCGCCACCACACATCATCGCGCCATTGAAGAATTGCGGCAATCTGCGCCGCGAACGAGGATCGATACCTCGCGGCGTTTTATTGACAATGGCAAGGTGATCGTTGCCGCAGGTGTGGCCGCCGGTATCGACGCCTCATTTCACGTCGTTGCCCGCTTGCTGGGCAAGGAGCAGGCTCTCGAAACGGCAACTTATATCGAGTACGATTGGCGGCCTTTGCCTTGACCGCTCACGTCTTGATTCCATTACAAATCGGAAAACGCCATGTCTGAGCATGAATGGCCGCCGATCGCCGTGCTAGGCGCTGGTGCCGTCGGATGTTATTTCGGCGGCATGCTCGCGCGTGCAGGCGCTACCGTCACACTCATCGGCCGCCAACGACATGTTGAAGCCATCGCGCGAAACGGATTGCTTCTCGAAAGCATCCATTTCCAACAGCAGGTTTCGGTTTCGGGCTCAACGCGCGTTGCAGCCGCGCGCGAGGCAGAGATCGTACTGCTATGTGTGAAAACGCTTGATACTGAAGAAGCCGCGAAATCTCTGGCACCACATCTCGCCCCCGGCGCTGCCGTGGTCAGTCTCCAAAACGGTGTGGACAATGTCTCTCGTATTCGCACCACCGGCATTGAGGCAATCCCGGCGGTCGTTTACGTTGCTGCCGAGATGAGTGCGCCGGGACATGTCAAGCATACCGGCCGCGGCGATCTCATCATTGGAGATCTCGCCGAGCACGGAGCTCGCGAAGTTGTTTCTCGGCACAGCCTCGAGCAGCTCGCCGCCCTTTTTGTCCGCGCTGGAATACCGTGTCGAGTTTCCGAGAATATTGCCGCCGATTTATGGGTAAAGTTAATCATGAATTGCGCCTACAACGCGATTTCTGCTCTGAGCCGTGCACGATATGGCCGAATCGCGAACAATTCCTGGACACGAGCGATCATGAGGCGGGTTATCGCGGAAGCTGTCGCGGTCGCTTACGCGGCCGGCGTGCGACTGCCGGCTGTCGATCTGGTTGAGGCCAGCCTTAAGCTTGGTGAGACCATGCCAAACGCCCTTTCGTCGACCGCACAAGACATTTCCCGGGGTAAGCGCACGGAAATCGATGCTCTGAACGGATATCTGGCTCATCGCGGCGCGGAGCTCGGAGTCGATACGCCTGTAAACCAAACTTTGCATGCACTTGTAAAACTTCTTGAAGAAGGTGAATTGTAAAAACGTACACATCACCTGTTCGTTATCGTGCACGCGGTGTCTTGCCAGCGTATACCTATCTCAATCCTCATGCGAAATATCTTCAGCCAAACTCTTGAAAAACAATTCTGGCAAGTGAATTGATGCGTCATTATATTTGAACGAATCCAACGATTGCGAAATAGTGCTATGACAAATTGAATCTGTCCAAACAGGCAAGAGTTTTGATTTCCAACGGATAGAAAAACCCAACGGATTTTATCTGTTGGGTTTTTCTATCCGCTGGAGATTGTATCAGACCTATTGGGTTACGACCACGTCAGGGTTCGTCCGCACTGTGCTTAGTTGACTTTATTTCGGAACAGGAAGGGCAATCAAATGATTCAATTAAAAAGCATTTTCAAATTCTACCCCACCGGCTTTGGCAAAACCTACGTTTTAAACGACGTGGACGTCGAAATAAAGGAAGGGGAGTTCGTTTCGATCATGGGTCCATCCGGGTCGGGCAAATCCACGATGTTGCATATCATTGGGATGTTGGACGAGCCTTCCAGCGGCGACTATTTTTTTCTAGATCAGGCCGCGCATAAGATGAACGAGCGGCAGCGCTCTGAAATGCACAAACATTACATTGGTTTCGTGTTTCAGAGCTATCACTTGATCGACGAGCTCACCGTTTATGAAAACATCGAAATGCCGCTTTTGTATAAAAAGGTCAAAGGGGCGGAGCGCAAAAGCATGGTGTGCGACATGATCGATCGCTTTCAGATCGTTGGCAAGAAAGATTTGTTCCCCAACCAGCTTTCCGGCGGGCAGCAACAGCTCGTGGCAATCGCGCGCGCGGTGATCAACAATCCCAAGCTGATGCTCGCCGACGAGCCCACGGGCAATCTGAACTCGAAGCAGGGGGAGGAGATCATGGAGCTGTTCACCAAGCTCAACCAGGAAGGCACGACCATCATTCAAGTCACGCACTCGGAGAAGAACGCTTCGTACGGCAGCAGGATCATTAATCTTTTCGATGGTCGGGTGGTTTAGGGTTTATCTAAGAATCTCGTAATGTCATCCCGCAGGGATCTTGGTTGACTCAGCCACAATGCTTTTTTGGGCCAGGTTGCCAAATTCAGTAAAGAGGGATAACAGAATAAGATTTTCGGATAGGCCTTGGCTCTCATCCCCCAATCGCCACCAGGAGAATTCCCCCAAAAATCAGCAGCGCCCCCAAACTGCGCCTCCTGCCGAAATCTTCACCCAGCCAGCGCCAGCCGGCAAAAGCGGCAAAAACGATGCTCACTTCGCGCATTGCGCCCACATAACTGACTGGAGCCATGGCATAAGCTTTTAAAACTAGAATATAACCCAGAGGCATTAACACCGCGATCCAAGCGATGTGAGGAAAGTGGAAGCGCCCTTTTGCGAGTATGGCACGCCAACCATGGCGCTGAACGACGAGAGGCAAGAGGAAAAAGCCGGTGAGCGCGTGCACCATGGCAAGATAAGGCAGGGGCGCGACCATGCGCACAGCAGCAGCGTCGATAAAGGAGTAAATGGAGATCATCACGGCCACAATCAAAGCCAGAGCAACGCCTTTTGCATGCATGCCACGAAGATTGTGCGCTTTTTCTCCCCTCGCCACGTTCATCAGCCCCGCCAAAATGAATATCACCCCCGTCAGGCCCAGGCTCGTAGGCCGCTCGTTCATGAGGAGCATCGACCAGAACATAAGCAGCGCTGGCGCAGCGCCGCGTGCGATCGGGTAAGCGAGCGAAAAATCGGCCTGCTCGTAGGCTCGAATCAGAATCCAATAATAAATCACTTCCGCTACGGCACTTCCCAGAATATATGGCCATATCGCAGCGGGCAAGGCAGCTTGCGGGGAGACCAGCGGCAGCATGCTGGACGCACCCAGCGTAATTGCCCACCAGGTGATGACCTCTTTGTCTTCGGCTTTTTTGAGGGAGAAATTCCAGGCGGCGTGGCAAGTGGCGGCGATGACCACGAACACGAGTGCGAGTGGCGGCATACGTCCCTGAATAGACGGCGACGAGTGAGGTGATTAGCTCATTAAACCTAGTACAAAACTCCGAAAGTTTATTGCCCAACGGATGAGAAGCGACCAACGGATTCAGAATAGAGTCCGTTGGTCGCTTTTCAATCCGTTGGGTGATTTTTTAAAGCCGCTTCGAAATGAATTCCGGTTTATGGTCAATCAATGGCCTTTTTGGGCGTGCTGCAATCGCTGCGCGACTTGTTTTTGCAAATAACCATCCGCGAGATAAGCGTACAAGTTTTTCCCCGGGCAAACCGTCCCTGCCGCAACGTCCTTGTGGCCTTTGATCCCCTCGGGTGATAAGTGATAGGTTGTGCATAGCCATGCCATCATTTCCGTTATGGCACGCAATTGTTTCGCATTCGGCGTTTGCACTTCGAAATTACCCAGCACACAAATCAAGGCGTGGCCTGTGGGATCGTAATTCGTATTGGTATCGCCGGGATAGCGCAAATCGCGGCCCGCGTAGATTTTCCCCTCCCAATCGATCAAAAAGTGATAGGGGATATCGATCCACTTTTTATCCTGGCGCGACCACTGTTGCAGCTTGCGCAAATGTTCCGCGGTGTCTCGTTCAGGCGGATATTCCTCCCCGCCGTGATGCAGCGTGATGAACTTGATTTCGTGCGTGCGGAAAGAATCGGCCAAGGCTTGACCACCCCACTGCACGACCGGAATGACCTGAGGAATAGGTCGCAAATCCGTATGTGCTCGCGATCCCGAACAACCGCAAATCAAGATTGGGAAATAAAGAAAGAGGGCCAGCCTGTACTGCCGTAATATTGAATGCCTCTTCGCCAGAATGGGGCCTGTGTTATAGTTGCATGTGAAAAGCTCAATCAATTAGCATTGTCAGGTTGGAATTTAGCACTTTTTGTAACACACGCAAATAGATCCCAGGAGCTTTGGTAGGATCTCCTTACCCTCTGCAGTCAAGTTGACGTTCAGCTTAAGGCCTGCAATGCTTTCTTTGACAACCTCGGGAAACAAGGCTGCAGTAGCGGTTGTTAGGCTCACTAAACTGTCGCCGTAACGGATGAGTCGTTCCAGGGATCACATCCGTTTTTCGCCAAGGCCAAGTTGATGAGTGTAATAATTGTAGAATAAATCTCGCAGCCTTTTCATCTTTTGAACAGCCCGGGGTATGGCTGTTCTGGGCAAGATTATGAGCCACGCCCATCCTTTATAAGATTGGTTGCTCAGACATTGAAAACTCCGCAAATCGCATTCCGAACTCCGCATTAGAAAGGGGCCCCACATGCTACGAAATCGTTATTTTTGGGCGGTTGCATCCGTTTTGTTAAACCTCTCGAACAGCCACGCGCAGCTCGCCAAGCCCAATTGGAATGATTTTACCTTCCGCAAGGCAAAAGACAAATGGTTTACTGATGACAAAGGCTTTCACGCTTTCGGATCGGCCTATCTCTACAGCGTACTCGCGAAGAAAATGCCGAAAGGCTACGCCGCTCTCACCACGATTGCGCTGGGTGCGGCCTGGGAAGTGAAGGATGCCTACGTGAGATACGAAGTCGTGCCGATTTTGGGCGGCGACGGCTTTTCGTATAAAGATCTGACGTTTGATGTGGGTGGCGTTGGGCTGGGTTTGTTGCGGGATTTGCTGTTTAAGGACAAGAAATCGAAGCGTGATAAGCGGCCAAGAGCAAAGGTCAAAACAAGAGCTAGAACCGGCCGCAATTAGACACGCCGAAAGCAAGCCGGAGCTTTACCAACATCTCCCACAACGATCTTAGGCGCGAGAACAGCAGGAGGTGCGGATTCTCACTGAGCTCAAACACGGACTCGACGCCGATCCGTCAGCGGTTTTGCCAAAAGCGCCATAGGCAAAACTATCGAAAGGCTCTAAGCAGTATGATTTATTGAACATATATTCTATTTTTCAACGATTCCTTAAACCTCCATGCCGCCAGTAACGATAGACGCACTTCCAGCGGGAATAACGCTGCGAGCGCGGCAGTTTTTTGGCGATCGACAACAACCACTCCCATGTCGGTTGCATTCTCAGGCGAGCTGCTGGCCACGGCCTCGAGCGCGACCTCACCAGCATTGAGCATCAACGCACGAAAGACAGCTTACGGCTTTGAACAGGCTCTGAGGTTTGAAGGCGATAAATGTAAATGCCTGAGCTCACTTACTGGCCAAACTGGTCCCTGCCATCCCATACCACCGAGTTCACACCAGCAGGCTGCCGCTCATTGATCAGCGTGCGCACTTCCTGGCCAGAGATACTGTAGATCTTAAGCACGACCTGCATGGTTTGCGGCAACTGGTAGCGAATGGTGGTCGCGGAGATTTCTCGCAGAGCAACTCCGCCCCAAAAGGGGTTGGGATAGTTTTGTTCCAGCGTAAAACCAACTGGTGCTTGACTGAAATCTTCTTCAACTTTAGTAGTCATCTCTGCTAGCGGACGACGCCACACACCGCCGCCATCAGTTCCCGCAAAGAGATTCGAGCCTTTCACGGCAAAGCAATTAATCTTGCCGCCGGAGGGTCCATCAGTTTGGATCCACTGCGCCTGGAGGTTTTGTGCTCCAAGTAGGGCGACTACGGCGAAGAAGGAAAGTAGACGTTTCATGTTTTTGCCTCACTGGTTATGTTAGAGGGCAATTGCGGCATTGTCCAGATATTTCGGATAGTATCGAGTCCCGCCATTTCAAGGGCTGGATGCTGTGCGGCGATTTTATCAAATATCTCGGTAGCCATTGCGAAACCGCAGTTGAGCCTGCCACTGCGGGACTATTCTGAGTCTGAAAAGTTAATCGTCTAACGTTTGGAGGGGCTGCTTTAAGTAAAGTTGTCTAATATTACAACGTTAAGTTCGATATTTTGCGCCTGCCTTTTTGTTGTCATTCAGGAGGAACCTTTTTAAGCACTGGAATGGCGTTTCATTTAGGCCTTGTGCCAAGCGCTCAAAAAGTTTCCTCCTGAGACAGTTGGAGGAGTGTGGCCAACTTAACGTTGTAGTATTAACCGAATGAGAGGGATCAGAACTGCCCCAATAGGAAGATAGAGTTAGCGCAATCGACGGTATAAAAGCCAAGAGGTGGCTTAGCAACTACGGAGAAGGGAGTTGGGAGGGGTGACAATTGCATCAATTCAGCCCGTATTTTCACATCTCAGTTGTTTGTTGCTGCCGCCCATTCAGCAACTCCCCTAACTTCTTGCTTGTGTTCTGCGTGTCCTGCAGCGAGTAAGCCGCGGTATTGTGGTCAGGCTGCTGTTGCAACGCAGTCACGTTTCCGGTCTTCTCCATAGTGTACATCCCCATCGCATGCCGCGCGGAAAGTGGCTTCTTACCTTGCACCGCTCTCACCATGCGTGCTTCGGCGCAAATCCGATAATTAGCTAGAGCGATTTGTCACGGGAATTCGGGATCGTGGTCAGAGTATTGGTGTGTCCCCTGCTCTTTCTGCTAGGTGCTCAAGGCCAAGATGTGTCGGAATGTCAGGCCAAAAAACACGATCTAGGCAATAAAAGTATCCGGCTCAAACAAAGAGCCCAATGGAGAAATGCCTTACTCGTACGTGGACTGACCGGTTGCTCACAGTCGCGGTTTGGTAATATCTCAAGACTTCAGCGACCGGTCAGTGTTATCCACACTTGATAGAGACAGTGCAAAAGCACGCAATCTACTTGCCTTTGGAATACCAGATGGAACCTGGGCTATTGTAGTTCAGTGCTTCGCCCCAGATCACGTGCGCATTTCCTTGATCGTCAATGTCCATCTCGTAATAATCGCCAAAGGGGAAACGGAATCCTTCCGGTTGGATGTAGTCGAATCCGCCCACGAATGTAGAGAGATCAACCTCGTCGGACCAGGTTGCGCCGCCGTTGGTAGAACTGCGGTAGTACGTATTCCAGAGTAAACCAGCTCGTGTGTCCATCCAGGAAATGCGGACATCTCCCGTCGCACCGGCCACAATCGCCGGGAAGGCGTGATTGCTTCCGACCGGCGCAGTCGATACCTGCGCTTTGGTCGACCAGCTTACACCGTCGTTGCTGGATTTCGCAAAATACATGCGTTCTGGGCCTTTGTCATTATTAACCTTGCCCGCGTTCCACAGCGCATAGAGCGTGCCGGTCGCATCGGAAGCGAGTGCGACTTGCGCGCCTAGGTACGCCCAGCCGCACTGATAGGCAGAGCAATCCGGTGGCGCACCAGAGGTGTCAAGAGCCGTATGCGTCCAAGACTTGCCGCCGTCCGCAGACTTGCTAATAAAGAGATTCACCGCCCCCTTGGCGCCGCCGCTTTGTTCATAGCCGGCCCAGCCAAAATACACTTTGCCGGCCGGATTCACCGTGCCGCCGCCGGCGAGAGCCCAACCCAGCTTGCCGGTTTTCTTGAGATCGACCGAAGTAAAAGTTACGCCACTGTTGTGTGAGGCCGATACCCAGATTTTCTGCGCGTGATTGTAGGCAACATAGACATCCTTACCCCGAACGGCCACGATGGGTTTGTCCGTGCCAGCGCTAATACTGTTGGCGACGACGAATGACCAAGTCGCTCCAAAGTCAGTCGATTTGGCTACAATTGTGTCGCTCTTGCGGTTCTGCAGCCAGGCGGCATAGACAGTTTTTCCGTCTATCGGGTCAACCGTGATTTGTGCATCCCATTGTTCTTTTGTTCTTCCCTCGGGATAAATCACGCTTGGCGCGGACCAGGTCGCGCCATGGTCGCTGCTGACCAGGAGCATCATGGTCGGATCGGCGCAATCCGAGCAGCCGGGGACTCCTTTGATCTGCGGATACAGAACGTAGACATGACCAGAGCGGTCCGCGGCGATGGCCGGTTCCCACTGATCGCCGGTCGTAAAGCCGAGCCGCGTTTGAGGGGCGAACGTCGGTGCGGCCGCTTGGAAACCCGAGGCACGAGCAACCTCGCTCGACCTCAGGCCATTCCGTTGCCGGCGTTCCGTTTTTTCTTTCAGGTTTGCCTTTGGACTGCTCAACAGTGTGGTCAATAACACAACCAACAGAAGAGAAAGTACCTGCATCCACAACCCCGGGCGTGAGGAACGTTTAGATTTGGTCATTTCAGACCTCCACAGCAAATTACACTTCACTCTAAATCGGTGAAATCCAAAAACCTTCTACAGTGGATGAAAAATTGGAAGAAGTTTCAAAAAAAGCAAGGTTTTGTTAGCGCAGGTCTCAAAGAAAGTCTCACCAGAGCGACATGGTTGAGCCTAGCCTCGTGGGGCGCAGTGGCGTTCTAAACTGTTGGAGCGTGGTTTTTGCGGGAGCCCTGGTGCGTATCAATTGATGGAGAGATTTAGCCTATCGCTCTCGAAGGCGAGTCGGAGAAAGGTGGTTTATCATTCGATAAATAAAAGGCCGAATTCCGTGTTTGAATTCGGCCTTTTGGGCGTTCAGAGGCAATTCCTAGCATCGCCTACGTCTGGTCAAATCACATGATGTCGATCACCCCAAATGAACATCTTCTGCGCCCGCAGTGTGTCGAAGAATTTCGGAGTGAGCTCGCCGTGCAACAGCGCTTGCTCGCCTTTTTGATCGACCTTGATGCTGTTCAATGCATCCACCGCGGCGCGGTCCTTGGAGACTTGCAGCTTGGCAGCAGCCAGCGCGCCGCGCATGAGATCGACCATGAGCTTGCTGTCCTCAGCGTTTTGACATTGTAATTGCCCTTCGAATCTCACGCCGTCCGTAACGTGTGCAGAAAACACGAGATCTTCGACGGTCTCGAGCTTCGGGAAATTCTCGCGCAGCTTACGCGCAAAGGCCGGCTCGGCGTGCAGGGCAGTGTCGACGGAAACCGCCATCCAAAGCTGGTCGCCGAAGCGGATCTTGTTCTCCAATGCTGCAAAGACCTTGGGAACTTCGCCGGATTTTTTGCCCGCCAAAGCCTGCGTCAGCCATTCACGGCTGCCGGCATAGATGGTGGTGTTATTCACAAAACACAACCCCCGTTGTTCCTTTCTCGAGTTAAAATATACGCGATGGCCGCCGATCGTCTCTTCCTGCCAGTGAATTTCGTGCCGGGCGCTGTCCATTTCCTGCTTGATGAAAGCAACGATTTTTTGTTCATCAAACTGGCCGTGCACAATAGCATAAAGATCTTCGTCGTGTCCGTGCATCTGGCGTGCGCCAGCCAACACCGAATGTAAATCCCTTTTGGGATCGAAGCCGGTGGCGCTCTTGAATTCTTCGTACCTATCGTGCGACATTTCTTCGCGCATGCGATTCTCGATCTGCTGCAAAACCTCTTGTGCCAGCGGGCTCTGCACGACGTTGCGGACGTTGCAATACATGATCGTATTGACGTCAGCCGGCAAGAGTTGCGCATCCTGGCGCGTGGCGTCTTGCACCGCAATTTTGCCTTCGCGTTGACAGCCAAGGGCCGCCACAAGCAACAGCGACAATACGACATTCATTTTGCGCATGAGTATCTCCTCTCAAAATTTGATCAGATGCCGTGATCTTGGCCGCTGGTGGGCCGTGTTCGCGAACCACCTTGGTTTTGTCATTCAGTAGGAATCCTGGTAAGGTTTATCGAGGCATTTTGAATCGCAGTTTTCCACAAGGGCTGAGAACGACGCTCACCGGGACTCCTTCTGAGTGACATCGTGAAACATGTCGCGCCGACTAAACGTTGGAGCGATTGTTAGGACTCAAAGGGCAGGGCCGGTCAAAAATTTTTCCGTCTAAATATCAGCATCGCCGAGCTGAAAAACAATCCGCCGAGCACCAGCGAATGCCACAAGGGATTCAAGCTCCCCACCGGCTCGGCCAGCACGGTCTTTCTCACCATGTCGCCGATCTCGAAGGTGCGCGGGGTTAAATAGTATAATCCATCCAGCAGCCACTGATAAATTTTGTTGGAAAGCAGCGCATAAATGCGGTCGCGCTGGAACAGCATCGGACTGAAGAACATGATCAAATACGCGCCCATGATCGCGACTGCCGAGTTTTGCAGCGATACGCTGAGGAAAATCATGAACGCAAAAATCACCGCGAAGATGGCAGTAATCATCACGCCGGAAATCAAGAACGGCACATGCCAGATGCCGGTCTTGAGCGATAGAATCAGCCAGGCGCCGCCGATGAGATAGAAAACATTGAACGCGACGATCAGCAATCCGCCCAGGTAACGTCCCACCAACAATTGCGGACGGGAAACCGGCTTGGCCAGCAGCCAATCGATGTTGCCCTTATCAAGCATGTTCGGCACCAGACTCGCCGTGGCAAAAATCGAGAAAAACAGGCCGCCGGTGAAGAGCGCAGCCGCCAAACCCGCTTCAATGCCCATCACCAGTTTGCGCATGTCGATTTCGAAGCCTTGAGCTTCCTTGCCAAACAGCGTCACCGAAGCCAGCGCACCGTCAACCGCATCGACGTTCAAGGCCAGCAACAGCAAGGCCAGCACGATGGAAGAAACGACAAAAAACCCGATGAACGTCTTGCGGGCAAGGGACTCGCGAAAAGTATAGTAACAAACCGCCCAAATCTTGCTCATGCCTGCGCTCCTTGCGATATCTTCTCTTCGCCTGAAAACAAAGTATTGAAATCCGAGGTGCCCGCGCCTTGAATAGTTTGCACGAAACTTTCTTCGAGAGTCTGGCGATGCGGCAGGATGGCCTCTATCAGCAATCGCTGCCGGCGAATCAAATCGATGATCTCATTCAACGGCTCGTAACCGTTCACGACCACGTCGAGATGGCCGTTTTGCGCTTCGGCAAAAGTGGTCTTGCTGCGGATTTCCTGCAATAACTCCTGATCTTCGACGTGCACGTGCAAACGATAGCGCCGGTCGGAGGTGGTCAATTCGCGCACCGTGCCCTGCCGCAGCAGTTTGCCTTTATGCAATATCGCAACTTCGTCGCAGATCATTTCCACTTCGGAGAGCAAGTGCGAATTGAGAAAGATGGTTTTGCCCTCTTGTTTCAACTCGAGCAAGAGATCGCGAATTTCTTTGCGGCCGATGGGGTCGACGCCGTCGGTGGGTTCGTCCAAAAGGATCAATTGGGGATCGTGCAACAGCGCCTGTGCCAGACCCAAGCGCTGCAACATGCCTTTGCTGTATTTTTTCGTGCGCGTGTCGCGCCAATCCCACATGTTTACACGTTTGAGTAGAATCTCGGCACGGACCCGGCGTTCGTTGGGATCGTCCATGCCGCTCAATCGGCCGCAGTAGTCCAACAAGGCTCCGCCGGTCAGAAACTCGGGGAAGCGATGGTTTTCGGGCAGATAACCGACCTGGGCGCGCGCTGCAGGATTGTCCACCGGGATGCCAAACAGCCTGGCCGTTCCGCGGTCGGGGCGCTGCAGGCCCAGGAGAATTTTGACGAACGTGGTTTTGCCCGCGCCGTTCGGACCCAGCAATCCGAAAATCTTTCCCGCATAGACGCTCAGGCTGACGCCTTGCAGTGCCTTTACGCGGCCACGGCTGAAATGACGCGCCAAATCTTGCGTTTCAATAATTGGGTGCATGCATGCTCCTGGTTGGCGGAGGAATTTACGGCGAAAAGCTGGGAAGGTTACAAGAAATTTCGGTTTATTAATGTTTTGGGACTTTGAATAAAAGCCAAGCCGGGGTAATCCTGACTAGGCTTGAACCGCGAAGAGTTTGACATCTTTCTTTGTGTTCTTTGTGTTCTTTGCGTCTTTGCGTTTGGTTTTTTATGCCACGGCTTGTGGACTTATGGGATAGGCCCTTCCATCTTTTCCGGTGGCTCTTCCTGGAAAGGCTCGGTGAGGCGGCTGGAGCTGTCTACTGCATGCTCCGCTTCACGCAGCAGCTCGTCGATTTCAGCCTCGAGCGCGAGTGAATCTGGAGAAGTCGGGGGTGCGGCTGCAATGGCGGGAGGCGGAGCGCCGCGCAACGAGAGGCTCGAAGGGCCGGCGGCCGCGGCTTCCTCGGGCGTGATGGCATGATTCAATACCATCAAATCCAGCACGCGTTTTTGCATGCGTGCGCAACTTTTCATGCGCTTGTAGGGATTGAAATAGATCGGATTCGGCAACATCGCGGCGAGCAACGAGGCTTCGGCAAGATGCAATTGTGCCGCGGACTTCCCGAAATAAAAACGCGCGGCCGCTTCCGCGCCGTAGATCCCTTCACCCCATTCCACCACGTTCAAGTACAATTCCAGAATCTGTTTTTTCGTGAGGGCACTTTCGAGGCGGTGCGTGAGAATGAGCTCGCGCACCTTGCGCAAGATGGTCTTGCTGCGGTCCTGCAAAAAGGCGTTGCGCGCGAGCTGCATGGTGATCGTGCTCGCGCCGCGCACGTAGCGCTTCTTTTCAAGGTTGACGCGCCAGGCCTCCTTCATCATTTCGATATTGAAACCCTCGTGCTGATAAAAGAGGTCGTCTTCACTGATCACGACCGCCTGTTGCAACAGCGACGAAATCTGCGACAGCGGCTTCCAAACGCGCACCGGCGCCTTGAAACGCCGATCCCAATTGATCTTACCAAGTTGCGCGGTTGATTTTAATTTGAAGCTCTGAATTTCCTTTTCATCGGGCAGGCCGGCAAACAGCAGCAGCCAAGTGGAGAGGAGAGTCAAGAAGATCAATCCCAGCGCAAGGCTCGCTCGCGGGTGTACCCTTACCCAGGTGCGTACCTTTTCATGCCACGAAGATGATGGTCCCGCCGGAGCCGGAGTGCTCTCTTCCGCCATAAATGAAGTCCCCTGACGTTTGCAAAGGAAAATCGGCGCCGCGGCGCCGATTTCATTCAATGCTTCAAGCTGATTTTTATGCTGGCCTTGTTTTTGGCGATGCTGATCTTGTTTTCGCGGGCCAGCCAGCCGAGCGCCAACCATAACACTTTTTCATCTGCGCCTGTGGCTTTCTTGAGCTGTGGAACACTTAAGCTTTCTTTGCCGTCCAAGACCTGCCACACTTTGCCAGCCGTATCGCCAATCGTATCGACCATGACTCCTCCGTAGGATTATGACAACGAATTCCGAAAAATGAAATGAAACAACTCTCGAGCGTTCACCGCCGGGGTGGGGCTCTGAATTAATAAGCATTCGCTTTTCGAATGTCAAGAAATTTTGCTCGGCGCAGCGGGAATCTTTGGCAAGAAGTGCGTAAGCATCTCGCCGCCTGAGAATGGAGTGCAGAACTGCAGTTTTGCAGAGACGTCAAAAAAGACTTGCACGGCGCCATCTTTTTTTGTTATGCTGGAAACCAGTAATACCATTTTAGTCTCCCAAGCAACTTTCATGGTATCGCATCGTGAGATTTCTGGTCGAGAAACAACTGTGCTTCATGACCAACACCATGCTGGAGGGTACGTATCTTCATTTGCCGCATCTGTGGCGGCGCCTCGAACCAATCGGAGGATGGCATGAACGTTTCCGGCGCACGAGTGTTCATAACTTTCATGCTGCTGGCGGGTTGCCGGCAAAGCGCAGATCCGGCGTTTGAAGCCAGCGCCATCGTCGAAGGCACGGCCGTTAAAGTGGCGGCACAAACCGGCGGATATCTCCTGCAGGTCCACGTCGACGAAGGCGATGGCGTCACCCTCGACCAGACCCTGGCCTTGGTCGATACGGAAAAACTGAGCTATCAGCTCGAGCAGGTGCAAGCCCATCTCGAAGAATTGAACATGCAGCAGGGCATTGCCGCGAGTAACCAGCGCCGGGCACAGGATGATTTCGAGTACGCGCGCACGAGATATGAACGCGTGGCGGAGCTGTTCAAAGCAAACGCAGCCACCGAGCAGGCCCGCGACGACGCCAAGATCAATCTTGACCGCGCACAAGCCGCGTACGAATCCGCGCGGCAGAACGTGCAAGCGCTCGCCAGCCGCAAGAAAGCTCTGGCTGCGCAGGGCAAGTTGTTGCGCCGGCAAATCAACGACGGCCTGGTCAAAGCCCCTCTGCGTGGCACGGTCACGACGCGCTATTACAAAACCGGCGAGACCATTCCTTCGAATGCGGCGCTTGTGGAAATCATCGATCTGGCGCAATTGTGGACGAAGGTTTACGTTTCCGAAAAATATCTGCCGCAGATTCGCAACGGCCAAAGCGCCACGATCCAAATCGACGGTACGGATCAGAAGTTGACGGGCAAAGTGGCCTGGATCAGCAGCAAGGCCGAATTCACGCCCAGGAATATCCTGACCGAAGAAAGCCGCACCGCGCTGGTGTATGCCGTGAAGGTCGAAGTGGATAATCCTGACGGGATTTTGAAACACGGCATGCCGGTGACGGTGGTTTTGCGGCCGGCATTGTGAGTGGATAGTAGATCGAGGAGCGAAGATCGATGATAGATGATCGAAGATCGATGATAGAAGATAGATGATCGAAGACTTGGTGATTATCGATCTTCCATCTTCGATCCTCAATCCTCAATCCTCGACCAACTATCCACGAAAATAACCGTTGCGACCAAGCCTCATGGAGGAAGAATGAGCCGCATTCTTATCACCGGTGCAACCGGCCTATTGGGTCGGGATCTGCTTCCGCTTGCGATAGATGCTCGCTATGAGGTGCGTGTTCTGCCAAAAAACTTTTGGAATTTTATTCCATGTTTGTTTCTCTAAGCGCCTACACCAGCCTTTCAGACAAGCTGAAAGCTGAAGCACTTCGTGTAGCATCAAATTTTACCCGCGGATTGAAGAACCCCACAGATCATAGCTTCATCGGTGGTATTCTTCAATCCGTGGGAAATTTTTAGGTCAAAAACTTTTAGAATTTTATTCTGAGTTTATTTCGCTAAGCACTTATCTGCAATGGCGGGACCGAGGCGCAGAGGGACTGTAGAAAACTCTGCGCATTCTTGGCGTCTCTGCGGCTTTGCGTGCGCTTGTCTCTTGCGCTGCGACTGGCCCATCCTGGGAGCGATACATGACAACTATCTCGAGATCTGCCACATTTATCGTGATTGGGCATTTGCTCGTTTTATTCCTGCACGCATTCGCGCATGTGAAACTAGGGGTATACGCTTCCCCGCTTGGTAACGTATTTATCGTCGTGGTTATCTGGCTGGCTCCGCTGGCCGCGATCGCGATGCTTTGGGCCGGGCGGATTCGCACCGGTGTTATAGTGTTGCTCGGTGCAATGTCGGGTTCACTGCTTTTCGGCTTGTACCATCATTTCATTGTGATCAGCCCTGATCACGTCAGTCATGTCCCAGCCGGCGACGAGCGTGAGCTGTTTCAGATCACGGCGGTGTTGCTGGCCGTGGTAGAAGCTGCCGGAAGCAGCTTTGGAGTTTGGGCATGGCGTGTTCTGCGGCGCGACGCTTGAGAATGGTCTTTCCCTTGTCACTTTTCGTTCTTGGAATAGACGCCGCTTGGACGGCGCATCAGCCTTCCGGTGTGGCACTGGTGCGTGTCACGAGAAAAACCAAGCCCTGCCTGGTGGCAGTTGCTCGCTCATATGCAGAGTTCATTCAGTCCGAAAAACTCCGCGCCCCGGCCTGGCAGACACACGTGTCTGGCGCCCCTCCTGATATTGAATTGCTTCTACTGCGGCGGTCAGGTTATCAATGGCTCAAAAACTACTTCTGCGGGGGCGGGCTGTTGCCTACCGCGATCGTACCGGGGTGATCTGGCTGCCCAGGCCCTGAGCCTCGCGTCGCTTCGTCACAGCGCCTGCTGGCGCTTGAAGCGCCGAGTTTTTCTCATCCTGAAAAGGCGACTGCGCTTGCTTCTTTCGTGCCATCTTGCGAGGCCCAGGTGCATATTTAAAATCGCTTGAAAGAGTATTAGTTATTCAATATTTTAGGGACAATTCGTTTTTTGCGAGCATACCGATTATCTAGAGCATTGCACATGAAGACGTTCTACGAAATAGAAATAAATCCTGGCTTATTGTGGGATTACAGTTTTTCTCCGGCAGAGATGCAGGAGGAGCGTTTTTTGTTTGGTATCTGAGCCGTCTGCTTGAGCACGGTACAGCAAAAGAAGTAAAGCACATTCCTCACCGAGTCATTGACCAGTACCTGGACCGCCTCAGCCTCTCTCAACGCGTACGCCGTTTTTGGCAATGGTATCTTCGCTCTATTCGACCGCGCTGAAGCGAAGGATTTCGTCGACATTTTTTTCATCGATCGTGAGTTGTTTCCTTTTACCGAGCTCTTGCAAAACGCCCGGCAAAAGCATGTAGGCCTCGACGAAAACTGGCTTGCCGTTTCTTTGATGAAAGTTGAGCAGCTTGGCCCGCTCCCGCGCATGATCAAGGCCGTAACGATCGAAGAATTGAAAGCATTCTTCTTGTCCAAGGCAAAAATACTCATGACCTAGGTTTATCCTCATTCTTGCCTCACTTTTTCACATGCAGCCTTCCATCAATACTTGGGCGATTCTGCTGCTCTTCGCCGCGGTGCAGGGATTGTTCCTGGCGGCGGTGTTGTTGACGCATCGTCGCGGCAATCGTCGCGCCAACTGCGTTTTGGCGGTGCTGATTTTTCTCTTTGCCCTGCGGCTGGTCGAGACCGTCGGCTATTGGACGAAGTATTTATATACTTTTCCCCATTTCTGGCTGAGTACGGCCTCATTTTCCTTCTTATTCGGACCATTGCTTTATTTCTATGCCAAGTTCTTAACCGGCAAGAATCTCGAACCCCGCCGAAAGGATGTTTGGCACCTTCTGCCTTTCTTTTTCCATCTGGCTTGGCTCATACCGTTTTATCGTTTGCCGCAGAAAATCAAGCTTGGCATTATGGAAAAATACATTGCCGTCGAAAACCCACAGATGGAATGGCCTTATTTTATCCTGTTTTTGGCGCAGATTTCCCAGATGTTGTATTACACCTGGCTTACGCTCCGCCTGATCAAGGAGCGCACGATCAGCCTTAAAGAAAACTCCCTGGCGCTCGAATATATCAACCTGATCTGGCTGAAGCGCTTGACACGCGGCTTCGGCGCGTGCGTATGGCTCACGTTGCTCTACATGCTCGCTCTGCAAGGGGGCTTACCTTACAGCCGGGCCATTGACGCGCTGGTGCTGTTGTCCCAGGCGGTGCTGATTTATGGGATCAGTTATGTGGCGCTGCGCCAACCCGAAATATTTTCCGGCGCCTTCGCGCTCAAGAACGCGCCCAAGTATGAAAAGTCCACGCTCACGCCCGCCCGGGCCACGGCTTATGTATCCAAATTGCTGCACGTGATGGAAAACGAAAAGCTGTTTGCGCGCAGCGAGCTCAAGCTGCAGGATCTCGCCCACAAGATGGATGTTTCGCCGCATCATCTCTCACAAATCATCAACGAAAAACTCGGCCAAAATTTCTTCGATTTCGTCAATCACTACCGCGTCGCTGAGGCCCAAAAACTGCTGGCCGATCCCCAGAAACAGCATTTCACCATTTTGAGCCTCGCCCTGGAA
This sequence comes from bacterium, assembly GCA_050732395.1. Classification (GTDB taxonomy): domain Bacteria; phylum Zhuqueibacterota; class Zhuqueibacteria; order Zhuqueibacterales; family Zhuqueibacteraceae; genus JBIOXB01. Next base: position 22,443 of record JBOHQX010000288.1, read on the forward strand.
GTTGGCTTCAACAACAAAGCCTCCTTCAACACGGCCTTCAAAAAATACACCGGCATGACCCCCTCCCAATTCCGCGACGCGCACGTCAAGCCCGATAAGATTTGACGTTCGCCTTCCTAAGTCCAGACGATTTTCCCGCCTTTGCAGGTTAACTTTACCACCATTCTGACGAACCGCAACGAAAAAAGTAAATGCCCATTTCGGGAGGCATATGCAAACTTTGCAATTCTCATTGATTTGCATCACGCTGGCAACCACTCGTTTGCCGGAAATGACTGCATTCTATGACAAGGTGTTCGACGCGCACATGCACGCAAAGCCAATGTTAGGCACGACGCTTTATACAGGAAACATTGCTGGAATACGGTTGTTGCTATGCCCAAATGAAATTGCCGGTGTAAAAGCCGAGCAAAATCGCCATCAGCTGAAATTCAAAGTGACTGATCTCGACGCTCTCCTGCGCCAGGTCAATGCGGCTGGTGGTGCGCCAGTCGGCGAGATCGTTGCGAGTGCACAAGGCAAAACCGTGGCGGTACGCGATCCGGACGGCAATACCATAGAATTCATACAACAAGCCTCTACGTTCGATTCATCAATCTCCTCAACGGAACGGAAAAATGACTAAGCTAAATCTTTGCCTCGGGGCTCTGCTTGGCGTTTCGCTTTTTCTGGCCTCTTGCCACATCCGGCCACCAGCCGGCGGATTTGCTCAGGCAAAAGCCACCCTCTTGCAAACCAGCATGAAGGCGGATAGCGCGGGCCTGGTGCAAACGCGACAACGTTTTGAACGTCTGTTGCAAGACCAATTCAGGGCGCACCAGGATTCTCTCGAGGCGTGGTCGCACTATTTCATCGCTTTCGCCAATTGGCAGTTGGCATTCGTGACCTTCAGCAATCAAGAAGGTGCGAAACAAATCATCGATGACGCACTTGCGCATCTGAAGCGCGCGACTGAAAAAAAGGAAGACTTGATCGAGGCGTATGTCTTGACGCGGCGGTGCAATTATTGGCGTTTCATTCTCGACCCTGGCACCAGCAAAACCGTTTGGCCGGAAAGTCAGGCGGCGCTACAGAAAGCCCGGGCGCTCGCGCCGGAACATGCACTCGTGGCTCTCGAGGAAGCCATCGATTTGTTTTACAAGCCGGCGCAGGCAGGCGGCAACCAGCAACAAGGGCTTGCGCGTTTTCAACAGGCGATAGCGGCCTTTGCCCGTTGGCCACCAGGGGATGAGGCCTACAAGAAGTGGTGGGAGGCAACAGCTTTGATGATGCTCGGGCAAGCCTACTTGAGCTTGGAAAACCCCGCGGCGGCGGAAGAAACATTTCAGGCAGCGTTGGAGATTCAGCCTGATTTCGAGTATGTCAAACGCGCCATGCTGCCCATGACGCAAAGAGTAACGCCGCCTCGTGTACGCAGCCTCGACGGCGTCGCCTGGACCCTGCTTGCCACTGATAAAGACAGCGACGGCCGCAATCCCAGTTGGGCGGACGTCAAAGCGCTTTCCAGCCATTTCGACGAAGCCACCGACACACTGTGGCTCAAATTGGATTTGTCACGCCTGCCCAATCCAGACGCTTTCGGAATCAATCTGGTTGTGGACACGGATCTAGATCAACGAACAGGTGCGCATTGGTGGGGCAGCAATCGCGCTTTCAAGTACGATAAGCTGGTATCGGTTTGGGTCATCAAAGACACAGACGATGCATATCGTGGCACGGCCGGCATCGCCGACGTTCGAGGCGTGCAGCTTGGCCGTTTTACGAATTTGGCTCAAAACAATCTCGCTTTTCGGGTCACAGCCGAAAGCAATACCATACTTCTCGGCTTCAAATACAAGGACTTGGATGATGACGGCGAGATGAATCTCATCGCGGCGGTCGGCTCGCATGTGGGTTGGAATGACGATGTTCCGGATTCGAATTCGGTCAAGATCCAATTGCATGGACTCTAGTCTTGCCGTACATTGGTCCTCACGCCGCCCTCTTTCCACCTCCCACCTCATTTCAGTTCCTTATTGACTTTCCCAGGCGGGTGCAGTAATTTGCCGTGGTTCTCAGCCGGCCCGCCTGTTGCTCAGAATTATTTCCAGGTTTTGGAGCCGGTGTTCTACAAAGGGTAGGAAGAGCCGAGAGGTGAAGCCTCTCGGCTTGCCACGAAGCCATGCGTACCGCCTGAAATCGAACGCTCTGAAGCGTCTGCGCGAGCCCTGCCTTAAAGCCCGGTTTTCAAAAGCTGGTTTGATCGATTCGTACTCGACTCGTAAATCATATGACATGCCCTTATCGCAATAAGCTTGATAAGGTGGTGGCTTACGTTCGCGAAGAACTGCCGCCCCCAGAACAAGAAGCTTTCGAAGCTCATTTTTTGGGTTGTGATGAATGTAGCCGTGCAGTGTTGTGGGTGGAGAAAACCACGCTCGTGATGCAGCGCCATGGCCAGTACCTTTTTGCGCCGGCGGCTGCACCAGCCACCAATCCTCTGGCTAGATACGCCGATCGCGTCGCGCACGCTCTTGACAAATTCGCCTGGACCTTGGGGAATTGGCGCCCGGCACTCGGCTACGCCGCGGTGGTTCTGATTTTTAGCGCCGGCTTTTGGCTTTTCTACAAGATTGATCACTGGCTGCGGCCGGGGCATAAACAAGATTCCGAATCTTCATTCGTGGGGACAGAGCCTGCCGTACCTGAGCCGGCTGCATTCGAATGGCCGCAAGATCTTGCTCCCCGGCAGGATGTCGTGTTGCAGCGCAAACTGGACGCATTCAAAGCCCTTTATCGGGAAAAGAAATTTGCCGCCGTGGCGGATTCCCTGGCACTCCTGGCAAGTAAATATCCTGATGTAACTGCAATCCGCCTGCTGCGCGGCATTAGCCTGTTTCAGGATGGGCAGTTTGGGGGCGCCATCCAGGAATTGGCCCCGCTGGCAGCCGCAGAAGAGCCGCCGTCCGCGGCGCTCTGGTTTTTAGCGCAGGCCTATTTGCAGGAACAGAAGATTGGCCTAGCCAAAGACACTCTGCAAAAGCTTCTAGACCGGCCCCAGGATCAATATCATGATGCAGCCAGGGAATTGTGGCCTAGCCTGTCGCCTTAGAAGCCGCGCACTGCGGCACTTGCCCGGCTGCAGAACGAGCGATCGCTTATACAAAAGACAGCGCAGTCAAATGCAGTTACCGTGCTTACACTTGCGTGTAGCACTCCCACATCTTTAACTAATCCTAAGAAAGCAGATCATGGCCAGAAGCAAGAGCAAACACCAGCGTGTGCGCATGAGCCGGCGCCAAAAGCTCAAGGCGCGAAAGAAGCGCCAAAAGGCGGCGAAGACAATGAAGTAAGTAGGTGAGGCCATCGCTGCCGGCGATGGCCTCATCGTTTGTATCCTCCCGAGCGCAAACTCCCATTGCACTTGCCCAAAATCCGCGCCTCGCGATTCTCTGGTTTTTACGCACATTCATTTTGCCGCCGGTACTTCTTGTCGAGAATTCTCGGGTCAAACCCAGCCCATGTTCTCGCCAACAAACGTGCGGGCCGAAAAAGACGAGACTTCCTTTGAAAAGTCAGCACGGCAGCGAGCACAATTCTCCGGTCACAAAAGGCTCGCAGCTACGCGGGAGCTTAGACTTTTCGACCAGCTCAACTCGTCCATCTTTAACCATGATTTTACCTAAGGCCCACACACCCGTCGTTGGACCAGCACTCCTCTCCCCGCGAGAAAAATCCTCTCGAGCTCTGTTGGCAATCCTGGCTCTCGCTTTGGCGATCCGCGTGTGGGGAACCTGGTTTGGCCAGCCCTATGCTCTGCATCCCGACGAGAAATTCATCGTGCAAAAGGCTTTGGACATGCTCAAAGGGCCGGCGTATGATTTGAATCCGCATTTTTTCGAATATCCGTCGCTCTACATTTATATCACGGCGTTCTCCTATTTGCTCCTGGGTCTGATGCTGCAAGCATGCGGCAGCATCGCGCAGTGGTCGCAGCTTGGTGAATACGCGGCGCAAAATGTTTTTTATTTTCACCTCCTCGGCCGCCTGGTGTCGGCGATCTTGGGCGCCGCTACGGTATATCTGGTCTATCTTGCCGCGCGCCGGCTGTGGGGCAAGACCACCGCGCTGCTCGCGGCTTGGTTCTTGACCTTCGCCTTCGTGCACTTTACCGACTCGCATTTTCTGGCCACCGATGTGCCGTCCGCCTTTTGCGTCATGCTGGCCTTTCATCTCTGCACGCTGGCGCTGCAATCCGAAAAGTGGCGTGCCTTTTATTGGGCGGGATTCGTTTCCGGCCTGGCGGCTTCCACGAAGTATCCCGCCGGTTTGATTTTGTTGACGGTGTTGGCAACCTTTGCGATGCAGCAGCGCGCGGCTGGCGCTGCTTTGCGCCAGATCTTTTTTTCCGGCGCGATCGTTAGAATCTCCCTGTGTGCGGCTGGGGGCTTTCTGCTGGGAACGCCGTATGCCGTGCTCGATTTCAAGAGTTTTGCCGGCGGCTTGCTGTTACAGGTTTTTCATTCCACCTCCGGCCATCTCGGTGTCGTAGAGTCCGGCTTCTTCGGCTATTTCACCTCGATCACACCCAATGGCGGCGTAGGCATGGTTCTGATGGTCGCCATGTTTGCCGGCATATTGTGTTCCTTGTTCAAACCTCGCGCCCGCGATGGGCTGCTCCTCTCGTTTCCATTCTTTTTTTATTTGTTGATAGGCAATTCCGCGCTCAAGGTCGACCGCTATCTCATTCCGGTGATTCCATTCTGGTGTATACATGCGGGCATCTTCGTCGCGCGCATTTCGGCATGGTGCGCGCGCCGGCAATGGCCGGTGCGATTCGTCGCTCCGATGCTGGCGCTGCTGCTCTCCGCGCCTTCGATTTATTATGCCGCCAAATGGTGCTGGATTGCGGTGCAACCCGATACGCGCTTGCAGGCCGCGGCGTGGATGGAATCCAATATTCCCAAGGGCACGATCATCGCTACCCAGGCTGGCTCCTGGATGATGCCGCCAGTATCGCCGGATCGCTTCGGCATTGTACAGATCGACGTGTTTATGGAAGAATCCACGAGACAACAGTTGGAGATGAAATTAGCCTTGTTGGATAACCCCGTCAGCAGCTGGATTTTACGGCACGGTCTCGACTATCAGCCCGCTGCTGCTAAAGTGGATTCCATACGCACAGCTCTGGAACATGTGCCGGATCTTGCCATGTGGCGCGCCGCCCCGCTGGCTCATTATCAGAAGCAAAATACGCATTTTGTGATTACTTCCAGTTTGTTGCAACGGAGATTCTTCGATGCTGCCACTGTCGCAAAATATCCCGAAATGGCCAGATCATGGCAGGCGTTTTATAACGAGCTGGAAGCGCGGGGAAAACTGGTGAAGGAGTTCGTTCCTCCGGCCGCGCACGAACACAACTGGGGAATGGGGTTTTTGGAGCGCCCAATTATTCGTGTTTATAGTGTGCATGGCTCTTGACACTTGGCTTTCACACATTTCAAGAATGACTTGATTCACCGTGACCTTGGTTGCATTTCGTTCCCGGGAAGCCGGGGAGATGGGCCGCTTTGTTACAAATTGGCACTGGGATTGCATATAAATGGCAAAAAGAGTACGCATCCTGCCATATTTGCGTATAAATCTATTTACTGAACGGTGCTGAGCCACAACATGTCGCATGAACGAGCGGCGATGCATCTTTGAAGCATACAATCCGAGCCGCGCCGCAAGCACGGCGTATGCCACGTCGCATCAACGGGCGTTTGATGAGAACGTTACCCATGAATGACTTTCAATCAACAACAAAATCACCTCCCTCAGTTTCCGTGATCGTGCCGGTCTACAACAGCGCAACGACTTTGACGGAATTGATGGCGCGCCTCGATAGCGTATTAACGCCTCTGGTGAAGCGCCTGGAAATCATATTTGTCAATGATGGAAGTCAAGATCAGAGCTGGCAGGTCATCTGCCGTTTGGCGGAGAAATATCCCTACGTGCGCGGCTTTGATCTCATGCGAAATTACGGCCAGCACAACGCGCTTTTGGCCGGCATTCGCAACGTTCGCCACGAAGTGATCGTGACCATCGATGATGATTTGCAGCATCCGCCCGAAGAAATTCCCAAGATGTTGGCGAAATTGTGCGAGGGTTATGACGTGGTGTATGGCTCGCCGCAGCAAGAACAGCATGGCTTATGGCGCGACCTGGCTTCACAAATAACCAAGCTGGCTTTTCAAAGCACGATGGGCGTTGAAATCGCCCGCAACGAAAGCTCGTTTCGCGTCTTGCGCACATACGTGCGGGAAGCTTTTTTGCATTACCAGGGTCCATTTATTTCGCTCGACGTCCTGTTGACCTGGGGAACGAGTCGCTTTGGCTTTGTGCACGTGCGCCATGATCCACGTCGCGATGGTGTGTCCAACTATACCTTTGGCAAGCTGGTCACGCACGCGCTCAATATGATGACGGGATTCAGCACGATGCCGCTTCAGATCGCGAGCTGGATCGGATTTGCCTTCACGTTCTTTGGTGTCGGAGTATTGATTTACGTCGTGGGACGATTCTTATGGGAAGGCGGTAGCGTACCGGGCTTTTCGTTCCTGGCGTCGGTCATCGCCTTGTTTTCCGGTGCGCAATTGTTCGCCTTGGGCATCATTGGTGAATACCTGGCGCGCATGCATTTCCGCAGTATGGGACGGCCTTCGAGTGTAGTGCGTGAGACGGTGGGACAGCCGCGAAACGGCGAATGGGCGGAAAGCGGTCCAGAACTGCGCGTGGAAGGCTACACCCATCCCACAATTCAGCCTCCCTCCACGAATTAGCTCATGCGCACATAAATGAAAGCCGCTTGCATCCAATCGAGCTATATCCCTTGGAAGGGTTATTTTGATATCATTCACGACGTCGATGTATTTGTCTTTCTTGACGACGTGCAGATGACCATGCGCGATTGGCGGTCGCGGAACAAGATCAAAACGGCCAAGGGTACGGAATGGCTCACCGTCCCGGTTGCCAAAGTCACGCGGCATCAGCTCATCTGGGAAACCAGAATCGCCGAAGGTGATTGGCAGCGCCGGCATTTGAAAGCGTTGCAATTCAACTATGGCCGCGCTCTTTTCTTTCAGGATTATCGCTTCCTGCTGGACTGGCTTTACGGTGAGCCGCATACAAACCTGTCCGAATTCAACCGGCGAGCCACGGGCATGATTTGCAATATTCTGGGCATCAAAACCCAGCTCATGTGTTCAATGGATTTGCATCCAGTTGGAACGAAGGACGACCGCTTGATCGACGTTTGCAAAAAGCTCGGAGCTCATGCGTATTTGTCAGGCCCCTCTGCGCGAGACTACATCGCCGCCGAGAAGTTTCAAGCCGCTGGCATCGAGCTCATCTACAAAGATTACGCCGGTTATCCCGAATATCCCCAACAGTATTCTCCCTTCAGTCACGACGTGACCGTTTTGGACGTGCTGTTCAACTGCGGGCCGCAGGCGCCTGATCACATCTGGGGCTGGCGCGGAACCTCTTCCGTTCAACCGCAATGAAACTTCGGGGACTCCTCCTGCCGCATGCGCCTTTTCTTCTTCATGATCACCAAGTTTCCTGGAGCATCTCGATATGTTCAAAAACTTCCTTACGATCTGTGCTGATATTTGGCGCTCGATTCAGAAGCGAGGACTGAAGGATACGGTTTTGCTCATTTTTTATGAATTCTATTTTGATTTCAGGTATCGCTCCGAAACGTTGAAGATGATCGAGCTTACGGATCTGGACGACGTGAAATCGAGCAAGGCAAACAGCGAGAGATATCAAGCTACGCCCTACTATTTTCTCAGAAAGCCGCTCTTGCGGATCCGCGACGAAGTAAAGGGCTCGTATTTCCTGGATTATGGCTGTGGCAAAGGCCGGGCTTTGTTGCTGGCGGCGGAGTTGGGTGCGCGCGCCGTTTACGGCGTGGATTTTTCCGAGAAGCTCTGCAAAATCTGTGAAGAAAATCTGAAGCGGTATGGCAGGATCAAAGACTATTTCGTCGAGTGCAATGACGCCGTGGCCTACCAGCTTCCCGATCATGTCAACGTCATTTATTTTTGCAATCCTTTCAACAACGTGCTTTTGGAAAAAATCCTGAAGCAGATCAAGGCCTCCCTCGACAAGAACAAGAGGAAGATGATCATCATTTATTTCAACCCCATTTATGAATCCATGTTCTATGATATCGGGTTTCGGCGCGCGGAAAGAATCACCCAAAGAAACTGGGAAGACCACATCGCCATTTTGAGAAATTGAGTAACCAGATCACCGCCCGGGCGCTCTTACAGCGCCCGGGCGGTAGTTGCTGAAGGCGACCACCCCAAACAAAGCTGCATGGCAGTATGGCAAGCACCACCCCCAACAAAAAGGCGCCGCCCGGAAAGGCCGAAGGCCCGCAAGCGTCGCACGCTCTGATGGGATCCGTATGGAAACCGGATTTCATCTGGATCGTCGCCTCGGTGCTTGCGCAAGCGGCAGCGAACGTTTTCGCCAAGAAAGCCGCGCTGGATCATAGCGGCCAGGGCTTGATGGCGCTGCTCTGGAATGAATGGAATGCACTCCAGCTCGTGGCCCTCATCGGCCAGGCGTGTTGTTGGATCATGGCCCTGCGCAAATTCTCGCTATCTTTTGCCTATCCGCTCACCAGCCTGGTGCTCGGCCTCAACCTGCTGTTCGCCTGGTTGATTTTTGACGAGTCCGTTGAAAGGCATCATCTGCTCGGCGTCGGTATGATCATGACCGGCGTAATTTTGATCGGAAGCAGGGGAAAAGCATGAATTACTATGCAGCGCTGGCAGCGGGCATACTGCTGACGGGTGTCGCGCAGGTGCTGATGAAAAGCGGAACGGAACGGAGCGGCACGTGGGTTGCATGCTTCATGAATTGGCGAACCATCGTGGGCTATGCAATCTTTGGCCTGGTTACGGCCTTGAACATTTATGCGCTGCAAGCAATCGATCTCAAGACCGTAAGCGCCTGGACTGCTGCAACCTACATTGTGGTCATCTTGCTCTCGTGGAAACTGCTGCAGGAAGAAATCGACCGCACAGCCGCGTGGGGTTGCGCCTTGATCGTGCTCGGCATTATTGTTTTCAATTCACACATTCTCAATTAGGATCGCAACATGTACCAAATCCCCTTTAATTCGGCCGCATTATGCGGCAATGAGTTGGGGTACATCATGCAAAGCGTACGCGACATGCATATCTCTGGTGATGGGCCTTTCACGGATAAATGCCATAGCTTGCTCGAGAAATCGTTGGGTGTGCCCAAAGTCTTGCTGACCGCTTCCTGCACGCATGCGCTCGAAATGGCGGCACTGTTGCTCGATATTCGCGCCGGGGACGAAGTCATCGTTCCTTCCTTCACTTTCGTGACCACGGTAAATGCCTTCGTGCTGCGCGGCGCCAAGCCCGTCTTCATCGATATTCGTCCGGACACGCTCAACTTGGACGAGGCACAACTGGAGCCATTGATTACGCCGCGCACGAAAGCCATCGTGCCCGTGCATTATGCTGGCGTCGGCTGTGAAATGGAGGCCATTGGTGAAATGGCAGCCCGCCATAACATTCCGGTCGTGGAAGACAACGCCCATGGCTTATTTGCCAAATACAAAGGCCGATACCTGGGCACCTTTGGCGCATTGGCGACGCAAAGTTTTCATGAGACCAAGAACTTTACTTGTGGCGAAGGGGGTGCGCTCGTCATCAACGACCGGCAATATGTCGAGCGCGCCGAGATCATTCGCCAGAAAGGCACCAACCGAAATCGCTTTTTTCGCGGCGAGGTGGATAAGTACACTTGGGTGGACATCGGCTCGAGCTATCTTCCTTCCGACATTTTGTCGGCATTTTTGTACGCGCAGCTCGAAGCCCGCGAATACATCCAGGGGCGCCGCCAACGGATTTGGAGCCGGTATCACGAACACTTGCGCGACCTCGCGCAGCGCTGCGATTTTCGTTTGCCGGAAGTGCCGGAGCATTGCGAACAGCCTTATCATATGTACTATATCCTGCTGCCCACCAGCGCGCAGCGACAGGGGTTGATCGCCCATCTCAAGGCACGCGGCATTCAGAGCGTCTTCCACTATTTGCCTCTGCATTTATCAGAAATGGGTATCCGTTTCGGTGGGAAGCCGGGAGATTGTCCGGTGACCGAAAACCTCAGCGATTGCCTGTTGCGTTTGCCGTTCTATAATGATCTGACGGCAGCCGAACAAGACCGCGTGATTTCCGCGGTGCGAGAATATTTTGGATAATACTGTTGGGGGTGAAGCGCATGGCGCAGAGCGTGACACGCCAAGGATGGCTCGCGCAGCCGGGCAATTCACGCCTTGCGTTTTAGGCGATTAGCTAACCAAGCATAGAATAGAATTCTAAAAGTTTTTCTCGGCCACATTCGGTGACTTCGGTGAATTTCGGCGGATGAGTTTTACCGCCGAGTGACACCGAAAGCCCGGGTTTCACCGAAAGGCTTTCTTACTGCTAGTGGGCGGCTTTGATTTGCAGCTTGTCTGCAAATCTGAGTAGTGGCTTACCTCTTACTTCTCACCTCCCTGACTGTCTGTTCGCCCCAACGATCTCAGGCCGCGTGTTTGCCGCTGAAACAATGTCCGCAATGAAACGCGCGGGCTGTAATTACAAGTGAAAAAACGTAAAAAAGTGCGGAAAAGTGCTAGGGCGATGTTGCAAATAGGCCGCAGGTTCACTGGCATGGTCATTGCGTCGAGGAGGAGGAATTGTATTTATTTGACATTCATTCGCAGACGAATTACACACCATGGAGCACGGCACCGTGAAAGCAAGAGGGAACGCAGCGTGCGGGACGAGCAGAGTAAACGAGGTTTTTCGAGCAGGAAAGAAGCTAACCCGGCACGTGGCTGGACTGGTGCTTTTGACGGCCGGCCTCTTTCTACCTGGCGAAGCCCAGGCGCAATTGCGCATCATGCCGTTAGGTGATTCCATCACTGAAGGCGCCGGGTCACTGGAAGGCGCCGGTTATCGTGCTTGGTTGGCAGATCTTATTTTTCCACCCCGAGGCTATCGCTGTGATTTTGTCGGCAGCCTGAGCACAGGTCCAGACGATCTTATTGATAAACAGCATGAAGGTTGGCCCGGAGAAAATGCCACTTTCATTCGCGCTAACGTAGGGAGGTTCTTGCGAGCCAATCCGCCGCAAGTTGTATTCTTGATGATCGGCACGAATGATATTACGGATAACAGAAATCCGAGCGATATTCGCGACGATATTGGCGCGGCTATCGACAGCATCTTTGCCTACAATAATCAAATTGAAATTTATCTGGGTGAAATCACGACCCGGCTGGACAAGCCCGTGCAAGTTGGAACATTGAACGATTTGCTTCCCGGGCTGGTGACCGCTAAACAAAGCAAGGGCACCGTCATTCTGGTGAACATGCCCGATATACCTGCGGCTAGAATGGCGGACAATGTCCATCCCCTGGATCGGGGATATGAATTGATCGCGGAAGCCTGGTTCGATGCCCTCTCCTCCCGCCATGCCCCTTCGCCCGTAAAACTCAGTGATGACTTCAATCGCACCACCGGCTTGGGAGCGAACTGGGCCGCCCCGGCGGATATGAGAATTCAAAACAATCAATTGGTGAATACCTCTCCGGAAGATAGTTTCGACTTCATGGCCATTGCGAAGAATCTGATCAATCCTCGCGTGGTGAGCCTCGAATACGGCGCAAGCTCCGGGACCATAGGCCGGGCGTATACCGGCATAGCCGTGATGCTCGACCAGAATCAGCCCAACAACGCAAGTGGCTATCTCCTCTTTTACAAGTCCGACGAAACACCAGGCAAAATCCGGCTCTACGAAATTGCGAACGGCCAGACGGGGAGAAACGAGATTGAAACCGTGGAGACGCTCGCGCCCAAGCCGCAACCGGGAGATCAATTACAAGTCGAGATCGGCAGGGATGAACTTGGTCACAAATTTACCGTTACCATCAAAACCGGAAACGGTACTTTCTCGAGTATTCTGCGCGATTCTGAGCGCCTCCAAGGCCGCGGCGCGAAGCTTTACAGCGGTGTAATGATCAATGGCGCGACCCAGAACCAAAATGGCGTAGATAATTTCCTGAGCACCACTGAGAGCGATCTGGTTTCGCCCGGTGATATTACCGCTTTAGCTCTTCATTCAGTGTCGTCTTCTTCCATCACCATCACTTTTGCTGCCACGGGTGATGACGGCATTATCGGTGCGGCCAGCTCCTATGACGTGCGCTATTCCGAAGCACCGATCACAGCCAGTAACTTCGCCTCCGCTGCACGCGCCACGGGTATTAGAACGCCCGGAAACTCCGGTGATACTGAAACCGTCACGATCAGCGGTTTGCAGGGAGATACCGAATACTACATCGCGCTCAAAGCGTTGGATGAAGTGGGCAATGCTTCAAGAATGTCCGCCGTCTTGCAGGCCAAAACCGCGGCGCTTGCGGTCAAAACCGACAAGTTCGAAGGTACCGCGACCGCTTTGGATGCCAATTGGATAGCGGGCTCCAGCATCCGTATTGTTTCCGGAACTGCGCAAAATACCGGCACCAACCCCCAATTCGCCGTACTCAAAACGCGGCAAAACATCCTGGAAATCTCCATGAAACTGGGCCCGCAGGCCACGATCGCTGGCGGGCGCGCAGTCGGAATATTGGTGCTGGCAGATAGTTCCGCGACGCCGACCGGGTACCTCATTCAACGATTGCCGGCAGAAAGTGGTCAAGACAAAATTGGGCTCTTTCTCGTTCAAAATGGCATCATTACCACCGAGCTCGAGCACAAGAACGCCGTGTCCGGGATCGCGCCCCAGGCGGGCACGATTATTTCTGTTGAATACCTTCTCACCGGAGATACCTATCAAATCACTATCAATATGGATGGTGTGCCGGATCGCATTTTTGAAAATGTTGCCAAGCCCGACAACGGCAATTTCGCCGGTTTCATGCTCGAAGGCATGGGCGTCGAGAACGCCGTGGATGAATTCAGCGTCGCCGTGCCGATCAAACCTCCCAGTAAGCTCAGTAAGATTTCCGGCGATGGTCAAGTGGGAGCCGTTGAGCAGCCCTTGAGCGAGGAGCTGAAGGTGCGATTGGTGGATGCGGACAACAACCCGATTTCGGGAAAACAAATCAATTTCAGCATCCCCGCGCCCGATCGCGGCGCGCGGGTGGAAACGCCTCGTGCTGCCGATGGCGGCATTCGCGTGGAGGCAGAATCGGGCGTGGTGACTGCGCCGGCGGAGGTTCGTAACGACGCCGAGGCCTCGCGTCAAAAATATGTCACCTATCCGAATGTGCAAGGGCCGAATGTCGGCGTGGTCATGTCATTCCAGGTACCGTCCAACGGCGACTATCGCATTTGGACGCGGAGCCGCATCAATCACTCCCAATCGGGCAGATGGTCGGTTAGAATCGATAACGGCTCGCTGTTTGATTACGTGGTATTCAACGGGGAGGTGGTCACCACCTGGGAATGGGATATTCTGAAGAATCCCAACAATGCCAACGGCAATTTTGCTCTGAATGCAGGCGCACACACTATCGAATTCATCGTCCAACGCCCGGAGACCTGGCTGGACAAAATTATCGTCACTTCGAATTTAAACTTTACCCCAAACGGTCCGGAGGATCCCGGTTTTACCACTGATGTGGATGGTCTGGCGCGTGCGCAAGTGGTCTTTGGCAATACCGCCGGGACCATCACAGTTTCTGCGAAGCACGGCACCCTCCTGGCTGTAACGTTCACGGCCAGCGCTTCCGGCGGTGCCGCGCAGAGCATGACGAAAGCCGGCGGCGACGGACAAACCGGCACCTTTGGCTCGACGTTAGCGCAGCCTCTTACCGCCACAGTGAAAGACGTCGGTGGCAACCTGGTGGCCAACCACAAGGTGAGCTGGGTGATCACCAACGGCGACGGCAAGCTGAGCAACTATGTCAGCACGACCGATATCACCGGCAAAGCCACCACGACTTTGACGCTGGGAGTATCGCAAGCTGCAAATAAAGTGGAAGCTCGTAGCGTTAAGCAGGATGGCGTCACCAGCTTGGGGACACTGGTTTTCACCGCCACGGCCAGCGGCGGCCAGCCCACCACCATTGCCCGCGGCGCCAACGGCGGCGGGAATGCACAATCCGGTAGAGTGAAAACGCCACTGGCAACGAACATCGAGGCGCGCGTGAATGCTGGCTCTGGCAGCGGCGTGCCGAACGTGCCGCTGGATTTCAATGTGCAGCGTGGCGGCGGCTCGCTTTCTGCGAACGTGAGTTTGCTCAACGCCGGTTTTGAAGCAAGCAACGGGAGCCTTCCGAACGACTGGACACCCGAAAATAACCCGTCAACGAGCGAACTGAATCTCAACACAACCGACCCCAAAGAAGGCGCGCGCAGTCTGCAGATCAATTCAAGCCGGACAGTGGAAGTCGGCGTGAGCCAGACCTCTAGATATGCCGCAAGCACGAATTATGTTTTGACGTTTTGGGCCAAAGTGACTACCGGCACGGCGCGTGTGCGCTGGCTGGTGGAAAACGGCGCCGGCGGCAAAACGATCGATATTCACCAATCCGGCCCGGGCAATACTTGGGTGAACTATCGTTTGATCGAGAACAACGTTCAGGCGGGCAATCGTCCACTCAGCTTCGTCACCGACGGCAAGGCGAGTAACTTCTTCATCGACGACGTACAAATCTATCCTGCCACCAACGGCACCGGTCTGCTCACCACAACCTGGACGCTGGGTGACACGGCGGGTCCGCAAGCCATTGCGGCTTCCGGCATCGTGAACGGACCAAATCTAAACGGCTCGCCTTTGAGCTTTACGGCCACCGCCACTTCCGGTGCCGCCGCGCAACTGAAGGTAGACAGCGGCAACAGCCAGGTCGGATCGGGCGGCCAGCCTTTAGCACTACCCCTGGTCGCGAAAGTGACGGATAATACCGGCGTCAATGGCGTGGCGAACGTTGCAGTGGTATTCACGGTGAGATCCACCGGCGGCGCTGCAGGCAAGATCGACGGCACGCTCGCGACCAAAACCGTCAGGACGACTGAGCAGGGTTTGGCTTCCATACTTTACACGCTCGGCACTGCGAATGACGTGGAGAATATCGTCGAAGCGACGAGCACCGGCCTGAGTCCCGCGACCGTGGTTTTTACGGCCATGGCGGCAGTGCCCGGCAATTTCAACATCGCTGGCGGGCAAAATCAATCCGCAACGGCCGGACGAAGGGTGAGCACGCCTTTGGGTTATCGCGTCGGCACGGTCAGCCCTGAGAACAGACCGATTGCCGGCTATCCCGTCAAATTCGAAGTTTTGCAAAATGGGGGTACGATCAACGGCAATCCCACGGCCACGATTTTCACCGAGAGCAACGGGATTGCACGCGCAACTTTGTTGTGTGCCAGCACCCCCAATGCCTTGATTCAAGTACGCGCCTCCATAGCGGCTAACGGGCAAACTGTTGCCGGCTCACAGAAGATCTTCAGTATTCATACCTATCCTTTGAAAGGCCTCCAGTACGTGTCCGGCGACAATCAACAAGGCGGCGTGGTGGGCAATTTTCTGCCACAACCTTTTATCATGTCCGTGCTGGATTCCACCGACACCACTGTGCCGGGCCAGAAAGTAAAATTCGAGGTTACCGCCGGCGGCGGTACGCTGGAAGGCGAAGTGCTTGCGAACGAAGTGTCCACGGATACTTCAGGCCGCGCCTCGATAAGATACAAGCTGGGCACCCAGCCGGTTGAAAACCGGATCTCGGCTTCCATCACCCCGGCTTTGCCCGGTTCCCCACGCGTGTTCAGAGCCGTGGCGAAAGCGTCGGCGGCCGACTCGTTGATTAAAGTAAGCGGCGACAGCTCGAAGGGGGTGGTCGGCAATCCCATGCCTTCTCCATTCGTTGTGAAAGTGGGAGATCGCTTCGGCAATGGCGTGGCGGGAAGGGAGGTCATTTTTAGCGTGATCGCAGGCGGCGGCAAGCTTGCCAACGGCCTGAATAAGGACACGGTGACGACGGTTGCAGACGGCAGAGCGCAGGTCACGTTAACGCTGGGCACGAGCACCACGGGCTCGCCATATAACAACGTCGTGGAGGTGCGCGCCTTCAACGGCTCAATTCCTCTGCGCAACACGCCCTTGAGATTTTACGCAACCGCGACGGCGAGCCGCGCTCGTAGCATGATCGCCACCGGTGGCAATCGCCAGTACAACCGCGCGGGCCTGCCGTTGGGAGCTAATTTTAGTGTTCGTGTGAATGATGTCACCGGCAATGCCGTTGATGCGCATCCCGTGGTGTTCAGAGTCACGCGTGGCGGAGGCAAATTTGCCAATGGTCGCGCGGATTCGACCGTTAATACAAGCACCAACGGCGTGGCAGCCCTCAGGCTGATCCTGGGCGGGACGGTTCTGCCCGACAGCCAGATCGTCACCGCGACGGCAACCGACGGCACCGGCCCGCTCGTCAATGCGCCGTTAACCTTCGTGGCGTACGCGAGAGCCGGCTTGCCCAGCCAGGCCACTTCGAGGGTCACCACCTCTCCCAGCACGGTGCAGGCGGATGGCGCGACTGATATAGGCGTCACCGTCGAGGTGCAGGATAGCTTCGGCAATCCGGTGGCGGAGGAAACGGTGATCATCGAAGTCACCAATGGGCCGAACGCGATCAAACAGCCTATGCAGAAGACCAATGCGCTGGGCCGGGCCACGGGCTCATTCTCCTCAACAAAATCCGGACCGAAAGTGGTGAGTGCCTACATTCCCAGTGGCATCAGAATTACCAACGCCGCGACTGTACAATTTACGCCGCTGCAAGCCAATCGCCTGGCTCTGATCAGCGGTAACGGTCAGACCGGCAATCTCAATACGGCTGTGGGTGAGCCGCTGACCCTCAGGGTCGCAGACCGGTTTGGCAACGGTGTACCGAATCATCCGGTCAGCTTCCGCGTGCACAGCGGCGCGGGCACGATGAGCAATGGCACCGGCAATGAAACCGTAACGACGAACGGCGAAGGCAATGCCGAAGCCTATTTTGTATTCGGCAGTGTCCAGGGCGAAAGCCAGATTCGCGCGGAATCGCAAGGTTTGGCGAATTCGCCGATCATTTTTCTGGCAAACGCGGTCGATCGCCCGGCGAGAAATTTGGTGTACGTTTCAGGCAATGAGCAAACCGGTATCGTGAGTGAAGCCGTGGGTGAGCCGCTCATCGTGAAAGTGACCGACGCCGACGGCAATGCGGTGTACAACAAAGTCGTCAACCTTCAAGTGACGTTTGGCAACGGTACGCTCAGCGCGACCAGCGTGTCCACAAATGAATTCGGCGAGGCCCAAGCGACTTGGACGCTCGGTCCGCAAGCCGGACTCAACACGGTGCGTGCCACCAGTGAAGGGCTGAGCGGCTCGCCGTTCGACTTCAGCGCTCAGGCCCTCGGCGGGCGGGCGTGTTGTTTGGTGCCGAGTGCTCCGGGCGTGGTCAGAGGCCCGGTGGGCGGCCAGTCCGGCCCGATTCAAGTGCGTGTCACCGATGGGCTCGGCAACGGCATAGACGGTTATACGGTCGAGTTCGAATTGGCGCAAGGCACCGGCGTGCTTACCCAAACGCGCGTGGTAACTTCGGGCGGCGGCACTGCGACCACCAGATTGATTTTTGATAACGTCAGCGGCTATCGTAAAATACGCGCGTATGGCGGAAACCTATCGGGTTCACCCGTGATGATTTCAGTGTATGCTCAACCGGCGGCGGCGGTGAGTATGTCTGCGGTGCCGCGAACCAACAATCAAGGCGGCACCGTCGCTAAACCGCTCAATTTTCCGCTGCAGGTGAAATTACTGGATCCTTTCGGCAACCCGGCGGTGGACGAAGCGGTCAATTTCGTCGTGACCAGCGGCGGCGGGTCATTGAATGGCGGGAGTGCGGCCGTGACCGCGATCAGCGACAGCAACGGCGTTGCGCAGGCGGTTTTGACCTTGGGCAACAGTACGGGTCAAAACAGAGTGAATGCGATCAAAAGCGGTGGCAATGCCATCCCTCCGCTCTCCTTCACGGCCACGGCTTTCACCAACAACTTCCCGATTTTTACCGACGTTCCGGATCCGAGAGTGCTCGAGACGAATCCCGTGGAGTTCAGCCTGACCGCTAACGATGCGGATGCGGACGGGATGAGCTTCGGCGCGCGCAATCTGCCGCCGGGCGCAGCCTTTGATTCAATTAACACGCGTAGATTCTCTTGGGAGCCGGATTACAACAGCGCCGGCGTGTATGAGCCGGAGTTCCTCGTGCGCGACGGCAAAGGCGGTATCGATATTGAGGTGGTGCGTATCCACGTGCTCAATCTTAATCGCCCGCCGGACATCTTGAGCCGTATTCCGGTTGGTAACGCTGATCCAGCCAAGGCCGATACGACGATCCTGACGGGTCCGGACGGCGTGGCGCGCTTCACCATGCGCGTAAATGCGCGGGATCTGGATCCCGAAGACCGGCTCATTTATCGCTGGTCACAAAACGGCCAGCCCGTGGGAACGAACAGCAATACCTTTAATTTTGTCGGTGTGCTGGGCATCACCATTATCCAATGTTCAGTGTCCGACGGCGCCACTGAAGTCACGACCGAATGGGCAATGAAAGTACCGGTGGCGTTGAATACCTTTTCCGCCAGCGTGACGGGTAAAGCCGTGATGTTGCAGTGGAGCACGAACGCGGAATTCAACAACGTCGGTTTTTACGTCCATCGCAGTCAGAATCTGGCGGGCCCGTATACGCGCCTCACTACCGAACTCATTGCGCCGCGCCGCGACGGCGACTACACGTTCGTCGACCACGAGGTGCAAGCCGGAGGGCGCTATTACTACAAATTGGAAGACCTCGACGCCAGCGGCAAATCGACTCTGCACGGGCCCGTACAAGTGCAAATGGCGCTGCCGCAGGTGTATTCGCTGAGCCAGAATTATCCGAATCCATTCAACCCCACGACGAATATTCAATTCGAATTGCCCAAACCCGGCGTGGTGCGGCTATTTGTGTACAACAGTCTCGGCCAGGTTGTGGCCCGTCTGGTGAATGGCACGCGGGACGCGGGGTATCATACAGTCCTGTGGAGCGGCCGCGACCTGCACGGCAATCCGGTGCCGTCGGGCGTGTATCACTATCGATTGGAAGCGGAGGGATATGTGATGACGAAGAAGATGGTGCTGGCGAAGTGAGGCGGGAGGCTCGTATTCGTACTCTTACTCGAACTCGTACTCCTACTCTTACTCGCTTTTAGGCGCGGGAGAGGCGAGTACGAGTAAGAGTACGAGTAAGAGTACGAGTAAGAGTACGAGTAGGAGTAAGAGTAGCAAGTAGGAGTACAACTATTACTTTCAACAGCTCCCTTTTTTTGAAATTATATTCGAGCAATTTCGTTCTAATCCGACCTCCTTGTTTCCCGCCCGCTGTGCAAGCGTTCGCGGCCGCGATGAATGTCACAATTGTTCGCAGGTTCCAACCCTTCCTTATAAACTTCCCAAATCACGGTGGGGCATTCATCGTTGGCGAGCTTTTTCGAAATCGTGCATATTTCCAGGCGCACGACGGTCGCGGGTTTGGGAAAATCTTCCAAGGGCAGACCGAGGGTGTCATGCCAGGCCCTCATGAACGGGCCCCACATCGGCAGGGCCACCACTGAACCGGTGCCCCGGTCGAAGGACATATCTTGACGGTCGAATCCCGCCCACACACCGGTAACGAATTGCGGCGTAAAGCCGATGAACCAGGCGTCGCGATAGGTATTGGTGGTTCCGGTTTTGCCTGCGGCCGGACGATAAAAGTTATAACGACCACGCACGCCCGCAGCGGTTCCACGCGGGCTGTCAATGACCGAGCGCAGCATGTCGGTCATGACGTACGCCGTTTCCTTGCTCAACACTTCCTTGCCATTGGGAAAGTTCTCTTCCAGCACGTTACCGTCCTTATCTTCAATGCGTGTGATAAAAATCGGCTCCATGCGCACGCCTTGATTCGGAAAGGCTGAAAATGCCGAGGTGATTTCCAATGGAATGACTTCACCCGCTCCCAGCGCGGCCACGGCATCGTACGGCGGCAGATCGGTCGTCAACCCCATTTTCTTGGCGTAGCTGATCACCACTTCGGGCCGCGTGATTTGTTGCACCACGCGCACGGTGGGCAGATTCAGCGAACGTGACAAAGCTTCACGCAGCGTGACGAAGCCGCCGATCGAATTGTCATAATTGTGTGGGCGCCATTCCGTGCCGTCGACTTGTTTCACCACCACCGGCTGATTGATCACTTCGTAGGTCGGTGGGAAGCCGTTGTCGATGACCGTCGTGTAGACGAAGGGCTTGAAAGCAGAGCCGGGCTGGCGCTTGGCTTGGGTGACACGGTTGAATTTATTCTCTTCGAAATCCCGTCCGCCGACCAGCGCGCGCACGCATCCCGTTTTCGGCTCGATGCAAACCAGAGCCGCCTGCACCGGGCGCTCGCGGCTGAGAATACCGTGAATGGTGGCTGAATCCAGCAATACCTGCGTCATGGTCTTGCCAAGCGAATCCAGCATAGCCGGCGTGATGATTTTGAGATGCTCGCGCCTGGCCAGCAGGCGTTTGTTGTATTGCCGTTGCAGTTCATGCAGGTGGGTCGCGACGGCGCGCTCGGCCAGAAATTGGGCGCGCGTATCGATCGTGGTATAGATCGAAAGGCCTTGCGTCAAAATATCGCTGCCGTATTTCTGCCACAGCAGTTGGCGCACGTGCTCGGTGAAATAGGGTGCGACGCCATAGTACTCGTTGCCCTGCGCGTCGAGCACCGCCAGTGGCGTGTCTTTATGCCGCTCATACTCTGCGCGCGGCAGGGTGCCGGTCGCGTACATATTGTACAGCACCAGGTTGCGGCGTTCCAGGCAGCGCTCAGGATACTTGATGGGCGAAAGCGTTTCCGGTCGCTGCACGATGGCCACCAGGGTCGCTCCTTCCGGCACGGTCAAGTCTTGGACGGGCTTGCCGAAGAAGCGCTGTGCGGCCATTTGCACGCCGTGTGCCCCGTGACCGAAGTAGATATGATTCAGATACATCTCGAGAATTTCATTCTTGGTATAGGTGCGTTCGATCTGAATCGCGGTCAGCGCTTCTTTGATTTTGCGCGTAAAGGTTTTTTCGTCGCTCAAATAAAGCTTGCGGGCGAGCTGCTGCGTGATCGTGCTCGCCCCCTGGCGCAGGCTCAGGGAGAAAACGTTGACCATCATCGCTTCGGCGAGGCGCATCACGTTGATGCCCCAGTGATTGTAGAAACGCCGGTCTTCGGTGGCGAGTAGCGCTTGCTGCAAGTGCTGTGGCACTTGTTCCAGCGAGGTGAACGAGCGCCGTTCCTCGAAAAATTCCTTGATGAGCTTGCGATCGGAGCTGTAGACTTTGGAAATGAGCTTGGGTTGATAGCGTTCGAGCTGGGCAGTATCCGGCAAATCGCTGCTCAGAACGGACAGATAAATGATCAGGATCAACACCAAAGCTGCCGCGAATCCGCCCAAAACGTATAGTGGCTTTGGTGACTGCCAGAAATCACCCCAATTGCCCTTACGGGAAGATAGGTTCATAGCGGTTACCCTCGTTGCGCGCTGTGAGATTTTGCAAAGCGATGGCGGCGTTTTTTCAGGAGAACGTTTGGGTTTCGGGAAGAGAGGTTCGGACGTTCGCTCAGCGTTCCGGCCAAGCAAGAAGGCGCGGCCCCTGTTCGTCCAGACGGCAATACGTGAAATGCTTCATCCAGTCGCCGAGATTGAGGAGCACTTTGCCCTCGATTTTTTCCAGTTTCGGCTTGTGCGTGTGCCCCATCAGAAAAATCTCATAGCCTTCGGCGAGCTTGCCCAGACCATATGCCCGATATTCGCGGTCCCAATGGCTGTCACGCTCTTTGTATTTGCGGCTCGTGCCGGACATATAATTCGCCAGCGGCACGCCGAGATCCGGTGAAAGCATGCGATATAAAAAAACGTTGACCGGATGCTTCATGATTCTTTTCAAGAGACGATAGCCCACGTCGCGCTGCGCCGTCCCATCGCCATGGATGATGAAGCATTTGTAGCCGCACAGCTCGCGTGCGAGACCTTGGTGATGAATGTTCAACCCGACCTGCTCCCGCAGAAAATCGCCCAGCCACATGTCGTGATTACCGGCAACATAGTCGATGGGGAGGCCGCCCTTGCGCAGCTCGTGCAGCTTCGCCAGAATCTCAAAATGCCGGTTCAAAATGGCGTGGCGATACTCAAACCAAAAATCGAACAGATCTCCAACGATAAACAGTCCGTTGCCATGTGTTTTGACGTATTCCAGGAACTCCAAGACTTTCGTTCGGCGCTCCGCATCATTGACGCTATGCGGCGCCCCCAGATGTGCGTCGGAAAAGAAAAAATAAACTGGCACTGCGGCGTATGATTCTCCACTCAGATTCGATCAGATGACACCTCGGAGTACTCACAATGCGGGCAATTTACAGAATCCTGCTTCAACATGCAAGCACAGAACCTGCGGCCCAACACAAAATCCGGAATTCAAAATCCAAATCGGGCGGAAAAAGCGGCCGGAAACTTTTGTTTTGTCAGAATGCTCCACCAAAAATGATTTGACAACGTGGTAACTTTTTAGTAGATTTTGCGCGCAAAAATCAAAAGGGCCGCAGCAACTCTGCAAAGGAGTATGAATGAGTCTCGATGCGCTCGGTATGATCGAAACGCGGGGCTTGGTAGGCGCGATTGAAGCCGCCGACGCCATGGTTAAAGCCGCGAAAGTTACATTGATTGGCAAGGAAAAAATCGGCGGTGGATACGTTACCGTGATGGTGCGCGGCGACGTTGGAGCGGTAAAAGCTGCAACGGATGCCGGCGCAGCCGCGGCAGAAAAAGTCGGCGAATTGGTATCCGTGCACGTCATTCCGCGTCCGCACACGGAAGTGGAATTGATCCTGCCCAAACGCTCGGAATTGACCAGCGAATCGTGATCGTGATATGAGCGAACGAGCATTGGGACTCATCGAAACGCGAGGCCTGGTCGCGGCGCTGGAGGCAGCGGATGCGATGGTGAAAGCCGCGCAGGTGGTGTTGATCGGCAAAGAGGTCACGGATGCGGCCATGGTCACCATCAAAATCGTGGGCGAAGTCGGGGCGGTGAAGGCGGCACTCGATGCCGGCAGCGCAGCCGCTGCAAAAGTCGGGGAGCTGGTGTCGACGCATATTATTCCCCGGCCCCATGATGAGAGTGAAATGATCGTCTATTCCGCCGCAGAACGCAAGAAATTGCCGCCCAAATCATAGCCGCACGTCGAAGCTTGCGGCGTGATGGGCACTTCTTTCATAAACAAGACCCAATTCCTCACCTGTGATCCGCCCGGTGCTATTCTCAATCCTGCTTCAACTCTCACAGCCTCTATTTGCCTGTCAGTTGAATCCTTGCGAAACAGCCAAGGACGCACATCGCACTAAAGATTGTCGCGCATGAATAGATGGATGCTGCGCGCTTATGCGAAGATCAATCTGGGGTTGCGGATTTCAGGAAAGCGGGCGGATGGTTATCACGATCTGGACACTTGTTTCCTGCAAATCAGTCTGGCCGATTGCTTGTTCTTTGAAAAACTTGGTTCAGCCAGGCTCGAGTTCACCTGCAACTGGCCGGAGATTCCAGCAAATCACAGGAATCTTTGCGTACAGGCCTATGATTTAATCACGCGCAAAACCGGGCAGAGCGCCGGCCTCAGACTGCACTTACAAAAAAACATTCCGTCCGGCAGCGGACTGGGCGGAGGCAGCAGCGACGCGGCGGTCACTTTAATGGCTGTGAACCGGCTTCACCATCTCGGTTTGTCGAAAAGAGATTTGCATGGGCTCGCTCTGGAACTCGGTTCGGATGTTCCCTTTTTTTTGGAAGGAGGCCTGTGCCGCGGTCAAGGCCGGGGTGAAATTCTTTCACCTAATGTACAGATTCCGTCAGTGTGGGTATTATTGGCGACGACGGAGATTTCGGTTTCGACGGCATCAGTTTATAAAAACATTAAATTAGGCTTGACAAAAAGTTGCTGGAATAGTACATTCGCTCTCTCAAAATTGAAGTATTTTGAAGGTTGCAACCCTGAGACCCTGGGCATAAATGATCTGGAAGGGATTGTTTTTCAATGGTATCCGCAATTGTCTGCCCTCCGAGACAATCTGCTCAAGCTAGGAGCAATGGGGGCGAATATGACGGGGAGCGGCTCGGCGGTATTTGGCGTGTTCAACAGTTGCCAGGCGGCGCGCCAAGCGCAGCAAGCCTTTCGTTCCGAATATCGTACAATTATTGCGCGACCAGTAAAATGGGGGTACGAAGACGTCGAATCTTTTCTGAGATGATAGTCAGAATGGTGGAAACTACCTTGGGGTAGTGGCCATGACAACTCTTGCAGGGAGGAAGGGATGGAGATAACCGAAATCACGGTGAGTATTCGGGACGAAGACAAGTTGAAAGCGTTTGTCAATGTGACGTTCGACAATTGTTTCGTGGTGCGTGGCATGAAAGTGATCAAGGGTGCGACCGGCTATTTCGTGAGTATGCCGAGCCGGAAAATGAATGACGGCACCTATCGCGACATCGCACATCCCATCACCAACGAGTTTCGCGACAAGATAGAGAAGGCCATTCTCCGGCAATATCAAGAAGAGGCCATGCGGGAAGGCTTGGAAGCCGATCCCGAACTCGTGGTTTGAAGCGGTGCAAAAGTTTTTGGAAAAATGATTCGAAGTCGGGAACAAAGCGCAGTGAAGATCGCCATCTCATTCTTCCCTGATTCTCTCCCAGAGCGCAATCACAATTCCAAAGTTTCCGCGATTGTTGGGGCGTCGCCAAGTTGGCAAGGCACAGGACTTTGGTTCCTGCATTCGGAGGTTCGAGTCCTCCCGCCCCAGCCTAATTTTTAGCGCCGACCTTGCCGGTGGCATGCGCAGTTGGCGCGCGATTCAGAAATGCGATGAGAAAGGCTCATGAGCGCTCTGTTGCAACATCCTCGCATCTTTTCCGGGAGAGCGCATCCGGAGCTGGCGCAAAAGATCGCCAACTCTCTCAATCTCGAGCTCGGCAAAAACGAATTTCGCGAGTTCAGTGACGGTGAAACGTGGGTGAAATTCAGCGAAAACATTCGCGGCCAGGACGTCTTCATTCTTCAGCCCACGAACGCGCCAGCAAGAAATCTGCTCGAATTGTTGATCATGATCGATGCCGCACGGCGCGCTTCGGCCAAGCGTATTTCGGCGGTGATTCCTTATTTCGGTTATGCGCGCCAGGATCGCAAAGATCAGCCGCGCGTTTCCATTACCGCGAAATTGGTGGCGAATCTGCTGACCACCGCGGGCGCCGAGCGCATTCTCACCATGGATTTGCACGCCCCGCAATTGCAGGGCTTTTTCGACATCCCGCTGGATCACTTGTATTCGGCGTCGGTGTTCCTGGATTACATCCAGGAGCTCACGATCTCGAATCTGGTCGTGGTGGCGCCCGATCTCGGCGGCGCACACATGGCGCGCGCCTATGCCAAGCGCCTGAATGCGCCTATTGCCATCGTCGACAAGCGCCGGCCGCGCCCGAACGCGGTCGAGGTCATGCACGTGATCGGCAACGTCGAAGGCATGAACGTGTTGTTGATCGACGACATCTGCGACACCGCCGGCACGCTCACGAATGCCGCGGCCAAGCTGAAGGAAATGGGCGCGCAAAAAATTCTGGCCGCATGCACCCATGCGATTCTTTCCGGCCCGGCCGTCGAGCGCATCGAAAAATCGGCGATCGATCAGTTGATCGTCACGGATACGGTACAAATCCATCCCAGCAAATTGATCGAAAAGATCAAAGTGTTGACCGTTGCCAAGCTGTTCGGCCGTGCCATTATGCGTATTCATAACGAAGAATCTATCAGTTCGCTGTTTGATTGAACGAATAAAAAAACACGTTACACTTTACACGTTACACGGAAATCACAGCCCGTGTAACGTGTAACGTGTAAAGTGTAACGTGAATTGTTTGCCAGAAAATCAACCTCCAAAGGGTCGTCATGAATCAAACAAGTTTACAAGTGCAAGTACGCCAGGACATTGGCAAGCAATCGGCCAAACGTTTGCGCCGGCAGGGCATGATTCCGGGCGTCTACTATATCCATGGGCAGGCCAGCGTCAATTTTTCCGTCGACGCGAAATATTTGCGCAACACGCTCATGCACAAGTCGAGCGTGATCGACGTACATTTCAGCAACGGCGATACCGCCAAATGTGTCGTGCGTGAAGTGCAGTGGGATCCGGTGGAAAGCTCGCCCTTGCATCTCGATCTCATGGGCGTGCGGCTCACGGAAAAAATCAAAGTGGCCGTGCCCGTACGCGTCACCGGCAATGCGGCCGGCGTGAAAGCGGGCGGCGTCTTGCAACAATTGCTGCGCGAGCTCGAGATCGAATGTTTGCCGCTGGATATTCCCGAAGCCGTTACGATCGACGTGTCGGCGCTGGAAATCAACCAATCCGTGCACGTTGGAGATCTCACGCTGGAAAAAATCGAGATTCTCAACCAACCGGAACAGGTTATTGTTGCGGTGTTGCCGCCGCGCCTGGAAGAAGCCCCCGCCCCGGGCCCGGTTGAAGAAGTCAAAGAGCCGGAGCTCATTGGCCATGTCAAGAAAGAGGAAGAGGGCGCAGAAGAGCCGGCCAAGAAACAGGAAGGCAAAAAGTAAGCTCATTCTGCCATGGCGGAAAAATTCCTGGTGGCCGGTTTGGGCAATCCCGGCAAGCGCTACGTGCAAACCCGGCATAACGTCGGCTTCATGGCCGTGGATCTGTTGGCTGAACAACTCCGCATATCGTTCAAGGCTGGTAAAGGAGATTATCTCGTCTCCGAAGTCGCACGCGCGAGCGATGCCGAGAAGGAAGTCATTTTGCTCAAGCCGCTGACGTTCATGAACAACAGCGGCGTCGCGGTGCGACATGCGATGGATTATTTCAAGATCGACCTCGACAAGCTGTTGCTGATTCTTGACGAGTTTCAGTTGCCCTTTGGCAAACTGCGCCTGCGGCCCCAGGGCAGCGACGGCGGCCATAACGGCCTAGCCTCCGTGATTCAGCATCTGGGCTCACAGGATTTTTCGCGCCTGCGCATCGGGATCGGCAGCGAAACCAAAGGCGATTCCGCCGACTTCGTGCTGTCAAGGTTCTCGAAGAGTGAGCAGGAAGAATTGCCCGCCCTCATCGCGCGCGCGGCGGAAGCCGCATTGGAATTCATCCGTTACGACCTGCCGCGGGCGATGAATAAGTTTAATTGAAGTCGATTCTGCTTCACCCCAAGCTGGAGCTCATCGCGGCGACACGCGCATGTGTAACCTCAGTCTTTATGAAGATGCGTGCCCGACCGGATGAGCAACCTTTTTTAATAAAAGGTTTCCGCTCCAGCAAGGGTTTGATCAACGGTTGTTTGGTTCAGTCATATTTTTGAAGGAGGTTTTCATTGGCGCTCTATGAAACCACCACGGTGGTGGATTCCATGCTCAAGCCGGACGATGTGAAAGGCTTGCGCGACCGCATTAGCAACTTCATTTCGAACAATGGCGGCGAGATCGTCAAAGTCGAAGAATGGGGCAAACGCCGGCTCGCGTACGAGATCAAAAAGAAACAATACGGCTTCTATATTCACATGCGCTTCAACGCGCCCCCGGGTATTCTCGTTTTGTTAGAGAAGGAATACCGTCTCAACGAGTCCGTGCTGCGCTATCTCACGATTAGAGTCGACAAGCGCGCCCTCAAGAAGGAGGAACTAGAGCGCCAAAAGCCGCAGCCCGCCGCCACGGAGGAGGAAAAGCGCGCGCCGGGTTTCGATTTGAACGGCACGGAGCAGAAGGAATTGAAACGCGCGCCGGCGCTTTCCTAGGCTGGCCGCGGCGGTACGCCTGCAGGCGAGGCCGTCCCGCCAGTTCTTCGCAACAAAACTGAGGGAAAAGCTATGGCAGATTTGAAAATGCCGGATATCAATTCCGTGATGATCGCGGGGAATTTGACCAGCGACCCCTCCTTCAGAAGGACTTCGAACGGCACGCCGGTGGCTAATTTTTACATCGCCTCCAACCGGCGCTTCAAGGACAACACCGGGCAGTGGCGCGAAAGCGTATGCTACGTCGGCGTCGTGGCCTGGTACAAACTGGCGGAAAGTTGCGCCGAAAGCTTGCACAAAAGCAGTGCCGTGCTGGTGGACGGCGAGCTGCAAAGCCGGACGTGGAAAAATGAAGATGGCTCCACGCGCAACGTGGTCGAGATCAAGGCGCGGCGCATCCAATTCCTGAATAAGCGGGCCGACGCCCATGAGGCGGTGGCCAGCGACGAGGAATTCGACAGCGTCCTGCACGAATTCTCGGAAGAAGCCTCACGGCCGGGGACCCATGCGCCCGCGCCGGCGGCCCCTGCGCCCAAAAATGCGCCAGCGGCCGAACCCAAAAATGAATTTAACTTTGGCTACGATAATCTCAAACTGTGAGAGACGTCATCATGATGAAGAAAAAACGCATTTGCAGATTCTGTGAAGAGGACGAAATCTACATTGATTATAAAGACGAAAAACGCCTGGTGCGTTTCGTGACGGAGCAAGGCAAAATCATTCCGCGCCGCACCTCCGGAACGTGCGCCAACCACCAGCGCATGCTGGTAACCGCCCTCAAGCGCGCACGCATTTTGGCATTGATTCCGTTCGTGTTCGATCAAACGCGCTAATGAAACGAAAGAGATCCCAATGAAAGTTCTATTGCGACAGAATCTCGAATCCCTCGGCGAGGCCGGCAAGATCGTCAACGTGAAGGACGGCTACGCCCGTAATTTTCTGCTGCCCCGCGGCCTCGCGTTTGAAGCGAACGAGCGCAATCTGAAAATCTTCGAGCAAGAAAAAAAGCGCCTGGTAGGCCTCAAGGAAAAAGAGAAAAAATCAGCGGAAGTATTGAAAGCCAAAATGGACGGCGTGTCCATCACCGCCACTTTGCCGGTGGGCGAAGACGATCGCGTCTTCGGCTCGGTGACGAATCAGGATATCGCGGATTTGCTCGCGGTCAAAGGCTTTAGCCTGGACAAGCGCAAGATCATTTTGGAAGAACCGGTGAAAGCGCTGGGAATCTACGAAGTGCCGGTAAAATTGCATCCCGAAATTGAAAGCCGAATCAAGCTTTGGGTAGTGAAGCAGTAACCTTGCCGGCACGAGCCGTTTTTGGCTGCAAAAAGCGAAATAGGGTGTCCGCCGTCTCAATCTCATGAAGCCCACTTGGCTGAAGCGAAGAATTGCGAGGAGACGGTAGATGCCCTATTTGTTTGTTGGGCGATCTGGAGCCTGCTTTCCTCCCACGGAAATGGAACTGCCACGGAAGAGAAGATCTTTGTCTTACTTTCCGTGCGAGTGCAATGCCGTGGGCGATTTTTAAGTTTTGGCTTCTTGAATTTTATTCAATGTTTGGTTCTTTAATCGCTTAAAGCGTCAGCATTGCAGACATGGGCACCTTCTTCGAAAATCCCCGTATCAAGCTCATCGCCTTGATCATGGCCTCGATTTTCTGGCTGGTTGTGGCCACGGAAAGTGATTACAGTTATGATGCCGAAGTGCCCATTCTCTTCACCAATTTGCCGGCAAACAGAATTATCGTACAGGAAGTGCCGGCAAAGGCGAAAGTACGCTTTCACGGAAAAGGGAAATTCTTGCTGGCGCAGTTGTTCTATCGCGATGCTTACATTGAAATCGATCTGTCTCATGTTCACAATCAATCCGAGATCGAGCTGACACACACGATGGTGCAACTTGGGCGGCGCGGCATTCCGGTTACGGCCACACAGGTGCTGGCGCCGCATGCGATCACCATCAAGCTCGGAGGCTTACGCGAGAAAGTCGTGCCGATCAGGCCGGCGGTTAAGCTGCACATGCCACCCGGCTATACGCTGGTGGGCGAGATCGAGCTCGAGCCGGATTCCCTCACCATCGCCGGGCCCGACGAATTCGTCAGGACCCTGCAAGAGGTGCAAACGGTACCGCGCGAGTTCCGCAATGTGCACAACAGCTTCGAGGAGAGCATTGCCTTGCAAGCCTTTCCGGATTCTATGAAAATCGCGCTGCCGGTCGAATCCGTTCGCCTTTCCGCCGAAGTGCAAAAAATAATCGAATTGAATTTGCGGGAGATTCCCGTTCGTGTGCGGAATGTGCCTTCACACTTGAAAGTGTCCGCCGTGCCCTCGACCGTCGCGTTGACCGTCGAAGGCGGCGAACGCCTGCTGATGCACCTGAAGCGCGAAGACATATCCGCCTATATTGACTACGCGCGCATTCGATCGACCGAAGCCGCCGGTCATGCTCTCGTCATTGAAGCGCCGCCGGGGGTGCGCTGCCGCAACCTCAGGCCGGCTTTGTTCAAATTGATGATGGAACGCAACCACGATGCCTCTGCTCGCGATTGAAACTTCCTGTGATGAAACCTGCGCCGCGATCATGGCCGGTGGCCGGTTGCTTGCCAACGTTATTGCCTCGCAGGAAATCCACCAGCAATACGGCGGCGTAGTGCCGGAGCTGGCCTCACGTGCGCACCTGCGCCATATTTCCGGCGTGGTACGCACGGCGTTGGCGCGTGCCCAAGTACAATCGAAGGATTTGCAGGCCCTCGCGGTAACTTACGGCCCGGGCCTGATCGGTTCGCTGCTGGTGGGCGTCAGTTTCGCCAAGGGCATGGCGCTGGATTTGAAGCTGCCCCTGCTCGGTATCAATCATCTCGAAGGCCATCTGTTTTCGAACAATGTTGACCCTGGCGGCCCCCAGCCGCCCTTTCTGGTGCTGATCATCTCCGGCGGCCATTCGATCCTGGCGCTGGTGAAGGCTTGGGGTGATTATGAAATTCTGGGAGAAACACAAGACGACGCTGCGGGTGAAGCCTTTGATAAGGTCGCCCGTCTGCTGGGATTACCCTATCCCGGTGGGCCGCAGATTGAAAAGCTGGCACAATCCGGCCGAGCCGAGGCCATCTCTTTTCCGATTGCACGCCTGAAAGGCGCGCCCTTTGACTTTAGTTTCAGCGGCCTGAAGACGGCGGTGTTGTATCATCTGCGTGATCACGGCGCCTTGTCCGGGAGTGGTGGCCAATCCGTGGTCGAATCTCCCGAGCTTGCCCGGCTCAAGGCGGACGTTGCCGCTTCGTTTCAAAAAGCGCTGATCGCGGCCATGGTAGAAACGACCGCCCGCGCGCATGAGCGCTGGCCGGTGGCTGCGGTTGCCATGGCTGGCGGCGTGGCATGCAACGAACCGCTGCGTGCGGCGCTGGGCGAGCTGGGGAAACAACGTGCCTTCAAGTTGTTCTATCCGCGACCGATTTATTGCACCGACAACGCCGCGATGATCGCTGCCGCTGCGGAATTCTATTTTAAACGCGATCGGGGCTCAAAGCGTCTGTTTTCCGAGGAAGATCTTCGTATTTCACCACAACCGAGTTTGAGGTTGGCTTAATTGTTTTTGAATTTGTCATGTTAGCCCCTTCGTTGCGGTTCTCTTTTCGTTGCAAAGTTTATGTCTCACGCAAAGAATACGCAGAGATTGCGCAGAGATTTTCCTCTCGTTCCTTTGCGACTCTGCCGGCGGGTAAGTCTCTGCGAACCTTTGCGAAGCTCTGCGTGAGTTTATTTTAGTAATCGCCTGAGCACCTACGCATGAATCTTGACCTAAAATTCTCCGTTTCCGCCGTTTATCCCGTTCTGTTCCTGCTGTGCGCATTTTTGTTCACGTGGTTCATCTATCGTCGCACCACGCCACCCGTCACCCACGCCCTGCGCCGGTTTTTGGCGGCGTTGCGCGGGTTGGCGCTGGCAGCGGCGCTGCTGCTTCTGCTCGAACCGATTCTGGGATTGGCGTTTCAAAGGGCGCAAAAACCGGTCGTTGCGATTTTGATCGATCGCTCCGCCAGCATGGGCCTGGCCGACTCCGGCAGCACACGTGCGGATCGGGCGCGCGCCGCTTTGGCGCTACCCTGGTTAGAACGATTGGGCAAGCATGCGGAAGTTTCTTTTTTCGCTTTCAGCGACAGCTTGCAAACTGTCTCGCCGGGTTCGCTGCAGGATATTTCATTTAACGGCGACGGCAGCGACTTGTCCGAGGCGTTACAGGCGGCCAAAGAGAAACTGGCGGGAAAGTCATATCGCGCAGTGGTGATGTTGAGCGACGGGGCGCACAATCTCGGTGCCAATCCCGCGCGCACGGCGGAGAACTACGGCCTGCCCATTCTCACCGTTCGCCTGGGCTCCGACCTCCAGGCGCGTGACGCCATGATCAGCGAAGTTGTGACCAACGAGATTGCCTATGCCGAAACGCAGTTGCCGGTGGAAATCTCCATAGCCGCGGCCGGATTTGCTGGACAAAAAACCAGGCTGCGTGTTTTTGCTGGCGAGCAGGAAATTGCGACGCAGGAGGTTGAGCTCCCCGCGGACAATACCCAAACCACGGCAAAGATCACGCTCACGCCCACGCAGCTCGGCCTCAATCGCTACACGGTGAAGTTGGATACGCTTGCCGGCGAACAAACCCTGGAAAACAATCGCCGCGTGTTTTATGTACGCGTGTTGAAAAGCAAGCTCAATCTTTGGGTTTTTGCGGGTGGGCCTTCCGCCGATTATGCATTTCTCAAACGAGCGTTGGCGGGGGATCCCAATTACCACGTGCGCGGCTTCGTGCAACGCCCGGGCGGCGGCTTTTATAATGCCGCCGGCCAGGCTCTGCCGGCGTTCGGAAATTCCGATTCCTGGAAACAGGTCGATGGCGTCATCACGATTGATTTTCCGCTGCGCGACACTGAGCGCGCGTTGGTGGAAATGATCAAAACGCAATTGACCGAGCACGGCAAGCCCCTTCTGTACGTGCACGGACCGAACGTCGATCCCGCCATGCTGTGGCAATGGCGCAGCGCATTGCCCTTAGCCAATGTTCCCGCATTGATGAACGAGCGCAGCATGTCGTTGCACCTGGAGGCAGGCGGCCTGGCGCATCCGGTCACTCGCCCGTTGGTGGAGGCAAATACTACCGGTGACGATTTACCGCCGCTGTTCACGAACGTGCATGCCCTTCAGGCCATGGCCGGCAGTGAAGTGTTGATGAGCGCCTACCGTGGCGGTGGCAAGCAGTCTGCCGGCGAGCCCTTGTGGCTGGCGCAAAAGAATGCCGCGCGAAAAACCCTGGCGATTTTTTCTTACGGTTTGTGGCGCTGGCATTTGATGCTGCAAACTGTCGAGGGTAAGACCGGGCTCTACGATCAAATCGTGCGCGGCCTGGTGCGCTGGATGGTGACGAAAGAGGACGCCAAGCTGGTGCGCATCAGCAGCAACAAGGAAATCTACCGCGGCGGCGAGCAGGTGGAGTTGCTGGCGCAAGTGTATCGCGAAGACTACGTCCCGCTCGAAGGCGCGCAGGTGCAGGTGCAGCTCTCCGGCCCGCAATGGCAACAGGATTTGATTCTCCAGGATGCCGGCAGCGGACTTTATCGTGCGCGCTTGCAAGTCTTGAGTGGTGGCGAATATCAATTTCGTGGCGCGGCGGAGCTATCCGGTAAAAATCTCGGTGAAGATTCGGGCAAATTTTCTGTCGAGCCGTTCAGCTCGGAGTTCTTACAAACGCGTGTGAATGAGCCGCTGTTGCGCCAGCTTGCCGAAGCGAGCGGCGGCGCTTATCTCCCGCCGGATAGTTTGGAGCAAGCCGTGGCGCGCCTGCCGCTCGACCCCGTGATCAAATACGAGTCGCGCGACTACGCTTTCTGGGGAAAGTGGCCGGTCTTGTTCGTGTTGTTGCTGACCTTGGCGGTTGAATGGTTTTTGCGGAAGCGGGAGGGGATGTTGTGAGTAGTGAGATCATCTTGCCCAATGCTCTTTGTGATTTATTGCGGTACAAACCTTGAAAAATCGAAGTAAGGCGCTGAGTCGCTACATTCTTTCAACGTATCTTCCCTCTCAAATCCGAGTGGCAACCTAAGAGCCTATCCGGAAACCTCATTCTGTCATGCAGAAGGCATCTTGGTAGATTCGGCACCTAGGCCTGAAATCGGCACTGTGCCCGAGTCAACCAAGATCCCTG